>NZ_JASIAL010000219.1:0-18043 GCF_030042015.1 Trebonia sp. | reverse complement strand
GCGGCTGGCCCCGCAGTGTCCCTTTCATAAGCTGGGGGCTAACTGGACGGCAGAGACGGCGGAGGCTGCGGTGTCTGACCACATCGAGATCGAGCAGAAGTTCGACGTGGACGAGGACTTCGGGCGGCCTGACTTCGGCGCCCTGTCCGCGGACGTGGCGGCAGCCCCGCCGGTCAGGCACCACCTGGCCGCCACCTACTTCGACACCGCGGACACGCGGCTGGCGGCTGGCAAGATCACCTTGCGCAGGCGGACCGGCGGGACCGACGCGGGCTGGCACCTCAAGCTCCCGGCCGGGCAGAACGCCCGCCAGGAGCTGCACGTTCCCCTGTCCGCCGAAGACGCCGGGGAGGGCACTGGCGGCGCGGACGCGCAGGTCGAGGTCCCGGACCGCCTCGCCGCGCTGGTGGCGGGGGTCACCGGCGGCCTCCCGCTCGCGCCGATAGCCGTCCTCGATACCGAACGGACCGTGGTGACCCTCACCGGGCACGACGGACGCGTCGTGGCGGAGATCGCCGACGACGTGGTGACGGCGCGACGGCTCACCGGCGCCACCGGCGCCACCGGCGCCACCGGCGCCGCGGCCCAGCCGCTGCGCTGGCGGGAGATCGAGGTCGAGGTGCCGGTCGCGTCGCCGGCGCTGCAGCAGGCGGCGGCGGACCTGCTCCTGGCGGCGGGCGCGCGCCCTGCCGGGCACGGCTCCAAGCTCGCGCGGGTCCTCGACAGTTAGCGGCGTGCCCACTGGGCGCTCGCCGAACCGCTGAGCGGGCTGATCAGTAGCCGCGTGCAATCTCAGAGGCAATCCATAGCAATATCCGTACGCTCTGATGCCGTTGAGTTGCCATCCTGATAAGGAAGTCAGCAAGCCAGCGACGAGTGAGCGACAGATATGCCTGACTATGCAGGAGGCACAACGCTAACCGGCAGTGCCCAGCACGGCACGGCCGGCGACACTGGCACGGCGCCGACCGCGACGGCGCAGGCGGGCAGGGCGGGCACACTGCACCCGGATGGCACGCCGGTCAGGGTACTCGTGGTCGACGATGAGCCGAGCCTGGCGGAGCTGCTGTCTAGTGTGCTTCGCTACGAGGGCTGGAGCGTGCGCACCGCGGGCAACGGGGCCGAGGCGGTCCGGGCGGGGCGCGAGTTCCGGCCGGATGCAGTCGTGCTGGACATCATGCTGCCCGACGTAGACGGGATCGAGGTCATGCGCAGGCTCCGCGCCGAACTCCCGGAGATCTGCGTCCTCTTCCTCACCGCGCGAGACGCGGTGGAAGACCGGGTGGCGGGGCTGACCGCGGGCGGCGACGACTACGTCACGAAACCCTTCAGCCTTGAGGAGGTTCTCGCCCGGCTGCGCGGGCTGCTCCGCCGAGCCAACCTGGCCAGGGCGAACAGCGAGGGCGCGCTCAAAGTGGCGGACCTGACCATGGACGAGGATGCCCGCGAGGTCCGCCGCGGCGGCGAGCTCATCGACCTGACCGCGACCGAGTTCGAGCTGCTCCGGTTCATGATGCGCAACCCGCGGCGGGTACTGTCCAAGGCGCAGATCCTGGACCGGGTGTGGAACTACGATTTTGGCGGCCAAGCGCACGTGGTCGAGCTGTACATCAGCTACCTGCGCAAGAAGATCGACGCCGGCCGTGACCCGCTCATCCATACTGTCCGCGGCGTCGGGTATGTCCTGAAGCCGACTGGCTGATGCGGTCGGTTGCGCGGCTGCGCAGGATCGCGCCGTGGCGTCTGCGGATGCTGCGCACGCTGCGCGGCAGGCTGATCGCCGGCCTGGTGGCGCTGCTCGCCGTCGCCTGCGCCACCGTCGGCATCGTCACGTACTTCGCCGTCCAGAACTCGCTGTCGCGTGAACTAGGCAACCAGCTGCAGACGGCGACCATCCTCGCCTACAACTGCTGGGAGCACCAGTTCAGCCACGACGCCAGTCCCTCGGGAACCACGGGCAATCCTCGCGGTCCTGGCGGTCCAGGAACCAGCCCCGCCCCCGGCAGCGACAGCAGGACCGCCGCGAACGTGCACCCGGGCTCGGTCACCCTGTCCGCGTGCCAGGGACTCGCCGACGGGACGTTCACCGCGGTGATCGCGAACGGGGAGTGGCACGCGGTGCTCATTGGCGACAGCTCCTACCGGTTGTCGCCCGCGGACGCGCGGATCCTGCTGACCATCCCGCTGTCGGAGGCCCCGGCCCCGCAGAACGGAGCGAACACCCAAAACGGCCAGAACGGGCCGGACGGGCCGGATGGGGAAAACGCCCCGACCAGCACGCACTACCTCAGCTCGGCCAACACCACGTTCGAACTCACCGCGATGCGTGACCCCGATGGCGACGGCTCCGTCTACATCACCGGCATGCCGCTCAGCGGCATGGATGACCAGCTCCGCTATGTGGCGCTCGCCGAGTCGGTGATCTTCGGCTGCGTCCTGCTGCTGGCCGGCGTGCTCGGCACGATCTGGGTCAGGCTCTCCTTGCGCCCGCTGCGCCGGGTGGCGGCCACCGCGTCCCAGGTGGCCGAGTTGCCGCTTGAGTTCGGCGACGTCAAGTTGCCCAACGGCGTGCCGGACACCGACCCGGAAACCGAGACCGGCCAGGTCGGGCTGGCCTTCAACCGGATGCTCGGGCACGTGCAGGCGGCACTGCATCGACGCGCGGCGAGTGAGGCGCGGCTGCGCCGGTTCGCCGCCGACGCCAGCCACGAGCTGCGCACGCCGCTCGCCGCCATCCGCGGCTACGCCGAGCTGGCGCTGCGGCATCCGGGCGACTCCCCGGAGGCGGTGACGCACGCGCTGGCCCGCGTGCTTTCTGAGTCCACCCGGATGAGCGTTCTGGTCGACGACCTGCTGCTGCTCGCCAGGCTTGACGCCGGCCGGCCGCTGGGCAGGGACGCGGTCGACGTGTCCCGGATGGCCATCGAGGCGACGAGCGACTCCCGCGTGGCCAGACCCGACCACCGCTGGGTGCTCGAACTGCCCGACGACCCGGTGCTGGTCAGCGGCGACCAGCACCGGCTGCACCAGGTGCTCGGCAACCTGCTCAGCAACGCCGGGCGGCACACCCCGGAAGGCACCACGGTCACCGTCAGGGTCAGCGCCGAGCTCCCGCCGGGCGAACCCGCGGCCGGCCGGGAGTCCGTGCAGCACGGGACCGTCCCGCCGGGACCGTGGATGGTGCTGACCGTCACCGACGACGGGCCCGGCATCCCGGCCGACCTGCTGCCCGACCTGTTTGAGCGGTTCACCCGCGCGGACACATCCCGCTCGCACGCGACCAACGCGGCGTCCACCGGGCTCGGCCTCGCGATCGTGGACGCGGTGGTCGCTGCGCACGGCGGCGCCGTGCTGGTGACCAGCCGGCCAGCGATGACCCGCTTCACGATCGTGCTGCCCCGGCTCACCGAGCCGGCCGCGCCAGAGCGCCGCGCCCACCCCATGCGCAAGGCGCTGCACAGGTCGTTACCGGACGGCCAGCCCGGGAACTGCATGATCCCCCGAGCACGTGCGCCGTCAAGGCGCAGCCGGACCTTATGGGGTCTTACTCAAACCATTCAGACCTCGCAAAATCCCTGGTCAGTGCGGTACAGCAGCTCCGCCGGGCACAAGAACAGGGCGGCGAACAGGCTCGCAGCGTGCGGTCTGTTCCCCTGGGCACCCGTAAGTGGCGGGTGATGACGTCCAAACCCCGGTGTAAATGAAGACGGGCGTAGGTTCCCTTCAAGACGGCCAAGTCATCGAAGGGAAGGACCTACGCCCATGCCTGACCGAGTATCCCCTACCGACGTATCCGCGGCCACATCGACGAGCTGTTCAGTCAGGACCGGGAGCTGCCGGAGATCCTGGAAGACGTCGCCCGGCTCGGCGCGCGGTTGCTGATGCAGGCTGCTCTCGAAGCCGAAGTCACCGAGTTCCCCGGCCGCGACCGTTACCAGCGGGCCGCGGCCTGCGCTGAGGCCCGGCCTGGCGCGCGGAACGGGTACCGGGAAGTGACCGTCAAGACGACCGCCGGGCCGGTGAGGCTGGCCCGGCCGAAGCTGCGCGGCACCACCGGGGCGTTCGCGTCCCGGCTGTCCGGCAGCCACGTGACCAAGACCAACGCGCTGGAGACGCTGGTGATCGCCTCGTTCGTGCGCGGCCTGCCGGTCCGCGACGTGGAGGCGGCCCTGGCCGAGGCGCTCGGTGACCAGGCTGCGATCTCCAAGTCCACCGTCTCGACCGTGTGCCAGGCGATCAAGGAGGAGTACCAGGCCTGGGCTACGCGGCGCCTGGACGATGTCGTCCTGGATTACCTGTTCCTGGACGCCTCGTTCTTCCGGATGCATCCCGGCTCCCCGGCTGAGCCGGTGCTGGCCGCCTGAGGCATCACCACTAGCGGCAAGCCCGCCTTCACCGGCCTGGCGCCCGGCGCCGGCGAGTCCGCCGATGCCTGGCACGATTTCCTGCAAGACCTCAAGGAGCGCGGCCTGCCCTCCCCGCTGCTGGTCATCAGCGACGGCGTCCCCGGCCTGATCGCCGCGACCGGGCAGGCCTTCCCCAAGGCGCTGCGCCAGCGCTGCCTGATCCATTACGCCGACCTCGGGATTATGCCGACCAGGCCGGCGGAGCCGCTGGCGGCGGCCTTATGGGTGGCGGAAAGGCCGGCATAATCAGAGCGCTTCGAGGAAGGCGAGGAGCTTGTCCGGTGGCCGGTAGCGGCCAGGCCTGGCATCTGGTGGGTTGACCCGGGCCAGGGCGCGTTCTTTGAGGGTGAGGTCGGTACTGGCGGAGTCAGGTATTGGAACCCGCCGGATACCGCGCCTGGGACGCGGACCTCAGCCACGAACTCCCTGGTTCCCTCGTCGCTGCGCTTTTGACCTTCCCGTCTGATGCATTGCCCCTGATGGATGTTATGCCGACGTCGGCATAACATCCACCGGGCGGGAAACATCCTGGCCACGGTCCCGGCCGGGATGCAGCCCGAGGTCAAGGACGCCTTCTGGGCGCTGTTCGATACCAGCGACCTGACGACCAAGCCCGGCCCCCGGCTCGTCGAGCTCATCGAACACCGCATCACCGAGATGGCCGCGAAATACTCCGCGACCTACCCGGCCGCGATGAAATGCCTGCTCGCCGACCATGAAGGGCTGACCGCCTACCTGCGGTTCCCCGCCGGGCACCACCAGCGCATCCGGCACTCCAACTTCATCGAGCGGACCTTCGGCGAGACCCGCCGCCGCACCAAGGTGATCGGCCGCCTGCCCGGCGAGACCTCCTGCCTGACCCTGGTCTGGGCCGTCCTGGACCGCGCCTCCCGCGGCTGGCGCGGCCTGACCATGACCGCTGACGGGCTGCGGCTGCTGCAGGACCTGCGCCGCTCGCTGCCCGGCCCGCCCCGCCCGCTCCGGCCACGCACCGTCACCACCACACAAGCCGACAATCGTCACGAGAATGTCGGAGCCATCGCCTAACATCACCATCAACCGGAACCGCGCCCGTCCCTTTACACCGGATTCCGGACGCCACCTGGCGGGTGGGCGACCGCCTCAGCGAGACTGACGCTGAGCGGCTTGTCGCCGCCTTCACAGCGGGCACGTCGAAGCGCAAGCTGGCCGAGGAGTACGGCATCAGCGAGAGCAGCGTCAAGCGGCTCGTTCGGCGGCATGCGGCGTCGAAGGCGTCCTGCCGATTAGCTGGTGTTGATACGCCGACCTCAGCGAGTATCAAACAGCGTGGACTGCTATTGATCACCAGCTGGCTGAAGCGCGATAGCACTCATGTGGCAAAGACAAGGCCGTAGCCGTAGGGTCTGCGAGTACGATCGAAGCCGATCCTTCCCGAGCCAAGCGAAACGCCGCGCGATACTAGGCATGAAACGACGTCAGATAGGTCCATTCCCGCACCCTCTCGAAGCGGCACGAACCCGATCCCGGCAACGGACAAACACCGAAAAGTGCAAGGAGCTCACGAAGATACGACTGATATTATTGAATTGGTAGTACGGCCAAGCGGCATACCTGGAACGCTCAGCGCTGACGTCGTCTTCCCTGCCGCTGGTGAAGCTTCAGCTATGGTCGCTCTTGATGTGGACAACCTGCTGGCGCGACGCGAGCCGGTGCAGTGGGCTGTGCTTGCTTCGGCCGTGCAGAGCCGCCGAGTGCTCCCGGAAACCGAGCGGCCTGTGCGTGAGATCGGAAAGATGCCTTCTACGCTCAGATCAGACTGGAAGGACGAACGTGAAGAAGATTCTCCTAGCCATGGTGAGCGCACTCGTGCTCATAACGGCCATGGCATTGCCGGCGAGTGCCGAAACAGTTATTTCCGGATCAGCAGCCAGTGCCACTACCGCCACCACTACCACAGTTGCCTTCGTTCAAGCTGACGACACAGGCACCATTAACGGGAACACCACCAGCATCGCTAGCGGACACTATAACAAAGTGTTCGCTCACGACACAAGGAAAGGCCACACCGTTATTCTCGTAATCCAAACCTTGACTAACCCAGGCACTCAGACGCACACCGTCAAAAGCATCTCTTCAAGGATGGGTACCTTCAAGTTCGTCAACTCGTACAACGATGGTGCTGATAACGAGATATGGATTTGCACGGACACAACTGGTGCGGCCGATACGCTGACGGTGAACACGCCTACCAACGCATGGAATGCCTTTGCCATAGAGTTCAACCGACCCGCTACCGGCTTCGTCAACGGCGGTGGCAAGGTTGCTGATCTGAACTACCTGGCTAACCAGAGTTGGACTCTCTCGCGTGTAGCAGCTGGCAATATCGCCTTTGTTGCGGTTGATACACTTGAGGCCTACAACACTGGTCCTGCGGCACCCTGGAAGTACTACAACTCGGGGTATTGGTCGTTCGTCAACGGGACCTCGGCGGCTTGGCGGGTGGCCAAATCGTCAGCTCCTCTCACCGCCACCTGGCAGACAGACGGGGGAGAGAGCAGCTCTCAGGGTGTGGTGGTGAGGTTTAAGAGGTAGCCACGTAAGAATCTGATATCGCCCGACTTAGACGCCCGAAGCCCCGCGGCAGCCGCATTTCGCTAAGTTAGCTGACAGGGAGGGTTCGGCGTCGCGCCACTGTTCGGGGCCATGTAGAAAGGCGTACCAAGAGCCTGGCCGGTTCCGGTGGGTCCGGATGTGGCGTTCAGGTCGCGGGAGATGCCGAAGTACAGCACCTTCAGTGGCCCGTCGTCTTGGGCGAACAGGTTGGACGGCTTCAGGTCGCGATGACGATCCCCAGCCCGTATGCATGAGCCAGCGCGCTGGCGACTTCGACGCTGAAGCCTGCCGCCTCACCAACCGGCAGACCTTCTGGATGTCCCTTCAGGAGCCTCCCGAGGTCGTGGCCGTGGAGCAGTTCCGTGGAGATGAACATCCGGCCGTCGGCCTCATCGACGTCGTAGACGATGAGGATACCTGGATGACGCAGCCCAGCGGCCGCCTCGGCTTCCCGACGAAACCGTCGTGTGTCATCTGGATCTGGATCTATATCACGCAGAACCTTGACCGCGACGTCCCGGGCGAGGCGAAGGTCACGACAGCGCCAGATCTCGCCCATGGCTCCGCGTCCCGGTAGCTGGTCCAAGTGGTACCTTCCGGCCAGCACGCCTCCTGACTCCGGCCGTCCCACCCCCGCCCCGCTCGCAGAGCGGTGATGACCGGCACACGCCGGAGACTCAAAGCTCAATCGTTGCCCACTCCGAGAGGCCATGAACGCATGTCCGCCAACACGCGCGACGCCCGGCGGATGGGGTTTGAATAAGGCGCTTAAGGTGTCTGCGGGTGGGCCCTCCGGGGATCAAACCGCAAGATCCCCGGAGCACGTGCGCCGTCAAGGCGCAGCCGGGGGGTCCGGGGGGTCGCCCCCCCGGATTATTCCGTGCGGGCCGTGGCGCCTGCCTGGGTGGCGTCGGCTGCGGCGGATGCCGGGCCGGCGTCGGGCTGGGGCAGGCGCAGCGGGCCGCGGCGCATCAGCGAACCGCAGACCACCGCTCCGGCCAGGAAGATCCCGGCAACCCACCAGAACGCGGTCGTGTACCCGTGGATCAGCGACAGCTGCACCACCCCTGGCGCCGGCCGGCCGCTCAGGTGGCTGGCCAGGTAGGCGGTTGCCGCGCTGGTCGCGATCGTGTTCAGCAGCGCGGTGCCGATCGAGCCGCCCAGCTGCTGGCCGGTGTTGACGGTCGCCGAGGCCACGCCGGCGTCACGGGGCGCCACGCCGAACGTGCCGGTGTTGAACGCCGTGGAGAACATCAGGCCAAGGCCGAAGCCGGCGACCATGATCGGCCCGAGGATCGTCTCCGCATATCCGGAGTGCGGGCCGATCCCGGTCAGCCAGGCCGTACCCGCCGCGGCGAGCACCAGGCCGACCGAGACGATCGGCTTGGGGCCGATGCGAGGCATCAGGACGATGTTGGAAAGGTTGGACGCGATCGCGATGCACACGACCATGGGCAGGAAGGCCACGCCCGTGATGACCGGTGAGTACCTCAGCGTGTCCTGCAGGTAGTACGTGAGGAACAGGAAGATGCCGAACATGCCGGCGGCGGTGACCAGGATACCGAGGTAGGCGGCACCGCGGTTGCGGTTGACGACAACCCGGGGTGGCAGCAGCGGCGACGTCGCGCGCGTGAGCCAGGCCCCGAACGCGATGAGCAGGATGACGCCTGCCGCGAGGAAGCCCCAGGTCGATGGGGTGGACCAGTCGTGCGTCGCGGCGTTGGAGAACCCGTAGACGAGGCAGAACACCCCGCTGGAAACCAGGAGCACACCGGGGATGTCGAGCTGCGCTCCGGGCGGGCCGGACTGCCGGCGCAGCAGGCTCAGCGCGCCGGAGATCGCGATGCCGGCGAAGAACAGGTTGATGTACAGGCACCAGCGCCAGGACAGGTAGGACGTCAGCACGCCGCCAAGCAGCAGTCCGACCGCGCCGCCGCCGGCTGCGACCGAGCCGTAGATGCCGAACGCCTTGCCCCGCTCACTCGGATCGGCGAACGTCGTGGCGAGCAGCGACAGCGCGGCCGGCGCCAGCATCGCGCCGAACGCGCCCTGGCAGGCGCGCGCCGCCACCAGCATCGTGAAGTTGACGGAAGCGCCGCCGACAGCGGACGCGGCGGCGAAGCCCGCCAGCCCGGTGATGAAGATGACCTTGCGGCCGATCAGGTCGGAAAGCCGGCCGCAGAACAGTAGCAGGCTGCCGAACGACAGCGAGTACGCCGTCACGACCCATTGCCTGTCGACGTTGGTGAAGTCCAGTGCCCGCTGCGCCGACGGCAGCGCGATGTTCATGACGGTGGCGTCGAGCACGACCATGAGCTGCGCGATCGCAATGACCACGAGGATCAGCCAGCGCCTCGGGTCGGGCTCAGCGTTGCTGCCCGGCCAGGCCTGCTGCGCGCCCGCGCCCGTCCGCCCCGCACCCGGCGCGGGCACGCTCCCCTCGGACATTCCGAACCCGCCTATCTGGAGATAGCTGCTCCGTTTATTGCGCCAGCATAACACGAAGCGGAGACACCGCCTCCGCTGCGGGTAGGCTACGGCCATGACATCTCGTGCCGAGGGTGACGCGGTCGGGGACTGCCGTGGCGAACGCCCGCTGCGCCGCGACGCCGAGCGGAACCGGCAGCGCATCCTGCGCGCGGCCACCGAGGTGTTCACCCAGCGCGGGCTTGACGCCACCCTGGACGACGTGGCCCGCCAGGCGGGAGTCGGGGTCGGCACGGTCTACCGGCGGTTCCCCGACAAGGAGACGCTGGTCGCGGAGCTTTTCCAGGACCGCATCGACGCCATGGTCGCGGTTGCCGAACAGGCGTGCGCGGCGCCCGACCCCTGGCAGGCGCTGATCTCGTACCTTGAACACGCCGCCGCCAGCATGGCGGGCGACCTGGGCCTGCGGCAGCTGATGATGTTCGCCACCTACGGCAAGGACCGGGTCGCCTATGCCCGCGAGCAGATGCGTCCGGTGGTGAGCAAGCTCGTTGAGCGCGCGCTGGCTGAAGGCACACTGCGCCACGACTTCAGCCCGACCGACATTCCGCTCATCGTGTTCATGCTCGCCTCGGCGGGCGAGTACGCCGGCTCTGTCCAGCCGGACATCTGGCGCAGGTACCTCGCGCTGATCATCGACGGCATGCGCGCCGCCCGGGGCGGCTCGCCGGAACTGCCGGTCCCCGCGCTCAGCCCGGGCGAAATCGAACAGTCCATGCGCGCCCACGGCCAGCGCTCGTCAACCCGCCGCTTAAATGCACGTGCATTCGCGTTTTCCTCGTGATCGTGCATCGTGGCGTGCATGTGCATCTGAGAAGCGAAATATCGGTGCAATCGATCGCGATTAGCTCGACACGGCTGACCTGCGCGTTCGTGCTTCAATCTTGGGTTATCATCGATCCATCGAGGCGCCTGAGGCAGACGGGCGCGACGGAATCGGCGATATTGTGAATATCCTCCGGGTTCCGCGTGACAAGTCTGTTAAATCGCAGTAAGATTCTTCCTGATAGGCGCCGTTGGTGTTCGCCTGCTCCTCCTCACCGACTATGGAGTTCTTATCCATGATTTCCGGCAACGGCGTGCCGACCGCAAGCGATCGCGACGAAAGTGTCCCCGGAGGGCTTCGCGGAGACGCCCCCGGAAGCAAGCAGAGCCGTGACGACGGTCAACAGCTCCGCGACATCCAGGACCTCATCGCCAAGCTCGAGGTTGTCAACAGACAGCTCTCGCACCCGCTCCGCGAGATGTCGACGCCGTTGCCCGCAGACGCGGGCAGTGCCGAGAACCCGCAGCCATAAGCGTCCGGGCACGTCCGCTCAGTCTCGCGCCATGGCGCGCAGCAGTCGCGCCGATGCCGCCGGGGTGAGGGCCGCCGTCCGCAGCTGCGCGAAGGCCCGTATGTAGCGAGCCACGTCCTCGCCGCGTTCCAGGCTGACCCCGCCGCTCAGCGCGGCCAGGTGGACGACGCCCAGGCCGGGCGTGTCCGCGAATCGCAGGACCGCCATCGGCCCGCATCCGGCCACCGCGTATGCGCCTGCGGCGAACGGCAGGATTTGCAGCGACACGGCGGGACCAGGTGCCCTGGCGCCCTCGTCGGCGAGCACAGCCAGCCTGGCAAGCTGCGGGCGCATCACCCCCGCCCCGCCGACCACCTGGTGCAGTGCCGCCTCACCGACAACAAACTCCAGCCGCGGGCGGCGCTCACTGAGCACCGCCCGCTGCCTGGCCAGCTTCACCTCGACCGCGTGCGCCCGCTGCTCGTCCCCGTTGCAGCCGGGGTCGGCCGCGGCCACAGTGCGCGCGTATTCCTGCGTCTGCAACAGGTCGGGCACCTGGTGCGGCGCGTAGGCCAGGATTTCCGACGCCGAGGTTTCCATGATCACGTAATCCTGGCCCGCGTCCGAGAGGACGTCCTGGTAGTCCTGCCACCAGCCATGCTGCCGGCCCCGGTGCGCCACGGCGAGCAGCGCGGCCTGCTCGCCGGCCGGCACGCCGTACTCGGTGAGCAGCTCGCGCAGCTCCTTGGCGCTGATGCCGCGCTGCCCGGTCTCGATCCGGCTGATCTTGGAACGGTCGCACTCCAGGATCCGGGCGGCCTCGTCCAGGCCGTAGCCGAGGTTCTCCCGGTACCTGCGCAGTGCCGCGCCGAGCAGCCGACGCCTGACGGGGGGTGTTCCGGTCACGGTGCCTTCCTCCTTGCTTACCGGCCCTCGGCCCGCGGGCGGAAGGCGGTGCTACTTGGGAAGGAACCTAGCACTGAAAGTAGTCCGCGGGTTCGAACGACACGCCGATGGCGTTCGAATGGCAAACCGTTGTCAATTGAGGTGTTCGATTGCCGTCATTATCCTGCGCTCGGAAACCGGCACCGGAGTGCCGACGGTCTGCGCGAACAGGCTGACCCGCAGCTCCTCGATCAGCCACCCGATCTCCCGCGCCGCATCGCTGGACCTGACGGCGGCGGGCAGCGCGGCGAGCGCAGCCTGGCAGGCGTCCTGGACCCGGTGGACGACCGCCATCTGCTGCGCGTCCCGGCCCGGATTGTCGGCCAGCTTGTCGAGGCGCCGCCCGATCGCGCGCAGGTACCGCGCCAGCGCGGGCAGCCGCGCCATCCCCGTGGCGGTCAGGAACCCCGGGTATACCAGCCCCCGAAGCTGGTCCCGGATGTCGGCGACGGCCGGCTCGAGCACCGGGCTGCGCAGCTCGCCGAGCCGCGCCTGCGCCGCGTGCGCGGCGCGCAGCAGCTCCTCCGCCCAGGTCACCACCTCGGCCGTCGCCGCGTGCAGCCGCGGGCGGACCTGCTCGGCCAGCCGCGCGAAGCCCTCGGCATCCCACGCCGGGCCGCCCGCGTCCGCGATCAGGCCGTCGGCGGCGCAGCTCACGCAGTCGGCGAACAGCGCGGCCACGCTGCCGTGGGGGTTGTGGCTCAGCGCGAGCTTCTGCGCCGTCGTCAGCCGCGCCGCGATGTCCTTCACCGGCGACCGGGCGCCGAGCAGGACCAGCCGCCTCGTGCCGGCCCGCATGGCCGCGCGCGCGGCGCCGGGTGTCTCGAACAGCCGCACGTCGACCGTATCGCCCGCGTCCGCGAGCGCCGGGTAGGCCTTGACCTCGCCGTCGGTGAACACCTTCGGCAGCGCGCCGAAATCCCAGCTGGTCAGCCCCGTGCGGGTCAGCGCGACCGCCCTGGCGGACAGCGTGGCGCGCAGCTGCGGCCGCAGCTGCCGCTGCAGCGCGGCGAGGTCCTTGCCGGTGCCGAGCACCCGGTCCCCGTCGGTGACACGGAACGTGATCCGCAGGTGCGGCGGCAGCTTGTCCAGGTCGAACGCGTCTACCGGGACGCGCACGCCCCGCAGCAGGAACAGTTCGCGCGACAGGACCTCCCGTACGTCCGCGACAGGGCCCGACGGGGCGGGCGGGGCAGGAGTGGCCGGAGCGGAACCGTCTGGAGGGGCGTCGCTGATGCGGGCCAGGACCTCGCGGGCTACATCGGGAGCGGGGACCAGTTCACGGCGCAGGGCCTTGGGCAGCGAGCGGATGAGCTCGGTGACCAGTTCCTGGCGCAGGCCAGGCACCTGCCAGGAGAATTCTTCCGGACGGGCCTGGTTCAGCGTGTTCAGCGGGATGTCGATGGTGACGCCGTCCGCGGCGCCGCCCGGGTCGAACGCGTACGACAGCGGCAGCCCCTGGCGCTGGCCGTTCCGTGGCGCGGCAGGCGACTGCGAGGTCCACACCTGGGGGTAGGCGCCCGAGTCGACGTCGGCCGCCTGCTCGCTCAGCAGGTCCGCCAGCGTCAGCGTCAGCAGGCCGGGGCTGGCGTGCCTGGCCTTCTTCCACCAGGCGTCGAAGTGCCGCGCGGACACGACGTCGGCGGGGATCCTGGCGTCGTAGAACTCGAAGAGCGCGTCCTCTCCCGCGACCAGGCCGCGGCGGCGGGCGCGCTGCTCGAGTTCGGCCGCCTCGGCGAGCAGCTTGGCGTTGTCGCGGAAGAAGTCGTGCCTGGTCTCCCAGTCGCCTTCGACGAGGGCGTGCCTGATGAACAGCTCGCGGGAGGTCACGGGGTCGATCCCGGCGAAGTTCACGGCCCGGTCGGCGACGATGGGGATGCCGTACAGCGTGACCTTCTCGGTAGCGACGACGGCGCCCCGCTTCTTGCTCCACCGCGGCTCGCTGTAGTCCCGCTTGACCAGGTGCGCCGCGACCGGCTCCACCCACTCCGGCTCGATCGACGCCACCAGCCGGCCCCACAGCCGGGACGTCTCGACAAGCTCCGCGGCGACCACCCAGTCCGGCGGCTTGCGGGCGAGCGCGGAGCCAGGGAAGATCGCGAACCGGGTGCCGCGGGCCCCGAGGTATTCGGTCAGCGGGCGCCTGCCGCGCCCGGCGCCTTCAGCGCCACCGGCGCCCGGGCGTGCCGTGGCAAGCACCACCTTCATGCCGACGTGGGACAGCAGTCCGCTGAGCAGTGCGGTGTGAACAACGGACCGTTCTGAAGAGGATGAATCGGTGCTCACCCCGAGATCGGCGGTCAGGCTTTGCAACTGGCCGTGCAGGTCCTGCCATTCGCGGACGCGCAGGTAGTTGAGGAACTCAGCGCGGCACATCCGGCGGAACGCCGACCCGGACAGCTCGCGCTGGCGCTCCGCGAGGTAGTCCCACAGGGCGACGAACGTGAGGAAGTCGGACTCGGGCTGGGCGAAGCGGCGGTGCGCGGTGTCGGCCGCCTGCTGGCTGTCAGCGGGCCGCTCCCGCGGGTCCTGGATGGACAGCGCGGCGGCGATGATCAGGACCTCGCGCGCGCAGCCCGCGCTGGCGGACTCCAGGATCATCCGGGCGATCCGCGGGTCGACGGGCAGGCGTGCCATCCTGCGGCCGAGGTCGGTCAGCCGGCCGCCGGCGAAGGCGTTCAGCTCTTCGAGCAGCCGGGTGCCGTCGGCGATGTTGCGCGGGTCGGGCGGGTCAACGAACGGGAACGCGCGCACGTCCCCGAGGCGCGCGGCGGCCATCTGCAAGATCACCGACGCCAGGTTCGTGCGCTGGATCTCCGGCTCGGTGAACTCGGGGCGGGACTCGAAGTCCTCTTCGGAGTACAGCCGGATGCAGATCCCGTCGGCGACCCGGCCGCACCGGCCCTTGCGCTGGTTGGCGCTTGCCTGGGAGATCGGCTCGATCGGCAGCCGCTGCACCTTGGTGCGGTAGCTGTACCTGCTGATGCGCGCGGTGCCCGGGTCGATCACGTAGCGGATGCCAGGGACGGTGAGCGAGGTCTCGGCGACGTTGGTGGCCAGCACGACCCGGCGGGTGCGGCTGGACGCCGGGGGTTCGAAGACGCGGTGCTGCTCGGCGGCCGACAGCCTGGAGTACAGCGGCAGCACGTCCATGCCGGGGCGGCCCTTGA
The DNA here is from genome assembly GCF_030042015.1 of Trebonia sp. Lineage (GTDB taxonomy): Bacteria > Actinomycetota > Actinomycetes > Streptosporangiales > Streptosporangiaceae > Trebonia. The sequence goes on along the minus strand of NZ_JASIAL010000219.1, from coordinate 3,163 downwards.
GCGCGTCGGCGGTGTCCCTGATCTCGCGCTCGCCGGACAGGAAGACGAGGATGTCGCCGGGCCCCACGGTGGCGAGCTCGTCGATCGCGTCGGTGATCGCCTGTACCTGGTCCCGGTCCTGGTCGCGGTTTGCCGGGTCGGCGACCGGGCGGTAGCGGACCTCGACCGGGTAGGTGCGGCCGGACACCTCGACGATCGGCGCGTCCGCGAAGTGGGCGGAAAAGCGCTGGGGGTCGATCGTCGCCGAGGTGATGATCACCTTGAGGTCGGGGCGCCTGGGGAGCAGCTGCTTGAGGTAGCCGAGGATGAAGTCGATGTTCAGGCTGCGCTCGTGCGCCTCGTCGATGATGAGGGTGTCGTAGCGGAGCAGGTCGCGGTCGCTGGCGATCTCGTTGAGCAGGATGCCGTCGGTCATCACCTTGATCAGCGTGCCGTCTGACGCCTTGTCGGTGAACCTGACCTTGTAGCCGACGGCCCCGCCGAGGTCGGTTGCGAGTTCCTCTCCGACCCGTTCGGCGACCGTGCGGGCGGCGATCCGCCGCGGCTGGGTGTGGCCGATCTGGCCGGTGACCCCGCGGCCGAGCTCGAGGCAGATCTTCGGCAGCTGCGTGGTCTTGCCTGAGCCGGTCTCGCCGGCGACGATCACGACCTGGTGCTCGCGGATCGTCGTCGCGATCTCGTCTTTGCGCTGGCTGACGGGGAGCTCTTCTGGGTAGCTGATCGCCGGGACTGCGGCGCGGCGCCTGGTGACCTTCTGCGCGGCCCTGGCGACGTCGGCGGTCAGCTCCGTGATCGCCCGGTCGCGGGCCGCCTGATCCTTCAGGCCGCGCGCCCGGTCGATGCGACGGCCCAGCCGATGCTGGTCAGGGAGCATCAGCTCGGGCAGCATGCGCCGAAGATCGGCGGGCTCGGGCATCTCGGAAGGCTGGTTCACCGGCGGAAAAGACTAGACGACAAGAACCAGACGATGCCAACGCTTTTCCGCCGCGCAGGCTTCCCTGGGCACCGGTCCCGCGAGGCGGGCCCCCGGGTCAGCTGCCTGCCCGCGTCCGCGGCGCTGACTAGCTGACTAGTCATAGTGCCTCAGGTGCGGCCACAGCACGGGCCAGCTGGCCGACGGCCCGGTGCAGACGCCGATCTGCAGGTCATTCCAGTCGCTCTGCACCTGATACGGCGGGTTGAACGTGACAAGGAGGCGGCAGCTCGCGAAGTACGGCTGCAGCTGGCCGAGCGCGTCGACCACGAGGACCGTCGTGTCCGAGGCGTTCCCCGGCCCCCACATCCAGAAGGTGTTGTGGCCCGACAGCACGGGCGGCAGGTGATACGGGCCGCCGTAGACGTCGAGCGCGCCCGCTTCCGCGTACGCGCCGGTGAAGATCGAGGTGGGCGGCCGGCCCGCGCGCGTCAGGACCGCGTCCTGCGCCGCCACCTCTGCGGTCAGCTGCGGCCAGCCGATGCTGTCGGAGAGGGAGTGGTTCGAGGTTACCGTGTGCACCCGCGCGAGCGGAAGCACGGGCAGCGCGTTGAGCGCTACAAGCACGGTGCTCACCGCGGCGGCGACGCCGAGGATCCACCACCGGACACGCGGCCGGCGGGCCGCCGCGATCCACCGCTCGGCCGACACAGAACCGGCGGCCAGGACCGCGGGCAGCACCCCGTCGGTGTAGTACACCTTGCCAGGCACCCAGGCAAGGACATAAATGACGATCAGCGTGCCGGCGACGGCGATGAACCGCTGCTCAGGTGTCCGCCACAGCCGGATGAAACCCGCGATGACCAGCGGGATCCCCAACAGCCCCGCGTAGACGAGCTGCGCGGGCAGGCCCCCGATGTAGTCGGCGGCCGAGGTGTTCTGCTGGTGCAGCGCGGCTGCCATGGTGAGCTGAGGCCAGCCGTGGGTCGCCTGCCAGGCGAGGTTGGGCGCCCAGATCACCAGCGCGATGCCGCCGCCGATCCACGGCCACCGCTGCCGCAGCACGCCGCGGTGCTCCGTCACGATGATGCCGATGACAAGGGCGGCGACCAGGGTGCCGAGCAGGTACTCGTTCTCAAGCCCGATCCCGGCCGTGGCGCCCGCGCCGAGCCACCACCGCGGCCGCTCGCGCAGCAGCGCCGTCGCCACGCACGCCAGCACGACCGCCCAGGCAAGCAGGTCGTACGGCGTGGTGTTGCCCACGTGCATGGCGCCGAGCAGGACCGGCGCGCACGCCGTGGCGAGGGCCGCCAGTATCCGGCCCGCGCGGCCCGCGCCGAAGAGCGCCGCCAGCCTCGCCGCGATGACCACGATCGCGCCGCCGGCCAGGGCCGGGATGATCCGGATCGCGGTCGGGCTGACACCGAGGACGCCCGTGATCCGGGTGAGCAAGGGGGCGAGCGGCGGCTGGTCCACGTAGCCGAACGCGAGGTGGTGCCCCGCCACGAGGAAGTAAAGCTCGTCCTGCTGGAAGCCATACCGGTCGCTGACCGCCAGCTCGAGGGCGACGAACGCCGCCGCGAAGATCCAGGCGGGGCCGGGAACCCGGTCGTCGGTGGCAGTCTCGGCGAGTGCGCCCGGCGGCGTGTCGGTGAGCCCGGTCCGGCGTGCACCGGACCGGCGAGTCCTGATCCCGTTCACAGCAGCCTCCGCGACGCCCTGCCTGCGGTGCCGGGGAGCTCCCGGCGATTACCCAATAGCTATCAGCGGGCGGGGCAGCTTCGCATCAGCCGCCGGGGGGAGGCGCGAGCCAGCCGGAAGGTGGACACGGCGCGCATCTGGCGTCAGCCGGCCGCGTCAGCCGAGGACCGTGCCTGACCTGGCCGCGATGTGCGGCGGGACCGCGATGCCCGCAGGCAGTCCGGGGTCAGGCACGGGCTGCTGCCAGGCCGATACGAGCGGAAGCTCGCCCGCCCACAGGCCTAGCCCGGCGTCGGGTGAGTCGCCGTCGTCGGGCGGGCCGGTGCGGATCTTCACCGAGGCCTCGGCCAGCGGCAGGGCGAGCAGGGTGGTCTTGGCCAGCTGACATGAAAACTGGGTCCCGCTGGGCGCGCGGCAGCAGACCCCGGCCGGTGGGGGTGGCGGGGCTGGTGATGGGTGCTAGTTTGTCCGGCGGTCAGGCCGGGGTGCCGGGCTGGCGGCAGCTCCTGGGGCTGGTGGTCCGGGCGGCTGGCGGGTCAGGCGCCGGGT
>NZ_JASIAL010000218.1:0-2573 GCF_030042015.1 Trebonia sp. | reverse complement strand
CGACGTCCCCCGACGCCAAGACTCCGTTGATCTGCGGTAACCGGACTCAGCGCAATGCCGTCAGACGAAACCATGCTGCATGGCATGCAGAAGGTCAGGGGTTCGAATCCCCTTAGCTCCACCCCGAGGTCTTCACGTTTGAGTGGGGCCTATTTTCACGTTTCGGTCTGACATTCTGCCGCGCAGCCGGTGGCTGCGGGTGCGCGACACGATCGTAGGGCTCCCGCGTTCGGGCAGATTATGATGGGAGTCTGGTTACGTTATCCGTAACCAGATGAGGAGTGCCCATGTCCGAGCCGTCGCTTGCGGAGCTGGAGGCCGAGCGGGAGAGGCTGTACGCGCAGCTCAGCGTGGTTGGCGACTTCCGGCGGGGGTCGGTGAGCGAGAACTGGCGCAGGTGCGGGAAGCCGAACTGCGCGTGCGCGCAGCCGGGTCACCCGGGTCACGGTCCCCGGTTCCTGTGGGTCAGGACGGTTCGCGGGCAGCGGACCAGGGGCCGCCAGCTGGCAGCGGTGGAGGTGGAGAAGGTCCGCGGGGAGCTGGCGGCCTACCGGGAGTTCGCGGCGCTGGCGGAGCGGATCGTGGAGGTCAACGAGGCGATCTGCGAGGCCAGGCCGGCGTCCGGTACGGCCTCGCCCTCCGTCGCGGGGGGCGAAAAAGGGGGCTCCGCGACGCGCTCGCGGGCGAGAAGGCCGCCGAGCTAGGCCACCTGGCGGCGGAAGCGGCCCGGTCGCTGGGCTGCGGCGGCGCCGGCCTGGAGGCGGCTGAGGCGGTCCTGCGGGCCGGCCTGCTGAAGCTCGGCAGCGGCGTGCTCGGGGAGGCCCTGTCAGCCGATCCTGGCTACCGCGGCCCGCGCGCAGACTGCGGACGCGGCCACGAGGCCGTGTTCGCCGGCTACCGGGGCAAGGTCATCGACACGGTGCTCGGCCCGGTCACGCTGCGGCGGGCCTGGTACCACTGCGCCCGCTGCGGGCACGGGCTGGCGCCCAGGGACGGCGACCTGGGGGTGGCCGGGGCCTCGATGTCGCCTGGGCTGCGGGCCATGACCGGCAAGGCCGCCGCCGCGGTCCCGTTCGCGCAGGCGGCCGGGCTGCTGGCCGACCTGGCCGGGGTCCGCCTGACCGTCAAGCGCGTGGAGCGGGCAGCCGAAGCCGGCGGCTCCGCCCTGGCGGCGGCCTCGCGGGCGGCAGCCAGGCTCGTGGCCAGGCGCAAGCTCATCCCGCTGCCGCCGGACCCGCTGCCGGACAAGCTCTACATCGTCATCGACGGCACCGGCGTCCCCATGACCAGCAGGGAAACAGCCGGCCGCGAGGGCAAGAGCGAGGACGGCCGCGCCCGCACCCGCGAGGTCAAGATGGCCGTCTTCTTCACCCAGGACCAGCTGGACAGCGACGGCTGGCCGGTCCGCGACCGCGCCTCGTCCAGCTACATCGCCACCTTCGAGCCCGCCGCCGCGTTCCAGCGCCTGGTCAAGGCCGAGGGCATCCGCCGCGGATCGGACCACGTCCGCCAGCTCACCGTCATCGGCGACGGCGCCGCCTGGATCTGGAACCTCGCCGCCACCACCTTCCCCGAGGCCACGCACATCGTCGACCTGTTCCACGCCCGCGAGCACCTGCACTCGCTGACCCGGTCGCTGGAGTTCATGCTGCTGGACCGGAAGGAGGAGTGGCTCGCCGCCCGCCTGGAAGACCTCGACTACGGCTACATCGACGGCATCGCCGCCGCCGTCCGCAGCTACCCCCTCGAAGGAGTCAAGAAAGACGAGGCCGAACGGGAACTCGGCTACTTCCTCAACAACGCCCCCCGGATGCGCTACCACTGGTTCCGCTCCCGCGGCCTGTTCGTCGGCTCCGGCGTCGTCGAGGCAGGCTGCAAAGCCGTCATCGGCCAGCGCCTCAAGCAATCCGGCATGCACTGGACCGTCCGAGGCGCGGACTCAATCATCACCCTGCGCTGCGCCGAAGCCAGCAGCCAATGGCAAGCCATCTGCGGCAACCACCACAACCAGACGGGAGCAGCCTGACCAGCAAGCCAGCCAGGCTACCAGTCAGTCACCTACAAAACTGTCGCACACCCATCACTGACCTGCCGGGATACCTACCGCAGCTGCATGGACGAAAGTCCGGCTGGGTCTGCTGCCTTGAGGTAGTTCGCATCAAGCTCAGGCTCGATCTGTATGGTCGTTGTGACACTCTCCTGGCTGGGAGGACCGGAAGGCAAGTGACAATTCAAGTGACAACCCATCCAGACAGCGCCAGACCGGGCCAGACGTTCTCAGACGCGGCACTTAGCCTGGCCTGCGGGAACCGGACCCAGCACGACGCCGTCAGACGAAATCGGTATGCATGGCATGCAGAAGGTCAGGGGTTCGAATCCCCTTAGCTCCACCCCGGAGGTCTTCACGTTTGAGTGGGGCCTATTTTCACGTTTCGGTCTGACATTCTGCCGCGCAGCCGGTGGCTGCTGCGTGTCGCAGGCGTTTGGTGTCTGCTTGGCTGCGTTCTGCTTGCAGGGCTGGTTTGCGGGCATGCTGCCGCTGCGGGCGTGCGGTTCCCGTGTGGGGTGAGGTT
>NZ_JASIAL010000003.1:0-4704 GCF_030042015.1 Trebonia sp. | reverse complement strand
AGCTCCGCCGCCAGGGATTCCTGCCGCGCTGCCGCGCGGAACTCGCTCCCGATGACGTTCCGTGCCGTCACCAGCAGCCAGGGCAGCGGATCAGCTGGCAACTCCGCCAGCCTCCGCCAGGCAACCAGGAACACCTCGCTGACCACCTCGTCGGCCAACTGGCGGCCGGCCCGGCTCACCGCGTAGGCGTAGACGCGGTTCCGGTAGCGGTCATACAGACCGGTGAACCGCTCGACCGCGTCAAGATCATCCAAAGGTCCAGCTCCTCCGCATGGCGATCGCTTCGCCTGACACCGTTCAGCCGGTAATGTCCCGCGGGCCCCCTTTCTTACAGACTCGATGAAACGGCCTCGACCAAGCGGCGGCGACCACGCGGCGCCTGACCCGGGTGCGGACGGGCAGTGTGAGGAGACGCCACGGCCCGTTCGGGCGAATGAAAAGGAGGAACGGGGGTGCGGGCCGCACGGGCAGCGGGACCTCAGCCGGTGACCCTCCTCATGGCTTGCGGCCGACTGCGCCCCAGCCCGCCACCTCGTATTCGCCGGCAGAGACGCCCGGCCTGGGGTGCCATCTGTGGCACTGGACGATGCCGGGCTCGACCAGCTCGAGGCCGTCGAAGAATCTGCTGACCTGGCCGAAGGTGCGCAGGGTGACCGGTGTGGCGACCGACTCGTTGTAGCGCCGCGCGCTCTCGGCGACCAGTTCGGGGAGGATGTCGCTGGCCGGGTGGGTGAGCACCAGGTAGCTGCCGGGCGCGACGCTGGTCATGAACTGCGCGACGATCCCGTACGGATCCTGCTCGTCGCTGATGAGCTGCAGGACCGAAACCAGGATGACGGCGGTCGGCTGGGCGAAGTCGAGCGTCCGCGCCGCCTCGTCGCGGATCATGCCCGGGTCGCGCAGGTCAGCCTGGATGTAGGAGGTCGCGCCCTCGGGGGTGCTGGCCAGCAGCGGGCGGGAGTGCGACAGCACGACCGGGTCGTTGTCGGCGTAGACGGGCCGTGCGTCCGGGGCGATGTCCTGCGCCACCTCATGCAGGTTCGGCTTGGTGGGAATGCCGCTGCCCACGTCGAGGAACTGCCGTACGCGCGCGGCGGCCAGGTACGCCACCGCGCGGCGCATGAAGTCACGGTTGGCCCTGATGTCGCGCACGATGGCCGGCCTGACCGCGATGATGGCCTCGGCCGCACTCCGGTCGGCCGCGAAGTTGTCCTTGCCGCCGAGCCAGTAGTCATAGACGCGAGCTGGGTGGGCGACGCTGGTGTCGAGCAGGGGAGTCCCGTCCTGCCCGTCCTTGGCATCAAAGGCGGGTCCGCCGTCTGCCCGGTCACCAGACACGATGTGCCTTCTCTTCGCGCGCGGGAAGCGGTCCGCCCAAGCCTAATGCACCGCGCATGGTGCATGCCGGGGACGCTTCGGTGGCTGCCGAAGCGTTTACGGGTGACGATGGAGGGTGATGGAGCATCGTCGTCCGTACCCCGAAGACCCGGACCTGGCCGCGCTGGCCGGCCTGCTGGCCGACAACACCCGCGCCAGCTTCTGCCTGGCGCTGCTGGACGGGCGGGCGTGGACCGCCGCTGAGCTGGCGCGCCACGCCGGGGTGGCTGCGTCGACGGCCACCGGTCACCTGAATCTCCTGGTGGCCGGGGGGTTGCTGGCGGAGCAGCGGCAGGGCCGGCATCGTTACGTGCGCCTGGCTGATGCCGGCGCGGCGGAGCTGGTCGAGAACCTCGCCTCGATGGCGCCGCGCCGCGTTGTCCCGCCCCGTTCGCTTTCGGCCGCTAGCCGCGCAGCGGCCCTCGCGCGTGCGCGCACCTGCTATGACCACCTCGCCGGGGCGCTCGGCGTTTCGATCACCACCGCGATGACCGACCGGGGGCTGCTGGACTGGGAACATGGGCTCGCGCTCACTGCCGGCGGGGCCGACTGGCTGGCCGGACTCGGCATCGCGCTGCCGTCGGCGACGCGGCGCCCGCCTGTCCGCTCCTGCCTTGACTGGACCGAGCGCCGCCCCCACCTGGCGGGCGCCGCAGGTGCCGCCCTCTGCGGCCATGCCTTCCGGTCTGGATGGATCACCCGGACCGGTGCCAGCCGCGCCGTGACCGTCACCGAAGCCGGGAGAAGCGCGCTGCGGGACCACCTCGGCCTCGTACCCGGCTAAGGTCACCTGGGTTCGCAACTGCCCGTCAGCCCGTTGCGATGCTTCCGCGGGCGCCGGCATGAGCTCAGTGTCTGGCCCTGGTCAGGCCGACGCCGCCCTGGCTGCTTCCGGGGGCATCGCGTCGACCTGGTCCGCGAGTGATTCCAGGGCTGGCAAGGCGGCCAGCAGCGCCGCCGCTTCCGCGGGGTCCAGGCACGCCAGTGCAGTGGCCAGCCCCGCTGTCCGGTCGCGTCGTGCGGCGTGCAGGACCGCCTCGCCCGTGCCGGTGGTGCTGACGACGCTGGCCCTGTGGTCGGTTTCGTCGCCCCGCCGCTGCGCCCAGCCGCTCCGGACGATCCGGTCGATGATCCGGGACATGGTGGGAAAGGTCACTCCGGCGTGCGCCGCGAGTTCGCCGATGCGCAGCGGCCCCGCGGCGTGCAGGATGGCGAGCGCGGCCAGCCCGCTCGGCGTGACCTCCGCCGGCCCGAAGCGGGCCCGGCTGGAATGCGCGAGCCGCTGCACCACGGAGTCGATGCGTTCGGCGAGGCTGCCCTGCTGCCGTGCCGGGCAGTCCGGCACCAAGGCCGACACCAAGGCCGGCACCAAGGTCGGCACCCTGGGAGGGGCGGCCGCGGCTGGCTCGGCGGCTGCCTGCTCGCCATGGACGTACTTGCCGCCGCGCAGCAGCGAGGCGATGGCGGCGACCAGGCAGGCCGCGATGGCGAAGTCGAAGGCCACCGACAGGCCGTGCTCGAACGCGGGGCTGATCAGGGACGGGAAGAAGCTGCGCCCGGTCAGGTAGGCGGCGCGGGCCGGGCTCAGGCGGGCGAGGGCCGGGCCGAGCAGCGTCCGGACCGGGTTGTAGCCGAGCAGGGAGGCGAACAGCACAGAAACCGGCGGCAGGGCGGCGACCCGGGCCGCGTCGGCTGTGGGCAGTCCCTGCGCGGTCAGCCCGTGCAGCAGGGCGGACGGCAGCGTCGCGGCAAGCCCCAGGATGATCAGGGTGAAGAAAATGCCGATGGACAGCACCATGGACGAGTTCTGGAAGGTGGCGGTCATGCCCGATCCGGCGCCGCGCCGCTCGGGCGGCAGGCTGTTCATGATGGCGGCCCGGTTCGGCGAGGCGAACAGCCCCATGCCGATCCCGTTCACCAGCAGGATGAGCGCGAATTGCCAGTAGGCGAAGTTGACCGGGAGGATCTCAAGCAGCCAGAACGAGCCCGCCGCGACCACCATGCCGCCGGTGGCGAACGGCCGCGCGCCGAAGTGATCCGACAGCCAGCCGGACACCGGTCCGGCGAGCAGGAACCCGGCGGTGAGCGGCAGCATGTAGATGCCCGCCCACAGCGGGGTCTGGCTGAAGGCGTATCCGTGCCTGGGCAGGTAGATGCCCTGCAGCCAGATGATCAGGATGAACATCAGGCCGCCGCGGCCGAGCCCGGACAGCAGGCCGGCCAGGTTGCCCGCGGTGAATGCCCGGATCCGGAACAGCTCCATCCGGAACATCGGGTGCCGCACCCGCGTCTCGATGAAGCAGAACGCGGCGAGCAAGGCCACGCCGCCGGCCATCGCCGCGATCACCCACGGGTTGGCCCAGCCCATGGTGTGCCGGCCGTACGGCTCGATGCCGTAGGTGATGCCGGTCAGCAGCGCGACCAGGCCCACCCCGAACGTGATGTTCCCCCACCAGTCGAGGTTGACGGGCCGCCGCTCGCCGAGTTCCCTCAGCTTCAGGTAGGCCCAGACGGTGCCGAACAGCCCGAACGGGACCGACACCAGGAATACCAGGTGCCATTCCACCGGGCCGAGCAGCCCGCCGAGGATCAGGCCGATGAACGACCCGGCGATCCCGGCCACCTGGTTCAGGCCGAGCGCCAGTCCGCGCTGGCCGGACGGGAACGCGTCGGTGAGGATCGCGGCGGAGTTCGCCATCAGCATCGCCCCGCCGACGCCCTGCAGCACCCTCACGAGGATCAGCCACAGCGCCCCGGCGGTCCCGTGCAGCCAGGTCAGCGACAGCGCCACCGAGAACACCGTGAAGACGGCGAAGCCCAGGTTGTACATCCGCACGCGGCCGTACATGTCCCCCAGCCGGCCGAAGCTCACCACCAGCACGGCGGTGACGACCATGTAGCCCATGATCAGCCACAGCAGCAGGCTGGAGTTGCCCGGCTGCAGCGGATTGAGCCCGATGCCGCGGAAGATGTCCGGCAGCGCGATCAGCAGGATCGAGGCGTTGACGCTGGCCATCAACACACCCAGCGTGGTGTTGGACAAGGCGATCCACTTGTAGCCGGGTCCCGGCGCGCGAAGCCGGGGGGCCCGGGATGCCGCCACCGACGGCGGCTGGCCTGGCAAGGTCATCGGTCGACTCCCTTCCGGCGGTAGCCGGGCGGGCCTGCGGCGGCCCGGCACGGCCTGCCGGAGTCTGTTCGTCAAGCGAGCGATTTAATTGCTAATCGCAAACTAAGCACCAGGCCAGTCGGCCGGGCAGGGCCAAAGGTCCGACCCGGCCAGAGCCGAGGACAGGACAGGCGGCATCGGCAACTCTGCGGCGACGA
>NZ_JASIAL010000217.1:0-4579 GCF_030042015.1 Trebonia sp. | reverse complement strand
CGGCTTGTCGCCCGGCGGCGGCGGCGTGGCCTGCTTGCTCATCTGAGGATGCCCCTTCCGCCACTCGGGCGCTGTCCCGGTCACATCTGTCCTTCGTTGTCCTACCCCAGCCTATGCCCGCTAGCCAGGCCGGTAATGAGTAAACGCGCTGGGGCCGGCCGCGTCTTCCATGCTTGTCCGGGGGGGCGACCCCCCGGGAACCCCCCGGCTGCGCCTTGACGGCGCACCTGCCCCGGGGAGGCTGCGGCTCGGTGTTGGCTGGGCCGGTTGGGCGACCACCGGAACCGGCCGGGGGCGGGTTAACGGCGCACCTGCTTCGGGGTGTGTGCGGGTCGGTGGCCGCGACCCCGGTGGGTGCGGCCAGGAAGGACTAGGAGAGCGATCAGGCAGCCGCCTAGTGCTACGAACGCGCCCGTGGCCAGGCCCAGGTCCATGCCGCTGACGAACGCCTGCCGCGCGACCTCGGCCAGGTCGGCGCCGAGTGCGCCGCCGACCCGCGCCGCTACCTCCAGTGCGCCGCCTAGCGAGCCGCGCACAGTGGACATGACCTGGGCGGGCACGTGGTACGGGGTCAGCGCCGCGGTCATGTCGTTGGTGTACCTGGTGTTCAGCAGGCTGCCGATCACCGCTACCCCGAGCGCCCCGCCGATCTGCAGGAACGTGCCGTTGGTGGCCGAACCCACACCGGTGTCGCCGCCGGGCAGCGAGCCCATGACCGACTCGGTGGCGGCCGGGATGACCAGCCCGGCGCCGACCCCGAGGAGCACGACGCCGAGGACGATGCCGCTGTAGCCGGAGGTGACCGTCGCGGTGGAGATCTGCCAGAACGAGCCGGCGATGATCAGCAGCCCCGCGGCGATCGTGTGCCTGATGCCGACCAGCCGCATGCCGAGGGTGGACAGCGGCGCGATCACCGCGATCGCGCCGGCCGCGGGCAGGATGCACAGGCCTGCCCTCAGCGCGGAGTAGCCGAGGCTGAACTGAAGCCACTGGGTGAGCACGAACAGCGCCCCGTACATGCCGAACGTGGCGAGCGCCACCGAGGTGACCGCCCCGGACAGCTCGCGCTTCCTGAAGAACCGCAGGTTCAGCATGGGGTGCGTGCAGCGGGACTCCCACAGCACGAACAGCGCGAGCACCGCGAGGCTGCCAATCCCGGCGGCGAGCACCCGCACCGACGTCCACCCGCGCACCGGCGCCTCGATCAGCGCCCACAGCAGCAGCCCGAAGCCGGCGATCGACAGCGCCGCCCCGGCCAGGTCGGGCGCCTGGGCGGCCACGTTACGCGAGTCGGGGATCAGCGGGATCGCGCACGCGAAGCCGATCACCGCTATGGGCACGTTGATCAGGAACACCGAGCCCCACCAGAAGCGGGAAAGCAGCAGGCCGCCGACGATCGGGCCGAGCGCGATCCCCACGCCCGTGGTGGCTGCCCACAGGCCGATGGCCCGGCGGCGCTCGGCCGTGTCGGTGAAGATGCTGGTGATCAGCGACAGCGTGGACGGCATCATGAAGGCACCGCCGACGCCCATGGCGGCCCGCGCCGCGATCAGCATCCCCACCGAGCCGGAAAAGGCTGCCCAGGTCGATCCGGCGGCGAACGCCAGCAGGCCGGCGAGGAACACCTTCTTCCTGCCGATCCGGTCGGCGAGGCTGCCCACGGACAGCAACAGCCCGGCGAAGACGATGACGTACGCGTCGACGATCCACTGCAATTCGGTGGTCGTCGCGTTCAGGTCACGCACGATGGTGGGCAGCGCCACGTTCAGCACGGTGACGTCCAGGGTGACCATCAGCAGCGTCACGCACAGCACCGCGAGCGCGACCCACCGCGCTGGCAGCGGGGCCGGCCGCTGCGCCGGTGCCGGCGGAATCTTGTGGATGTGAGTGGTCATGACTCCAGACCACCCGCGGCAGTCCCGTTCCGGTAGGGGAAGAAGTCCCTGTTAGGAGCGCAGGCCGGGAACGCCGGAATCGCCGCGGCTGTCCAGCATGACCGCGGCGCCGCGGATCACGCAGCGGAGCGGGTCTTCGACCACGAGCGCGCCGATCTCCGCGATCGCCTCGATCCGGCTGGCCATGCCAGGGAGCAGGGCACCGCCCCCGGCCAGCCTGACCTTCCCTCGCACCACGTCCTCCGCCAGGCCCGACGGGATATCCGACAAGACCTCCTGCACCGACCTGGCGATCGCGGCGACGGTCGGCTCAAGCGCGCTCGCCACGAGGTCGGCGGCCACCCGGTCAACCCGTGGCGTGCGGCGGGCCGCGTCGATGCCGACCACCTCCGCCCAGCCGTCCGGGCCGCCGGTCAGGCCGAGCGTGGTCTTGAGCTGCCGCGCCGCGCGCTGGCTGAGAATCAGGCCGAGTTCGCTGCGCGCGGCGTTCACGATCGCCTCGTCCATCGCGTTGCCCGCCATCCGCAGCGACTGCGCCCGCACGACCCGCCAGCCCGCGACGGCCGCCACCTCCGTGGTGCCGCCGCCGATGTCCACGACGAATCCGCCCGCCCCGGCGCTCAGGTCCAGGCCGGCCCCGGCGGCGGCCGCGACCGGCTCGTCGATCAGCTGCACCGCGTAGCGGGGACGCCGCGCGCTGAGCGCGGCGGCGACCGAGCGGCGCTCCACCCACGTGGCGCCGCTGGGCACGCACACCAGCGCCCGCGGGCGCAACGGGCCGCCCCGCGGGCGCGCCTTCCGCAAGAACGCGTAGAGCATCTCCACGGTGGCGTCCAGGTCGGCGATCACGCCGTCGCGCAGCGGGTAGATGACCCTGATGTCCTGCGGTTCCTTTTCCGCCAGCACGTCGGCGGCGGTGCCGATGGCCTCGACCGCGCCGGTAGCGGAGTCGACGGCGATCGCGGACGGTTCTTCTAGCACCAGCCCGCGGCCTGCGACCCAGACAAGCGTGTTGACCGTGCCCAGGTCGATCGCCACGCTACCCCGGATGCGCATCGTTGCTCACCTCTGTCCCGTCACATGAGGGATGTACGCATTGTCCGGGTATAACAGTACGTTCAGCGCATCCCGCGCACTGCCACGTGTGACAGAGTGATCGATCAGGCGCGGCGGATGCGCCTGCCGGAGATCACCGTGGGGTTGATTCTGACGAAGTGCTCCCGCTCACCGCCCGCCCACGGCACGATGCCGACCGTGCGCAACGCGGCGCGCTCCTGCTCGTCATCCACGTGGTGCGCCGCCCCCTGGATCATGACGGACCAGCCAGTACGGGACCCGGAGTCGATCTCGTCGATTTCGAAGGCGACCTTGTACTCGGCGTCGGCGATCCCGGTGCGCAGGTCTTCGCCAAGCGGGCTGCCGACCGCCGTGCGAAACACCACCGACCCGTCCACGACCTTGTAGTTCACCGGCAGCACGACAGGACCGTACCGACCGGAGAAGCCGATCCGCCCGATCTCGGCTTGCTCGATGAGGTGCAGCGACTGGGCTTCGGTCAGGTCCTCAAGAATCGGTTCCATACGGGTTGTTGTACCACGCTGGCTCGTGCCCGCTGCGTGCGGCGGCGCACGGGACCAACGTCCCGCGCAGCAGTGACTCCCATCCCTGGATGCCCGGCCCCTGGGGACCGAGGTTAAGCGGTAAACGCTCCTCCGCCAGGGCAGGAGAACGGCGATGAGCACGCTTGCGCTACCCGGCCACGAACCGCTGGCCATAAACCTCGATTCCCCTGGTACCTACCTGCACTGGTCGATCTTCACGGTTTCCGTGGCCAACCTGGTGCTGATCGCGGTCATGGTGGTGATCTTCGGCGCCGCGCTGCTGCTGCCGTTCCCCGGCCGGCACCATGCCGGTGCCGCGGCGGACGCCAGGGCACCGGACGCCCCCGGCGATCCGGGGCACGGCTCCGCCGTCGCCGCCGCGCCAGGCGCGCCTGAAGCCGATCTCGGCGATGAAGCGGACGGCAGGATGTGGACGGCCCGGGTGCGGCGGGCCGCGCTGGCCACGCTGCCGCCGCACAAGCTGCTTCCCGACCGCCAGCCCGGCTACGTCGCCTCCTGGGTGTACGTGTTCGGCGTGGCGTCGCTGGCCGCGCTCGGCATGGCGATCGTAAGCGGCCTCGCACTCGCCCTGGGCGGCACCGACTGGTGGCACACCAACCCGGTCGGCCACTTCTTCAACAGCCTGCACCTGTGGAGCGTCGAGCTCTTCATGGCCTTGCTGGTCATCCACCTGTGGGGCAAATTCTGGATGGCCGCCTGGCGGGGGCGCCGGGCGCTGACCTGGATAACCGGCGTGGTCGCGTTTCTCGCCTCGATCGTCGAGTGCTTCACCGGTTACCTGTCGCAGCAGAACTTCGACTCGCAGTGGATCTCGACCAACGGCAAGGACGCGTTCAACGCCGCGGGGGTGGGCGCGTTCTTCAACTTGATGAACTTCGGTCAGATGCTGCTGTGGCACGTGGTGCTCATCCCGATCATGCTCATCGCGCTGGTCGGCGCGCACGTGCTGATCGTGCGGGTCCGCGGCGTGAGCCACCCGCTGCCAGCGGCCCCTGGGCGGACGCACGTGCCGCGGTTGAGGCTGGCGGGCGGGCCGCGCGCCTGGCGGGCCGCGCTGACCGC
>NZ_JASIAL010000216.1:0-10924 GCF_030042015.1 Trebonia sp. | reverse complement strand
ATCGGGCCGTACGCGGGGACCGTGACGGCCGACGGCGACGAGACGTGCGTCCTGGACACCGGGTCCGACAGCCTGGAAACGCTGGCCGTCTACCTCGGGATGCTGGGCTACGACTTCCGCGTGCAGTCGCCGCCGGAGCTCGCCGGGCACCTGCGCGCGCTCGCCGGCCGGTACCGGCGCGCGCTCTCCTGAGGGTTCCTCCGGCCTCCTGTTGCGATCTCGGGAAGTTAAGGGGCTGCGTCGCCGCTCCCTCGCGTGCATGTCACGTGGTCAGCTGATGTGCGTGTGAGCAGTGCGGCAAGGGCGTTGCAGGCTGGCCGAGGCCTGGGCGGCTGTCCGGTGGCCGTCTCAGATAGTGGGACGGCACCGGGAACTTAGGACCCGGGCCGCAGCTTTTATTGCCCGTTTTATACCGATTTCCGGATGCCGCTCGGCTCCTATCTTGGCCAGCGCCCGCGGACCGCGCCCGGTATCGGTGGTTTGTCCGCCGGCAGGCTGGGCGGCTTAAGTTCCTGGCATTGCAATAGCCTGGCGTTGTGGGCCTCACCGCCAGTCCGGGTGCGTCGCGGTCGCGGCCGGGTGCGCTTGCAACCGCCCGCGGGCAGCAGAAAACCCCGAACCCTGGGGTGGGTTCGGGGTTTTCACGCCCTGGGGTGGGTTCGGGGTTATCACGGGTGGAGGTGGCGGGAATCGAACCCGCGTCCTTCAGGACCTCACCAGGTCTTCTCCGAGCGCAGCCTGCATCCGCTTTTCTCAGCCCCGGCGATCACGCAGGCAAGACGCCGACGGGCTCAGCCACTGTCTGTTTCCTAGCCTGCCCCGTGGCCGGGCCGGCTAGTTGAGCCTTCTAGCTGATGCCAGCACCGGGCCGAAGGCACTCCCGGGCTGACAGACCTATTGCTAGCTCGCCTTAGGCGGCGAGAGCGAGGTCAGTGCGCGTTGAGTTGGCACTTATTGGTTACGGTCGCGTGATTTACGAGGTCACAACCGCCACCCTCGGCTCGCTTCTCCTGGGTCGACCACCGAAGTCGAAACCGTTCACCCCCTGTTGAGTTGTAGGCAGAGCCTACAGCGTGAAACATCGCGCGGCCAACGCAGATTCCTGGCGACAGCCAGGCCGGCCGCGACTGAGGCTGCGCTTGGGGGCTGCTGCCTGGGGGTGCGGCGTACCGGGGAAAAGATGATGACCCCCGCAGGCGCTGGCGGTGGCCGAAACGCGCCCACGGGGGTCGACCGGCAGGGTCGGAGCCGGTCCGGAAGTCCGGGCCTCCCCCGAGATGAGGCCCGGCTCTCACGATGACTGGGCCGCAACCCCCCAAGCGAGCCTCAGTCATCCTGTAAGACGCCTGCGAGTATCCAGATGGTTGCTTTCCGTGATTATAAAGATGGCAAAGTCTTGGCAATGAGCCCGGAAGTGGTTACCGACAGTAACCTCGGCGGTCAGGCGACCTTGTAGATCCAGCCGAAGGGGTCGGGGCGGTGCCCGTACTGGATGCCGATGAGCTCCTCGCGCAGCCGCATCGTGACCGGGCCCGGGTTACCGTTGGCGACCAGCCACCCGCCGGAGGCGCCGTCGACCGCGCCGACCGGGGTGACGACGGCGGCCGTGCCGCAGGCGAACACCTCGGCGATCTCGCCGGCCGCGCTGGCCCGGCGCCACTCGGCCACCGAGATCCGGCCCTCGGTGGCCGGGAAGCCAAGCGTCGGGGCCAGCGTGAGGAGCGAGTCCCTGGTGATCCCGGGCAATAGCGTGCCGGTGAGGGCGGGCGTCATGATCCGCGCGGCGGAGCCGGAGCCGTACACGAAGTACAGGTTCATCCCGCCCATTTCCTCCACCCACTTGTGCTCGGCCGCGTCGAGCCAGACCACCTGGTCGCAGCCCTTGTCGACGGCCTGCTGCTGGGCGGCGAACGCGGCGGCGTAGTTTCCGCCGCACTTGATCGCGCCGGTGCCGCCAGGGGCCGCCCGGGTGTAGTCCTCGGACAGCCAGACCTTGACGGTCTTGGTCGCGCCGAAGTAGGAAGCGGCAGGCGACGCGATCACGCAGAACAGATAGGCGTCCGACGGGTGGTTGACGCCCAGGCCGCGCTGCGTCGCGATCATGAACGGGCGCAGGTACAGGCTGTTCCCCTCGCCCTGCGGTATCCACTCCTTGTCCTGCGTGACGAGGAGCTCAAGGGCGCGCAGGAACGTCTCCTCCGGGAGCTCGGGCATCGCCATCCGGCGGGCCCCGGCGTTGAACCGCGCCGCGTTGGCCTGCGGGCGGAACATCACGACCGACCCGCTGTGCTGACGGTACGCCTTCAGCCCCTCGAAGAGCTCCTGGGCGTAGTGGAACACCGCGGTGGCCGGGTCGAGTGCGAACGGCCCATAGGGCTCCAGCTTGCCGTCGTGCCACCCGCGCCCAGCCGACCAGCGCAGCGTGATCATGTGGTCGGTGAAGACCTGGCCGAACCCCGGCGCCGCCAGTATCCGCTCGCGCTCGGCGGCTGGCGCCATGGCCTGGGAGGGGTGGACCTCGAAGTCGATCTCGGTGTCGGCGTGAGCGGTCATGACAGGTTGTTCCTTTCTGCGGGCGTATCCGGATATTCGGGGATTTGGGTAAAACCACCCTCACCCGGATACTCGCTCGGCGATGTCTTCGCCGATCTCCACGGTAGTCCGTGCCGCCCATTCCCCCTGGCGCTCGATCAGGTCATCCGCGACAGCCTGCTCGATCTTCGCCGCGGCGGCGCTGAGCCCGAGGTGCGAGCACAGCATCGCCGCGGACAGGATCGCCGCGGTCGGGTCGGCCTTGGACTGCCCGGCGATGTCCGGCGCGCTGCCGTGCACCGGCTCGAACATCGACGGGAACAGGCGCGCGGGGTTGATGTTCCCGCTGGCCGCCAGTCCGATGCCGCCCGCCACGGCCGCGCCGAGGTCGGTCAGGATGTCGCCGAAGAGGTTGTCGGTCACGATGACGTCGAACCGCTCCGGCGCGCTCACGAAGAACATCGACGCCGCGTCCACGTGCTGGTAGTCCACGGCGACCTCGGGGTACTCCTTGGCCAGCGACTCCACCGCCCGCTGCCACAGGTCGCCCGCGTACGTCAGCACGTTGGTCTTGTGCACCAGCGTGAGCTTCTTCCGCGGCCGCCCCATGGCCTGTCCGAACGCGTACCGCGCCACCCGCTCCACGCCGAACCGCGTGTTGTAGCTCTCCTGGGTGGCGATCTCCTCGGGCGTGCCACGGCGCATGACACCGCCCGCCCCCGCGTAGGGTCCCTCGGTGCCCTCGCGGACCACGACCATGTCGATCGTCTCCGGCCGCCCGTTGGCCAGCGGCGACGCGACGCCCGGGTACAGCCGGACCGGCCGGAGGTTGACGTAATGGTCCAGCTCGAAGCGCAGCCGCAGCAGCAGCCCGCGCTCCAGGACCCCGCTGGGGACGCTCGGGTCCCCGACCGCGCCGAGCAGGATCGCGTCGTGCGCGCGGATTTCCTCAAGGACCGCGTCGGGTAGCGTCTCGCCGGTGCGGTGCCAGCGGCGGGCGCCCAGGTCGTAGTCGGTCGTGTCGACGGTGACATCCGGCGTCGCCGCCCTGAGCACCTTCAGCGCCTCGGCCACCACCTCGGGGCCGATGCCGTCGCCGCCGATGACGGCCAGCCTGATAGCAGATCCCATGTGACAGAACCTTAGTCGTCGGATGGACCCCGGAGCAGGTGCGCCCTCAAGGCGCAGCCGGGGGTTCCGGGGGGTCGTCCCCCCGGTTAGTCCTCGTCGCTCAACCAGCTCATCAGCGGGCGGAGCCGGGCGCCGACCTGTTCGATCTGCTCGGCGCGCTCAGTCTCACGCCGCTTGAGGAAGTTGGGCTTGCCCGCGTCGAACTCCTCGACGAGCTCACGGGCGAACGAGCCGTCCTGGACCTCGCGCAGCATCTTGCGCATCTCCCCCCTGGTGCGCTCGTCGATCAGGCGCGGGCCACGGGTGTAGCCGCCGTATTCGGCCGTGTCGGACACCGACCAGTACATCTTGGAGATGCCGCCCTCGTACATCAGGTCCACGATCAGCTTCATCTCGTGCAGGCACTCGAAGTACGCCGCCTCCGGCTGGTATCCGGCCTCGACGAGCGTGGCGAACCCGGCCTTGATCAGCTCGGAGACCCCGCCGCACAGCACCGCCTGCTCGCCGAACAGGTCGGTCTCCGTCTCCTCGGTGAACGTGGTCTTCAGCACGCCGGCCCGGGTGCCGCCGATCGCCTTGGCGTAGGACAGCGCGAGCGGCAGCGCGTTGCCCGAGGCGTCCTGCTCGACCGCGACGAGCATCGGCACGCCGCGGCCCTCGCTGAACTGGCGGCGGACGAGGTGGCCCGGCGCCTTCGGCGCCACCATGCAGACGTCCACGTCGGCCGGGGGCTCGATCAGGTGGTACCGGATGTTCAGGCCGTGCGCGAAGAACAGCGCGTCACCCGGCACCAGCGACGGCGCGATGGCGTCCGCGTAGACCGCGCGCTGCAGGTGGTCCGGGATCAGCACGATCACCAGGTCCGCCTCCTCGCACGCGTCGGCGGGGGTAAGGACGCGCAGACCCTCGTTCTCTGCCTTCTCCCGGCTGGCCGAGGCGGCCGGCAGGCCCACCCGGACGTCGACGCCCGAGTCCCGCAGCGACAGCGCGTGCGCGTGCCCCTGGCTGCCGTAGCCGAGGACGGCGACGTGCCGCCGCTGGATGAGTGAGAGGTCGGCGCTGTCGTCGTAGAAGATCTCTGCCACTGGTTGGCCTTTCGTCATGAGTGACGTCAGTGGCGGCAGTCGCCACTGACCGTTCGGGATCAATCTTGGTCTTAAGCGGAGCGGTCGAGGGGGCGCAGCGTGCGGTCGGTGATCGACCGGCCGCCGCGTCCGACCGCGATCGTGCCTGACTGGACGAGTTCCTTGATGCCGAACGGATCGAGGACCCGGACCAGTGCCTCTAGCTTGTCATGACTGCCCGTCGCCTCGACGGTGACCGCGTCCAGCGCCACGTCCACGACGCGCGCGCGGAACAGCGCCACGGTCTCGAGCACCTTCGACCGGGCGTCGGTGTCGGCGCGGACCTTGATCAGGATGAGCTCGCGCTGCACCGCCTGGGCCGGCTCGAGCTCGACGATCTTGAGCACGTTGATCAGCTTGTTGAGCTGCTTGGTGACCTGCTCCAGGGGGTGCTCTTCGCAGTTCACCACGATCGTCATCCGGGAGATCTCCTCGTGCTCGGTGGGCCCGACCGCGAGGGAGTCGATGTTGAAGCCCCGGCGGGCGAACAGGCCCGCGATGCGGACCAGCACCCCTGGCTTGTTCTCCACCAGCACGGACAGCGTGTGCTTGGTCATTACTCGCCACCGTCCCAGTCGGGCGCGATGCCGCGCGCGAACTTGATGTCGTCGTTGCTCGTGCCGGCCGCGACCATCGGCCACACCATCGCGTCGTGGTGGACGATGAAGTCGATCACGACCGGCTGGTCGTTGATCGCCATCGCCTGCTCGATGATCGCGTCGACGTCCTCCTTGCGCTCGCAGCGCAGCCCGATGCAGCCGTACGCGTCGGCCAGCTTGACGAAGTCGGGGATCCGGGTGCCGGCGACTTCGGCCTTCCTGTCACCGAGGCTGGTGTTGGAGTACCGCTCGTTGTAGAACAGCGTCTGCCACTGGCGGACCATGCCGAGGTTGCCGTTGTTGATGACCGCGATCTTCACGGGGATGCCCTCGATCGCGCAGGTGGCCAGCTCCTGGTTGGTCATCTGGAAGCAGCCGTCGCCGTCGATCGCCCACACCCGGACGTCGGGCTTGCCGACCTTCGCGCCCATCGCGGCAGGAACCGCGAACCCCATCGTGCCCAGGCCGCCGGAGTTGATCCAGGTCCCCGGGTTCTCGTACCCGATGTACTGCGCCGCCCACATCTGGTGCTGGCCGACGCCCGCCACGTAGATCGCCTCCGGGCCGGCCAGCTTGCCGATCCGCTCGATCACGTACTGCGGCGACAGGCTGCCGTCGGCCGGGTCGTCGTAGCCGAGCGGGTACCTGGCCCGCCACTGGTCGAGCTGCGCCCACCATTCGGCCTGGCTGGGCTTGCCGCCGTGCGCGTGCTCGGCCTGGACGGCGGTGATCAGCTCGGCAATGACTTCCTTGCAGTCGCCCACGATCGGCACGTCGGCGCGGCGGTTCTTGGAGATCTCCGCAGGGTCGATGTCCGCGTGCACGATGAGCGCGTCCGGCGCGAACGTGTCCAGCTTCCCCGTCACCCTGTCGTCGAACCGGGCGCCGAGCGCCACGATCAGGTCGGCCTTCTGCAGCGCGCCGACGGCGGCGACCGTGCCGTGCATCCCCGGCATGCCCAGGTGCTGCGGGTGGCTGTCGGGGAAGGCGCCGCGGGCCATCAGCGTCGTTACCACGGGGGCGCCTGTGAGTTCGGCCAGGGTCTTGAGCTCGTCCGCCGCGTGGGCCCTGATCACGCCGCCGCCCACGTAGAGCACGGGCTTCCTGGCGTCGGTGATCATCCGGGCCGCCTCCCGCACCTGCCGCGAGTGCGGCCGCGTCACCGGGTGGTAGCCGGGCAGGTCGATGAGGACCGGCCAGGTGAAGTCCGTCATCGCCTGCATCGCGTCCTTGGCGATGTCGACGAGCACCGGGCCCGGGCGGCCCGTGCTCGCCAGGTGGAAGGCTTCAGCGATCGTGCGCGCGATGTCCTCGGGCCTGGTGACAAGGAAGTTGTGCTTGGTGATCGGCAGCGTGATTCCGGAGATGTCGGCCTCCTGGAACCCGTCGGTGCCGATCAGGTGGGTGGACACCTGGCCGGTGATCGCCACCACCGGCACGGAGTCCATGTAGGCATCGGCGAGCGGCGTGACGAGGTTGGTGGCGCCGGGGCCGCTGGTCGCCATGCACACCCCGGTGCGCCCGGTCGCCTGCGCGTACCCGGTGGCCGCGTGGCCGGCGCCCTGCTCGTGCCTGACGAGGATGTGCCTGATGCGCTCGGAGTCCAGCAGCGGGTCGTAGGCGGGCAGCACCGCGCCGCCCGGGATGCCGAAGACCACCTCGACGCCCACCTGCTCCAGGGCCATGACGAGGGCCTGGGCGCCGGTCACCCTGACCCTGACCGGCTGCGGCGGCGCGGCGGGAGCCTGCGTCCTGGCCGCCTGCGGCGCCGGCTGACCCGCGGCCGGCTGACCCGCCACGGGCTGACCGGCCGGGGGCTCGCCGGCCGGGGGCTGCTTGTGGTGCGCCGCCGCGGCCGGCTGCGGCGCCGCCGCGGGTGGTGCGGGCGGCGCCGGCCTGGGCGGCGCCGGCTTCGGGGCGGCAGGCGTCGCGGTCGCCCTCGCGGGGATGTCCAGCGGCGTGGGGCCGGAGTGGGGCCTGCCGGGTGGCTGATCCGCTTGTCCGGCGGCAGCGTGCGCCTTGGGAGGGACTGGGCTCGTCTGCTCGGTCATCGGGTGGCTTCCTTGTCACGATGTGCGCGGCTGGTGTCTTCCGGGGGGCGATCCCCCGCACCCCCGCGAGGGGGCATTAAAAAACCCCTCGTGCCGGGTGGCAGGCGAGGGGCGCGCGCAGAAGCTGGCTGGTCAGCTTTCCGCGCGCCAGCCAAGTACGAGGATGTGGTTCCGCTTCACGGATACCACCCTCACCCACGACACGCCCTCGCGTCAAATTATCGTGCGTCCGGTCTCATAATGCGAGACAGTCACGTCCAGATATTCCCGGTTATGCGGCGGGTACGCCCGGCTTGGCCGCTCCCGAGACATCTGAAACGCCCGGCGCGCTCGCCGGCGAACCAGCGCCGCGCTCGCTGTCCGCCGCCGCGGAACCGACGGCGCTTCCTGTCCTGATCAGCGCCTCGACGCCCGGCGCCGCCATTGGCCTGGCCACGAGGAACCCCTGCCCGTAGCCGCAGCCCATCTCCCGCAGCTCGGCGAGCTGGCGGGGATGCTCGATGCCTTCGGCCACCACCTGCATCCCGAGGTCGCGGCCGACCTGGACGATCGTCCTTGTGAGCATGGTCAGGACCGGATCCTGGCCGAGACCCGACACGAACGACGGGTCGATCTTGATGATGTCAACCGGCAGCTGACGCAGGTGAGCGAGCGAGGCGTAGCCGGTGCCGAAGTCGTCGATGGCGAGCCTGACGCCCAGGTCGCGCAGCTCCCCGAGCCGGTCGGCTATCAGCCCGGCGTCCTCGACGAGCATCCGCTCGCCCACCTCGATCGTGAGCGCGGCGGGCGGCAGGCCGCTTTCCGCGAGGGCCGCGGCCACCTGGGCGGGGAACTGCGGCGCGTTCAGCTGGCGCAGCGACAGGTTCACCGACACGCCCACGTCCCACGAGGAGGCCCGCCACGCGGCGCCCTGCGAGCAGGCCTGGCGCAGCACCCACTCGCCGAGCGGGACGATCAGCCCGGAATCTTCGGCCACGGCGAGGAAGGCGCGGGGGGAGACGACCTCATCCGCGCGCCACCAGCGGATCAGGGCCTCGGCGCCGACGACCCGCGACGTGGCGAGCTCCACGATCGGCTGGTACTGCAGGGTCAGCTCTTCCCTGGCGATCGCGCGCTGCAGGTCGCTGGCCAGGTCAAGGCGGCGGACCACGTCCGCGTGCATGTGCGCCGCGTAAACCTCGACCCGGCCGCGGCCGCCATCCTTCGCCCGGGCCATCGCCACGTCGGCGTTGCGCAGCACCAGGCCGGGCGGGCTCTCGTCGGCCAGCGCGACGCCCACGCTCGCGGTCAGCCCGATCTCCCGGTCGGCGACGCGGAACGGCTCCCCGGCGACGGCGCTGGCCAGCCGCTCGGCGAGCTCGACGATCTCGGGGCCGCTGGCAGCGTTCTCCATGAGCACGGCGAACTCATCGCCGCCCCAGCGCGCGACCGTGTCCTGGGCGGGCACGACGGCCCGCAGCCGCCGCGCGGCCTGGGCGAGCACCAGATCGCCTGCGCCGTGCCCCACCAGGTCGTTGACCGCGGTGAAGCCGTCCAGGTCGAGGAAGATCACGCCGGCGCGGTCGCCGCCTGCTGCGAGCGATTCCCTGGCGCGCTCCTCGACGTACGCGCGGTTTGGCAGGCCGGTCAGGCCGTCGTGGAACGTCAGGTGCGCCACCTGCTGGCGCAGCGCCACCTGGTCGCTGACGTCCCTGGCGGTGACGAGCAGCTGCGCCGGCTCGCCCGGCACCCGGTAAAGAAGGACCGCGCACTCAAGGTGCCGCCAGGTGCCGTCGGCGGCGCGCACCCGGCAGGAGAAGCGGCCCTTCGCGCCCGATTCCGTCCCGTTCCCCGGGCCGCCCGGCTGCGCGCCGGCCGGCTCAGGCGCCGCGCCAAGGACCGCGCCCGCGCCGGCCGCGTCCTCGACCGGGCTGGCCTCCTGCCGGACCGCCGTCCGCGCGGCGCTGACGTCCTCCGGGTGGACGAACTCCATGAGCGGCTTGCCCGCCAGCGCGTCCTGCGCGTAGCCGAAGCTCGCGATCAAGGGGCTGACCTGCCTGATCGTGCCGTCGAGGTCGCAGACCAGCACGACGTCGCTGGTCCGGTCGGCGAGGTCGCGCAGGCTGGCGCTCGACCCGCGCCAGATCCGCAGCGTGACGCCGTTCTCCCTGACCAGCATGAGGATGCGCACGGAAAGGACGAGCACAGCGGCGCCGCCGGCGATGACCAGCGCCAGGTCGGAGGCTGGGGCGCTGGCCAGGCCGTGCACGACGACCACGATCGCGGCGACGAACACGGCCACCGCGGCGATGATCGTGGCCGCGCCCGAACTCGTGCCGACGGCGTTGCCGACGTCGAGCGGCCCAGGGAGACGCTCCGTGCCCGCCGCCGGCTGCTCCTCCCGGCGCCACTGCGGCAAGTCCAGGCGCGCCGCGATCGCCGGCACCCACGGCGCGACGCCGAGCAGGCACGCGGCCACGACCATCGCGAGTTGCTCCAGGACGCCCTGGTGCCCGCCGGAGATCCGGGCGCCGACGCCGAGGTAGTCACCGACGGTCAGCACAACCAGCGCGAGATAGGGCAGCAGCACGCGGCTCCAGGCGACCGTGAGCACCGGCAGCAGCGCGCCGAGTACCGCCAGGTCGGCGAGCGGATGCAGCAGGTCGAGCAAGAACGACGCCGGCCGCTCACCGGAGCGGTGGAACTCGCCGCCGAACGCCACGACCCAGCCGATGACCAGCAGGGATACCGCCATCACGTACCCGTCGGCAAGACCGGGCAGCACCGATCCCGACGTCCCGGCGGCCGCGGGCGACGCGGGCGACGCGGGCGACGGCGACGGCGCGGCCGACGGCCGGGCCACTGGTGCCGGATCCGGCGACGGCCAGGGCGAGGCGAGCACCATCACACCGGTCGCGGCCGACGCGAGGGCGAGCAGCGGCGCCACATCGGCCAGCCCGGGCCCTGAGCCCAGCGACCCGGCCAGCACGCTGTCCACGATCAGCCCGGCGAACCAGAACAGCGCGGCACCGCCAAGCCACCGGTATCCCCTGGCCACGGGGCCGCTATGCCGCCTCGCGCCCGCCCACAGGGCGACGACCGCCCCAGCCGCGGCGAGCATGGCGAGGACGCTCACTGTCGGGCCCCCGTGATCGTGAGGTGCAACCGGGGCTCCTTCCGAGGTCTCTTCGAGGTTCCCGCTACGGGGGGTAGCGTGCATTCCGGGCATGGTCCGAGGCTGAGAATTTGGTAACGGATCTGCAACGACCTGTTACCGCCGACGGGCGCAGCTGCGCCCGTCGGCGACCAGGGTTCGCCACCTCTAGGTAAGCACCTTGGGGAAAGTCTGGCGATCCGGCCTTTGGATTTACTCTACGTACCCGAGATCACGCTTGGGTTGAGGAAGGGCGTCCACCGGGAGACAAGTGCGGCCGCTGGGAGCCAGCACGACCTGCCGGCTGCGAATATCCTAGGCCGCCCGCCGCTAATATGTGCCGCTGATCACATT
>NZ_JASIAL010000215.1:0-7664 GCF_030042015.1 Trebonia sp. | reverse complement strand
TGAACGTCAACGGCGGCGCGATCGCGCTCGGCCACCCGCTCGGCGCTTCCGGCGCCCGCATCGTGTTCACGCTGGCCTGCGAGCTGCGCCGGCGCGGCGGCGGGGCCGGCGCGGCCGGCCTGTGCGGCGGCGGCGGCCAGGGCTCGGCGCTCCTGCTGCGGGTGCCGCGCTGACCACGCTGACCACGCTGGATGCGGCAGCGCTCGCCGAACGCGTGCGTGCCGGGGACGTCCGCGCGCTCGCCAAGGTGATCTCGATGGTCGAAAACGGAGAAAGCGGGGTCCGTTCGGTAATAAAAGACCTGGCCCCCATGGTCGCGGGCGCGCGGGTCATCGGCCTGACTGGGGCGCCGGGCGCGGGAAAGTCCACCGTGACCAGCGCACTTGTCAAGGCGTTGCGCGCCCGCGGTGAGCGGGCCGCGGTGCTCGCGGTGGACCCGTCGTCGCCGTTCTCCGGCGGCGCGCTGCTCGGCGACCGGGTGCGGATGCAGGAGCACGCGACTGACCCCGGCGTGTTCATCAGGTCGATGGGGAGCCGCGGCCAGCTCGGCGGGCTGGCCGCCGCGACCCCGCAGGCGATCCGGGTGCTCGACGCCGCCGGGTTCGGGGTGATCCTGATCGAGACCGTCGGCGTGGGGCAGGCCGAGGTGGAGATCGCGGCGGCCGCGGACACGACGGCGCTGCTCGTCGTGCCCGGCATGGGGGATGCGGTGCAGGCGGCGAAGGCGGGGGTGCTCGAGGTCGCCGACGTGCTCGTCGTGAACAAGGCGGACCGGCCGGAAACCCAGCGGACGGTCCGCGACCTGCGGTCGATGATCGCGCTTTCCGCCGGGCGGTGGAGGCCGCCGGTGGTGACGACGGTCGCGACCTCGGGCGAGGGGGTGGACGAGCTGGTCCGCCAGCTGGACCGGCACTGGGCGTGGCTGGCGGAAAGCGGCGAGCGGGCGCGGCAGCGGCTGGCCCGGGCGCGCGATGAGGTGAGCGCGCTGGCGTTCGGCGCGGTGCGGGCGCGGCTTGAGGTACCCGACGAGCTCGCGGCCCGGGTGGCGGACGGCAGGCTGGGCCCGCACGAAGCGGCCGAGGAGCTGCTCGCCAGCGTCGGTCTTTAAGACACTGACGCCGAACGATCCCTGGCGACTGCCCGCCGTCACTTGACTGTGACGTAGATCATCGGCGCCATCCAGCCCAAGTGCGTGGAGTTGCCGACGTATTCGGCCGACCAGGTGGCGGACGCGGGGTCGGTGAAGGTCGCGCTGAATTTGCCGCTTGAATTGGTGCGCGGCACCGCGATATAGTACCACTTTTTGCTTCCTTTTTCGAGGAAGATGATTTGTACCGGCTGGTTGGCGTAGTTCCGCCAGCCTCCCAGGTAGAACTGCAGGATTCCGCTGACGGTAAGCTTTCCTCCGCTGCCGACGGTCCGCTTTGACACGCTGAATGACGTGATGCGGTCCTCGTACTTCCACGCGAGCACCTTGCCGCTTGCCGCGGACAGGAAACCCGTGCCCGCCACGTTGGTGGTCCCGGCGTACCACGCGCGGTAGTACGCGTAGTTCCGCTTCGCTTCGAGCGTGCCGCTGAACGCCCAGCCGCCGTTGCCGCACACGACGCTCTGCTTGGGCACGGTGCCCAGCGTGTGCCACGGCCCGTTGGGGCCCGCCGCGTACTGGATGGTCAGCCCGGACAGCGAGGGAATGTAGCCGGGGGTCCCGGCCGCGAGCGCCAGGCAGCCGCGGAAGCTGACCTGCCAGGACGTGTTCAGCGTCGCCTGGAAGCCGCTGATGACCGTGGGCAGGCTGACCTTCATCGGCAGCGTGACGCTCGCCGCGCTCAGGTACTCGCCGCCGGCCCGCAGCACCCAGTGCAGGCTGGCGGACTCCTTTGGCAGCGCGGCGCTGAACCCGCCCGCGCCGTTGGTGACGGCCACCGCCACCGGGGTGTTGCTGTCGGGCCCGTCGTAGATGTCCACGGTCTCGGCTGACAGGGGCTCGGACGTCCCGTCCGGGTCGTAGCTGACGGTCCCGCCGACCGTCACCTTGCTGCCGTAGGTCACACTCTTCGCCGACAGGCTGGCCGAGATCGCGACCTGGTCGGTTTGCACCGTGAAAGTCGTCGTCGGGGTGGTCGCGCCGGCGACGGTCGTGGTCGGCTGGACCGCGACGGTGAACTGCTCCCCGGGCTGCGGGTCGGTGAACGGGAAGCTGAAGTCGCCGTTGGCGTCCGTGGTCAGGGTCACCTGATTGAGGACCGAGTCTTCCAGCACGACCGGCTGGTCCGCGTAGGCCACGGGGGTTGTGCTGCCCGGGGCCAGCATGGTGACCGTGCCGGTGAGGGCCGGCTGCTCGTTGTCGTGGCTGAGCACGGAGTTGACCTGCACGGTGATCGACGGCGTGTCCTGGAAGGCGACGGGCGGTGCGGCGTCCACGCCCGTGATCACGGTTCCGTCCGCGAACGTGACGTCCACCGTCACGTCGTAGGTGCCGAGCGGCAGGCCGTCAGGGGGCGTGCCCTCGGTGACCGGCGCGGTCCACGTGCTGCTGCCCGTGTCGGCGTCGGAGGCGGTCTCCTGGAGAGTCAGGTCCAGCGTGTCGGCGCTGGTGCTGGTGTCCCACAGGTGCGCGAGCACGTCGCTGAGCGGCGAGGTGGAGTCCGCCGTTACCACCAGCTCCTCGACGCCCGAGGTCGCGGTAATGGCAGCGGAGACGTCCGTGACCGTGTCGATGGGACTGGCCGCCGGGGCCGGCGTCGCGACGCCGGCCGAGCGCGTGGCGCTGGCCGCGGCCGCGCCCGCGGTCGCGGCCAGCTGCGCAGAAGCCAGCCCGATCAGGGCAACTGCGAGTGCGAGGATTATCAGCACCCGTGACCGTGACATCTTGGCTCCAAAGCGGCGGCGAAACACCCGAAGTAATTATCGGCTCACAATTCACCAGAAACCAGCGCCCGACGACGCTGCGTCAGTCGCATAATAGACGACAATCTATAGAGCCCTGTCGTCCGGCTGTCCGTTGTCGAGTTCGCCCGGATCCCGGCAATCCAAGAACTAGCTATTGCCGGTCTTCGGACGCAGATGTTGCAGATTCGCTGTTTTGCGCTGTCATGATACGTGCCTGCGGGGGTGCCTGAGCCGTCCCGAGTTCGTCCCCTCACCGCCTGGCTGCGTAGTGTGTCCGGTGTGCGAAAAGCGCTTGAACTGCCCTTCGACCCGATCGATCGGGCGGCGCGTATCTGGGAGCGCCGGTTCGGGCCGTCGTCCGCGATGGCCGCGGTCACCTCGATCATGCGCGCCCAGCAGATCCTGATAGCCGAGCTCGACGCGGTCCTGCGCCCGTACGGACTGACGTTCGCCAGGTACGAGGCGCTCGTGCTGCTGTCGTTCAGCCGCGCGGGGGCGCTGCCGCTGCGGGTGATGGGGGAACGGCTCATGGTTCACCCGACCAGCGTGACGAACACCGTGGACCGGCTGGAGGCGCAGGGCATGGTCGTGCGGAGGCAGAACCCTGACGACGGCCGCGGACGGCTCGCGGAGATCACCGAACGCGGCAGGGACGCGGTCCAGCAGGCCACCCGCGACCTGATGGCGGCCGAGTTCGGCATGGGGGAGTACTCAGAAGGCGAGCGCGGCGAGCTGTTTACCCTGCTGCGCGGGCTGCGCCTGACCGCGGGCGACTTCATCGCGGGCTAGTTCCCCGGCGTGATCGCGGTGGCAGGCGCCCAGGTGCCGCCGCCGTTGAAGGTCATCCAGATCTCGTGCAGCGCCGGGTCGGCCGCCACCGCGACCCCCTGGCTGTTCGTCGTCATGCCGACATAGGTGAACCCGCCAGCGGGCGCGCCCGCGCCGGTGACGGTCGCCGGCTTCCACTGCGAGGCGCCCGCCGGCAGCACGTAGAGCCCGTTGGTCGTGGCGAGCACGAGCGTCCCGTCCGGCGCCGCGGCCAGCGATGTCGGGGTGCCGATGGACGCGATGCCCGACCACGCGGCGGCGGGCTGGGGTGTCCAGATCGCTCCGCTGTCGTCCGACGTGTAGACCGTGACGGCGCCGGACGAGGGCCCGGCGCACGCGACCGCCAGGTTGGCCGAGTCCTGCAGGGCGAGCAGCGCGCGGGACGGCAGTCCGTTGGCCTGGGCCGGCCCGGGCTGGCAGTCGACGGTACCCGCCTGCTGCCAGACGCCGCCGATCGGACCGGAGTAGAGCGCCCCGTTCGGCGCGATCAGGTATCCGGTGGTGGACGTGAGCGCGAGCACCGCCGACGTGGCGGCGCCGCCGTCGGTGAGGCCGTTCGTCGGGTCGCCGACGGGCACCCAGTCGTCGTTGCCGGCGGACGTGGTCATCAGCGTGTACCTGGTGCAGTCCGCGGCGAAGTCCGCGCCGGTGCCCGAGCACGTGGCGAACAGCGCGTAAGCCCGGTGGTTCACCGTCTCGAGGTCGGTGACCCGCTGCCCGTCGGTGTCGACCTGGTTCCAGGTGGTCCCGCCGTCGTGCGTGGCCCACAGCCCGGGCCCGAACGCCCACCCGTTCACGCCGTCGAGGAACCTGATCGCGCTCACACCGACGGCGCCGTCCGGTCCGCTGGTCTTCGGCGCCGGCCCGCCCTCCCAGGTCTGCCCGGCGTTGTCCGTGCGCACGATCGACGTGCAGATGTAGGGGTTCTGGTCGGCGCAGTGCCCTGCCGTGCCGCCCTGCCCGATCGCCCAGCCGAGCTGCGTGCTGACGAAAGTGACCGACACCGGCTGGAAGTTGGCGGGGACCGGGTGCAGCGCTCCGCTGCCCGCGGTCGAGGTCGCCGGCGACGCGAGCCGGCTCCCCGACCCGGTCGGCCGCGGCGTTCCGCTGTTCGACGCGGGACTGCTTCCCGCCGCAACCGGGGTTCCCGTCACCGGTGAGGGGGCGACGCGCAGCGCCAGCACGTTCGGCACGGCGACCGCGGCCGCCGCGGCCACGGCGGCCGCCGACGCCAGCGTGATGGCGAGCTTGCGCAGCTTGCGGCGCCGTGCCTTGCGGGTGATCAGCTGGAACGTGCCCGGCGGTGGCGGCAGCGGCCGCACCTGCTGGTTCAGCCAGCTGTCGAGGGGATCGCGATTGTCGTTACCTGGCATCGCACGCACCGTTTCCGCCCGCGCTGTTTCCGCCCGCGCCGCGTGTCCTGCCGTGACCGCCCGCGGCGTTAGCCGCGAGCGCCTCCTTCAGCCGCGCCCTGGCATGGTACAGGTCTGCCTTGATCGTGCCTTCCGGCCGCTTGAGCAGCAACGCGATCTCCCGCACCCCGAAGCCGGCGTAGTAGTGCAGCAGGAACGGGTCGCGCAGCCGGGCGGGCAGGGCCTGGATCAGCTCGCGGACGTCGACCTCCTGCGCCGGGTCGGAGAACGGCTCGTGTTCCGCGCCGGCGGACACGCTGCGCATCGCCCGGCGCTCCCGCTCCGTCTTGCGCCAGTGGTCCCGCACCAGGTTGGTCGCGATCATGTACAGGTAGCTTTGCGGATTGTCGAGCTTGTCGGGGCTTGTCCACTTCGAAAGCAGCCGCACGAACGCCTCGGAAGCGATCTCGTGCGCGGTCTCGTCGTCGTCCACAAGCCGCCGGACCCAGCCTGCCAGCTTCGGGTAGTTAGCGGTGAACAACTGCTCGGCCAGCGCGCGGCGGGCGCCCGTGCCGGAGGTGAGCGTGGCGTAAGGGCCGGTCTCGGCGCTCGCGTCCGTGCCCACCGGACCTCCCTGCTTCCGCGCTGCCCGCCATTCGTCATCTGGAGCCGTGGCGGTCAGCGCGGCGCCGGCGCCACCGAAGGTGATGAGTTCATCAAGCGGTGGTGCATCCCCGAGGGTATTTGTCGGGTACATCAATGGGTACCACACCTTCGCACGGCAGCGGCAGGGCTGTTTTCCCGGACTTTCCCGGACTGTTGTCCCTAATGGACGCCGCTCGCCGCCGGCCGGTTGCGATTTTTTCTCCCCACGATTCGCGGTTGCCTCTCCCGCACCGCCCTGCCCAGCCAAACCCGGCGCTCGCCAGGCCCGGCCCGCCCGGTCCGCCCGGCCCGCCCGACCCGCCCCCCGGCCGGCCGCCGGCCGGGGCAAACCACCCATATCGGGCGCGATCTGCCCTGCGCAGCCAAGTTAGGACCCGATCCGCAGGGACAAAACATGACAAAACCGGGCATCGGGGCTGCGGCTCGGGTCCTAAGTTAGCCGCCTGATCCGTGCCCGGTGCGGCGCGGGTGAGCTAGGCTGGTTCCGGTAGATAGTAGGACGTCCTACTATCTCGGCCGGCCGGCTGGCAGCCTGAGGGGAAGTCCGTGATGACGGAGCAGAAAGTGACGACGCAGACCGGGGAAGCGGACGTGACCGGGCGCGCGCGCTGGCGGCGCGCCTACGACGCGGCCGCCAAGCGCGACGCCGACTTCACCACGCTGTCCGGCCTGCACGTCGATCCGGTGTACGGCCCGCCGGACGGCGCGGAACCCCCCGCTGGCATCGGGTGGCCGGGCGAGTTCCCGTTCACCAGGGGCCTGTACGCAACCGGTTACCGCGGCAAGCCGTGGACGATCAGGCAGTTCTCCGGGTTCGGCAACGTGCGGCAGACCAACGAGCGGTACAAGATGCTGATCAACGCGGGCGGCAACGGCCTGTCCGTCGCGTTCGACATGCCCACGCTGATGGGCCGCGACTCCGATGACCCGCGATCCGCAGGCGAGGTCGGGCAGTGCGGCGTGGCGGTCGACTCGGCCAGGGACATGGACGCGCTCTTCGCCGGGATTCCGCTCGACGCGACGACCACGAGCATGACGATCAGCGGGCCGGCCGTCCCGGTCTTCTGCATGTACCTGGTCGCCGCGGAGCGCCAGGGCAAGGACATCACGGCCCTCGACGGCACCCTGCAGACCGACATCTTCAAGGAGTACATCGCCCAGAAGGAATGGCTGTTCGCCCCCGAGCCGCACCTGCGGCTGATCGGCGACCTGATGGAGTTCTGCAGCCGGCATGTGCCCAGGTACAAGCCGCTGTCCGTGTCCGGCTACCACATCAGGGAAGCCGGCTCCACCGCCGCTCAGGAGCTGGCGTTCACCCTCGCCGACGGCTTCGCTTACGTGGAGCTCGGCATCAAGCGGGGTCTTGACGTCGAGGAGTTCGCGCCCGGCCTGTCGTTCTTCTTCGACGCGCACATCGACTTCTTCGAGGAGATCGCCAAGTTCCGGGCCGCCCGGCGGATCTGGGCCAGGTGGCTGCGCGACGTCTACGGCGCCAAGTCGCCGCGCGCGCAGTGGCTGCGCTTCCACACCCAGACCGCGGGCGTCTCGCTGACCGCGCAGCAGCCGGACAACAACATCGTCAGGACCGCCATCGAGGCGCTGGCCGCCGTCCTGGGCGGGACCAACTCGCTGCACACCAACGCCCTGGATGAGGTGCTCGCGCTGCCGGGGGAGGCCGCGGCCGAGACCGCGCTGCGCACCCAGCAGGTGATCATGGAAGAGACCGGCGTGGTCAACGTGTCGGACCCGCTGGGAGGCTCCTGGTACGTCGAGGCGCTGACCGACCGTCTAGAGCAGGAGGCCGAGGCGATCTTCGCGCAGATCCGCGCGATGAGCCAGGACGGTTCGATGACCGGCGGGATCCTGGCCGGCATCGAGAACGGCTGGTTCGTCGGCGAGATCGCCGAGGCCTCCTTCGCCTACCAG
>NZ_JASIAL010000214.1:0-14442 GCF_030042015.1 Trebonia sp. | reverse complement strand
GCCCGGCGATGCCGTCGCGCACCGGCCCGCCGACCGTGACCGGCCGCTGGTCGCTGCTGCCCGAACGGGCGGGCGACGCCGGCCCGGCGGCCACGATGCGCGCCCACGCGCAGGCGCTCACGCTGCTCGAGCGGCACGGCGTGCTGACCAAGGGAGCAGTGGCCGCCGAGCGGATGGCCGGCGGGTTCGCCGCGGTGTACCCCGTGCTGCGCGCGATGGAGGAAAGCGGCCAGTGCCGTCGCGGCTACTTCGTCGAGGGGCTGGGCGCGGCCCAGTTCGCGCTGCCGGGAGCGGTGGACAGGATGCGCGCCATGGCCGGGGACCCGCGCCCCGCTGACCCGGCCGCACCCGCCGCGTCCGCTGATCATTCCGAACGAGCGGTGGTGCTTGCAGCCGCCGACCCGGCTCAGCCGTACGGGGCGGCCCTGCCGTGGCCGGCGCGCCCCGGGGAGACCGCCGCCGCCCACCGGCCGGGCCGCAAGGCGGGCGCGCTCGCGGTGCTGTGCGCTGGCGAGCTGGTGCTCTACGTCGAGCGCGGCGGCAAGACGCTGCTGTCCTGGAGCGACGATCCCGCGGTGCTCGAACCATGCGCGGCGGCGCTCGCCGCCGCCGTCAGGGACGGCGCGCTCGGCCGGATGACCGTCGAGCGGGCCGACGGCGACGCCGTCCGCAACTCGCCGCTCGCCCTGGCCCTGGAGTCCGCGGGCTTCCGGCCCACCCCCCGCGGCCTGCGCCTGCGCGGCTAGCGGTGCCCGCGCCGGGCCGCCCGCGTCCGCACGGCATCGGAAGCTAAGTGCTAAATTAGCTATTACTAGCAGCTAATTAGCTGCTAGTTGAAGATAAATTAGCAGGGAAACATGAGGAAGCCCCAGCCACCGCCGCCCATCGACCTTGCCGCGCTCCTCGCAGGCCCGGCACGGGCGGAGTTCTCGCGGCACATGCTGGCGGCGCTTGCCACCCCGGATCGTTACCTGCCGTGGGATGAGTTGCGGAACAGGCGACCGCCACATGGACTCACGACCGAGGAGTGGTGGGCCGCGTTGAAGATCGGGCGCACCGTCATGCAGCGGAAACTGCCGCTGCTCGGCAAGGACGGACGGCAGTTCGGCTACGCGCTCCCGGACGACGCGTTGCGCGGAATCGAAATGGTCGACAAGCACACGAGCGGGCGCATCGGCGTACCCGAGCCTGTCCTCCCCGAGGCACCCACGCGGGAGCGATACGTGATCAACTCCCTCATCGAGGAAGCGATCACATCAAGCCAGCTGGAGGGCGCCTCGACCACGCGCAAGGTCGCGAAGGAGATGCTGCGTACCGGCCGTAAGCCCCGGACGAGGCACGAGCGGATGATCCTCAACAACTATCAAGGGCTGCTGCGGGTACGCGAACTTCGCCACGAACGGCTTACTCCGGCCCTGATCACCGAGTTTCACCGCATCATTACTGAGGGCACTCTTGATAACGCGGCCGACTGCGGGCGACTCCAGCTTCCCGGTGAGGACCGCGTGGTCGTGGCAGACCATTACGACCAGATCATGCACACCCCGCCGCCCGCCGGCCAGCTCCCGGAGCGGCTTGAGCGTCTGTGCGAATTCGCGAACGGGGACTCAGATACGTCGTATGTGCCGCCAGTGGTCCGGGCGATCCTGCTTCACTTCATGCTCGCCTACGACCATCCCTTCGTCGACGGCAACGGCAGGACGGCGCGCTTGCTGTTCTACTGGTCCATGCTCAGCCAGGATTACTGGCTCGCCGAGTTCCTGCCGATTTCCCGGCTGCTGAAGAAGGCGCCTGCGCAGTACGCGCGCAGCTTCCTGTACAGCGAGCAGGACGACGGCGACCTCACCTACTTCGTGCTGTACCACTTGCGGATCACCCAGCGCGCGATCACCGACCTGCATGACTACCTTGCCCGCAAGGCCGCCGAGGGGCAGCAGTTGCGGCAGGTCCTCAAGGCCGTCTCGGACCGGTTCAACCTACGGCAGCTTGCCCTCCTCGAGAATGCCGTCAAGGACCCGGCGGCACGCTACACCGTAGCGTCGCATGGACGCAGCCACGGGGTAGTGCCGCAGACCGCACGGACGGACCTGCGGGGGCTTGAACAGCAAGGTCTCCTGGTCCGTAGCAGTTCAGGACGCGGGCATGCCTGGGCACCCGCGCCAGACCTGCGGCGACGGCTAGCGGCCGGCTGAGAGCCCGCGGGAAGACGGGACTCCTCACGTCTCACGCGTTACCGGATCCGGGGACCTGAGTCTTGCGGAATCGGGTCTTCCGGCTCTTATGAGCCCCTTCGGGACGGATGAGGTTCGTATCTGTAACAACACGGCAACGTCCGATGGGGAGGAGCCATGAAGGCAGCGCGCCTTTACGAGTACAACAGGGAATTCGACGAGTCAGTGCTGCTCGTCGACGTCCCGGACCCGGAGATTACCGGCCCGACCGATGTCATCGTGAAGATCGGCGGCGCCGGCGTCTGCCGGACCGACATTCACCTGGTCCAGGCGGTGTGGCAGGAGGCGCTTGGCGACCCCAAGCTTCCGTACACGCTCGGGCACGAGAACGCCGGCTGGATCGAGGCGGTCGGCCCGGCGGTGACCGGCCTTGCCAAGGGCGACCCGGTCATCCTGCACCCGCTCATCACGTGCGGCCTGTGCCGGCCGTGCCGGACCGGCTACGACATGGCCTGCGAAGCGGGCAAGTTCCCCGGCCTCGACGGCACTGACGGCGGCTACGCCCAGTACCTGAAGACGTCGGAGCGCGCGGTGATCAAGCTGGCGCCAGGCACGGACCCGGTCCCGCTCGCGCCGTTCGCCGACGCGGGGATCACCGCCTACCACGCGGTGAAGAAGGCCATGCCGTACACCTACCCGGGCACGACGGCGGTCGTCGTCGGGATCGGCGGGCTTGGCCACTTCGGCGTCCAGCTCATGAAGGTGATGACGCCGGCGACCGTGATCGCGCTCGACACGAGCAGGGAGCGCCTTGAGTTCGCCGAGTCGCTTGGCGCCGACAAGGTCGCGCTCGCCGGCCACGACGGCGGCGTCGCCGAGATCCTGAAGCTGACCGGCGGCCGGGGCGCGGACGTCATCCTCGACTTCGTTGCCGAGAACGGCACTCCTGCCTTCGCGCTCAATTACCTGCGCCAGGCCAGGGGCGGCACCTACATCACGATCGGCTACGGCGGCGACATCCGGCCGACGACGCTCGACCTGATCTCCAAGGAGATCAACATCATCGGCAGCATCGTGGGCAGCTACTCGGAGCTCTCCGAGCTCATGGAACTGAACCACCAGGGGCGGGTGCACATCTCCGCGACCACCTTCCCGATGTCGGAGTACGCCCGGGCGCTGACCGAGCTCGACAAGGGCCACGTGCTCGGCCGCGGCGTCCTGGTCCCGGACTTCTGAGTACCGGTTCGGCAGCACGATCGGAGGTCTGAAAATGGCCACCACCACGATTGAACACATCGAACACGGCATGGAGCACTGGCGAGAAGGCCGCCCCGCCGACAAGCCGAATTGGCTCGGCCACTACTTCGCCGAGGCGGCGGGCGTCTTCATCATCGTGCTCTTCGGCGACGCCGCGATCTTCGCCGGCGTCCTGTTCGGCGCAGGACCCGACCTGATCACCGTGGGCCTCGGCTGGGGTCTCGCGGTCGGCTTGGCCGTATGGGCGAACGCCACGATATCCGGGGCGCACTTCAACCCCGGCGTGACACTGGTCATGGCGCTGCGGCGAAAGTTCCCCTGGAAGCACGTGGTGCCTTACATCGTCTTCCAGATCTTCGGCGGCTTCGTCGCCGCGGCGGCCTTGTGGGGCCTGTACTACAAGGTCATCGAGAACAAGCTGAAGCTGCTGGGCCTGGTGAAGGGTGCCCCGGGCAGCCAGCTCGTCTCGATGCTGTTCATCCCCAACGTGCCGAACCCGGCCCTGGTCGGGATCGGCCCGGCGAGCACCGCCGCGAAGCTGAAGGTCACCTACGGCTGGCCGCTGGTCAGCAACTGGCAGGGCGCCGCAGGCGAGTTCGTGGCGACGGCCGTGCTCGTTATCTTCATCCTGGTGCTGCTCGAACTGCGCAGCGTCAACGCGCCGATGGCATGGTTCTTCCCGCTGGCGCTGGCCCTGGCGGTCACGATGATCGTCGTGGTCGAGGGCCCGGCCAGCATGGTCTCCCTGAACGCAGCCCGAGACCTCGGACCACGGCTGTTCTTGTGGTTCACCGGCTGGAAAGGCATGGCCTTCCCCGGGCCACGCTCTGACTGGTGGGTGACCACGATAGCGCCGACCGTCGGTGCGGTCTTCGGAGGATTCTTCTACGACTTCCTGATCCAGCCGTTCATGCCCAAGAAGACGGCGGCCGTAGAAGAGCCTCCTTCCGGCCGGTGGCGCGAAGAGACGACCGCGACGAAGTGAGCACCCGCTCTCGCCTCTGACATCGCTATCCCCGACGGCCGGGGCCGCCAGCCCGCAAGGGCGGCGGCTCCGGCCGTCCTGCGTGCCTGCCGGCATTCCGGGGGGGCACGTTCCGCGGCCCCGGGCCGTGGTAGCGTCGGCGCAGTCTCCCTTCAGTCCCAACAGTCACGTAAGTGTGACTTTGCACACTCCATGCATGGACAAATCGCCCATAATGGACTCCAAAATCGTCACAGAGTGTGCGAAGTCGATCGCGAGTGCGCGGGGCGGGAGCGCGGCCGGGGCGACGGGGCGGGCGAAGCCGGCAGGTCAGCTAACCTCGGTCAGCAGGTTCGTGTTCCAGGTCATGATCGTCCAGACGCTGTAGTGGTAGGTGTGCGCCGGCGGCCCGAAGGCGCGGATGATCCACGCGGGCGGGATGTAGAAGGAGGGGCCGTCCTGCTCGGTGGTGACGACGAAGTCCGCGTAGTGCCGCGCCGGGTCGAAGTCGGCGGCCTTCGCCTCGTGCTTGCCTGGGGTGACCGAATCCGCGCGCCACGCCGGCGCCAGCAGCAGGATGGCGCCGTGGCTGTCCAGGATGACGCTGTTGCCCTCGGCGTAGCTGCCCAGGCCCGTCGTCAGGTGGTGCGCGCTCAGCCAGTCGGTCAGCGCCTGATCGTGCGCGGGCACCTGCGGCCTGGTGACACCGTAGCCGAGCGCGGCCAGGTACAGGCAGCCGACGGCGGCCAGCGCCGGCAGCACCCGCGCGGCGGTGAGCTTGTCCGCGAGCAGGCGGCCCGCCAGCACCGCGCCGAACGGCAGCACGTTGGCGATCTCGCGGTTGTCCCAGTAGGTGTTCGGCAGCATGCTGAACACGTAGGCGGCCAGGTTGAGGACGATGGCCACGGCCAGGACCTGCGCGATCATGTCATCGCAGCCGAAGAAGTGCCTGATCGCCCGGCAGAACGCCCACACCGCGAGCGCCAGGCCCGCCAGGTGCACGAGGGCAAGCGCCGTGAACACGCCGAGCGGCCGCCCCGTGACGTCCGCGCCGTACAGGCCGAGCACGCCCTCGGCGGCCAGCGCGATGTGAGCAGGCCACGCGGCGCTCGCGGAGAACGTGGTGTCCAGCGGGGCCATCGTGTACCCGCCGAGGTCCCTGATCAGCCGCACGGCCGCCGCGGCCACGACGGTCGACGCGATGGCGGCGGCCGCCAGCGCGAAGTCGAACCAGTAGTCTCTGGCCGGCTCGCGGCGCGCCACGACGCCGCGGTAGGCGCGCACGGCGCACACGACCACGATCGGCGCCGCGCCGAGCGTCAGCACGAGCTGGTCGCCGACCTGCGCCCAGGCCAGCAGCAGCCCCGCGAGCACCGGCACCCACGCCCGCCGCGGCGCCCGGTCGAGCAGCAGGAAGATCACCAGCAGCGGCACCCCGGTGCCGGTGTGGTCGGGGGACAGCAGCAGCAGGAACGCGCCCGGGCCGATCTGCGGGGCGATCATGATCCCGGCCGCGATCAGCACGCGGACCAGGCCTTCCCTGCCGGTCGCGCGCCCCTTGGCGAGCAGGCTGGCCAAGATCACGAGCAGCGTGTAGCTGAGCGCGGCGGACACGTGCACGTCGGCAGGCCCGAGGCCGCGCAGGAGCTCCACGAGCATGTACTCGGGTATCTCCGTCGTGTAGAACGTGACGTCGGCGAGCGACCAGCCCTTGAGCAGCAGGTTGCCGTGCAGGATGTCCCAGGCCTGCAGGGCGATCGAGGCGCCGTCGGAGGTCACCGCCTGCGTCCCTGACACCCGCAGGTAGCACAGGAAGAGCAGGACGGCCGCCACCGCGTACCCGGCCGGCCAGGCCCAGCGACCCTGGCCGGCCGGGCGGCCGTGCGGGGCGCGGTCCCGCGTGTCCGGAACGGGCGTGATCGGCGCGGCCACCCGCGGGCTGTCCGCAGCTGACATGCCCCTGAGCGTACCGGGCCGGCTAAGCCGGACGCCCGCCGCGTCACAAACAGCTGGCGCTACGGCCTGGCCTCGTACACGATGTTGAACGGCGTCTCGCTGACCCGGCGGAAGCGGGTCAGGCCGGCGCCGGTGACCACCTCGCGGATCCGCGCCTCGCCGGCCTGGGCGCCGAGCGCGAGCCCGACCTCCTGCGCCAGGGACGACGGGGTGCAGAGCAGGGTCGAGAAGCCGTAATAGGCCCGCCCGACGGGGTTGAAGTTGTCCTCCACCCGGTCGCCGGCGGCGGGCTCGACGATCAGCCAGGTGCCGTCGGGCTTCAGGGACTGGAGCACGTGGCGGGCGGCACCCACCGGGTCGCCCATGTCATGGAGGCAGTCGAACATCGTGACCAGGTCATATGAGCTGCCGGAGTAGGCGGAGGCCGGCGCGGCCTCGAAGCGGACCCGGTCGCTGACGCCTGCCTCGGCGGCCCGCTGCCTGGCGGTCGCGATCGACCCTTCGTGGTAGTCGAAGCCGGCGAACGTCGAGGCGGGGAAGGCCTGC
This sequence comes from Trebonia sp., assembly GCF_030042015.1. GTDB lineage: Bacteria > Actinomycetota > Actinomycetes > Streptosporangiales > Streptosporangiaceae > Trebonia. The sequence continues at coordinate 7,548 of NZ_JASIAL010000214.1, read as the reverse complement.
GCCATCAAGATCGTCGACGCGCCGTGGCCGCAGCCCACGTCCGCTACCGCGGCGCCCCGCTCCAGCTTGGCGACAACGCCGTCGAGGGCCGGGAGCCAGGCAGACACGAGGCTGGCGTTGTAGCCGGGGCGGAAGAACCGCTCGCAGCCGTCGAAGACGTCCTGGCCGTGCTGGTGCCAGCCGTAGCCCTGGCCGGTCTTCGCCGCCTCGGTGATCCTGGGCGAGTCGAGCACCGAGCCGAGCGCGATCTGGAAGAACCCCGGCAGGTAGGCGGGGCTGGAGGCGTCGGTCAGCGCGATCGCGTGCTCGGCCGACAGGGTGTAGCGACCGCTGTCCGGGTCGTAGTCGACGTAGCCCCCGGCTGCCTGCGCGTTCAGCCATTCGCGGACGTACCGCTCGGCGGTGCCGGTGCGCTGGGCCAGCTCGGCAGGGGTCAGCGGGCCGGCGCCCGCGAGGGCCTTGTACAGGCCGAGCCGGTCACCCATGACGACCAGCGCGGTGTTCAGCGTGGCGCCGACCTCGTCGACTGCCCGGAAGACAAAGCCCATCAGCTTGTCGTGGTCGATCTCGGTCGGCGGTTTGGTGGTGGTCATCGTGTCCTCCTCCTTGTGGCTGAGTGCCTAGCTGGCAACGTAGGCAGCGCCGCGGCCCGCTCGCTTCCGGGCGGCCCCCTAGTCCGGAGCGCGGCGGGATGGATTCGTACCAGGTGTCTCCGTACACTCGCAGTCATGTTGCTCGGCCGTGATCATGAGCAGCAGGCCCTCGTCCGGCTGCTTCGGGATGCCTGCGACGGCGGCAGCGGCGTGCTCGCCATCGTCGGGGAGGCCGGGATCGGCAAGTCCGCGCTGCTCGGCTACGCCGCTGACCATGCGGCCGGGATGAGCGTGCTGCGGGCGCGCGGGGTGCAGTCGGAAGCGCACATCCCGTTCGCCGGCCTGTTCGAGCTGCTCCGTCCGGCGCTGCCCTGGATCGACCGCATCCCGGTCCCGCAGGCCGCGGCGCTTGAGAGCGCCCTGGCGCTGCGGCCGGCCAGCGCGCCCGGCCGCTTCGCCGTGGGCGCCGCCACGCTCAGCCTGCTCGCCGCCTACGCGGAGGCAGCCCCTGTCGCGGTGCTCGTGGACGACGCGCACTGGCTGGACGGGTCGAGCGCGGACGCCCTGCTGTTCGCGGTCCGCCGGCTCGTGGCCGATCCGGTGGCCGTCGTCCTGACCGTGCGCCAGGGCGAGCCGTCGCTGCTCGACGGCGCCGACCTTCCTGCCCTGCCATTGCGCGGCCTGGACCGGGGCTCGGCGGCCGCGCTGCTGCTTCGCCAGCGGGACGAGCCGCTGAGCCAGGACCTGGCCGACCGGCTGCACCGGGAGACCGGCGGGAACCCGCTGGCCCTGCTCGAACTCGGCGGGGAACGCCAGCGGCTGGCCGACATGCCCCCGGAGGCGCCGCTCGCCGCCGAGACCAGCGTCGCCCGCGTGTACCTGACGCGCCTGGCGGCGCTGCCGCCGCGCACCCGCGACGCCCTCGCCCTCGCCGCCGCGGTCGACGGCGGCGAGCTGTCCGTGCTTGCCCGGGCCGTGCCGCTGCTCGGGCTCGACCTGGCGGACCTGATTCCCGCCGAGGCCGCGGGCCTGATCACCGTGCGCGATTCCCGGGTCGAATTCAGGCACCCGATCGCCCGCTCCGCCATCTACGGCGCCGTCCCGGCCGGCTCGCGGCGCGACATGCACCGCGCGCTGGCCAGCGCCCTGCCCGACGCCGAAGCCGACCGCAGGGCCTGGCACCTGGCGCTGGCCTGCCTCGGCCCGGACGATGCGGCATCGTCGGCGCTCGAACAGGCTGGTGAGCGTGCCTGCCAGCGCGGCGCGTACGAGGTCTCGTCCCGGGCGTTCGAGCGCGCGGCCCGGCTGGCGCCTGACCAGGCCAGGCAGGGCCGGCTGCTGTACGCCGCGGCCGACGCCGCGTGGCTCGGCGGGCTCGCGCAGCGTGCGGTGGCGCTGCTCGGGCAAGCCGACAGGTACGCACCCGCCGGGGACCTGGCCATCGCGATCGAGCACCTGCGCGGCCATATCGCCGTCCACCGCGGTCCGGTCGGCACAGGGCGGGAGATCCTGCTGGCTGCCGCCGAGCGGGCCGCCCCGGCCGATCCCGAGCGCGCCGTCGTGATGCTCGCCGAGGCGGCGTACGCGTCGTTCTTCGCCGGTGATGCCGCGACCATGCGCCTGGCCGCGCAGCGGGCCGCGTCGCTCGCCCCGCCCGACCCAAGTGCCCGCATCGCGTTCTTCACGCTGATAACGCGGGGCATGGCGCTGATCTTCGCGGGCGAAGACGAGCCGGGCGCGCCCGCGGTCCGCGCCGCGGTCGAACTGCTCGAGGGCCTGGACGAACTCCGCGAGGATCCCCGCCTGCTCGCCTGGGCGGCCATGGGCTCGATCTGGCTGCGCGAGGCGGACACCGGGCGGGCGCTCGCCTACCGCGCGCTCGACGCGGCGCGCCGCAAGTCGGCTGTCGGCGCACTGCCCTTCGTGCTGATCCATGTGGCGATCGATCAGGCGGCCACGGACCGGTGGGCGGAAGCGCAGGCCGGCTTTCACGAAGCGATCGGGCTGGCCAGGGAAATCGGCCAGCACATCGACCTCGCCTTTGGGCTGGCCTTCCTCGCGCGGCTCGACGCCAGGCAGGGCAGGTCGCAGCAGTGCGGCGCGCACGCCGCCGAGGCGCTCAGCCTGTCTCGCGAACTGGGCCTTGGCGCATGCGAGGTGTGGGCCATCGCCGCCCTCGGCGACCTCGAGCTTGGCCTTGGCAGGCCAGAAGCCGCGCTCCCGCATTACGAGGAGCAGCTCGCGGTGCTGCGCGCCCGCGGCATCGCCGATGCCGACCCTTCTCCGCTGCCCGAGCTCACCGAGATCTACCTGCGCCTTGGCCGGGCGGAGGAGGCCGCGAAGGCAGCCGGGGAATTCGAGCACGACGCGAACGCCAAGGCGCAGCCCTGGGCACTGGCCCGGGCCGCGCGGTGCCGCGGGCTGCTGGCCGGCGAAGGCGAGTCGGACGCTCACTTCGAGACCGCGCTGGAGCTGCACGGCCAGACGGCGGACGCCTTCGAGACCGCGCGCACGCACCTGGCGTACGGCGCCCGCCTGCGGCGGGACCGGCAGCGGGTGCTGGCCCGCACGCAGCTGCGCGCCGCCGTGGACGTCTTCGACCGCCTCGGCGCCGGCCCGTGGGCGGAGACGGCGCGGGCCGAGCTCGCCGCGACCGGCGAGACCGCGCGACGGCGGGACGAGACCACGCTGAGCGACCTGACCCCCCAGGAACTGCAGATCGCCGTGAGCCTGGCCGAGGGCCGCACCACCAGGGAGACCGCGGCCGTCTTGTTCCTGAGCCCGAAGACCGTCGAGTACCACCTGCGCAACGTGTACCGCAAGCTCGGCATCGGATCGCGCGGCGAGCTCAAGGCCGCCATGGCGCGGCTCCCAGGCGGATAACAGCAAGATAGGAACAGGCCGGATAACAGCAGCTCAGCCAGCAGAGCCGCGGCCCGCGCGGCGCCGTCGGTCTCCACCGGGCGATACCCGACCGGGCGGTCGATCTCCGCGGCGATGGCGGCGGCGAGGCACTCGGGGTCGAGTGCCGCGTAGTCCAGGCGCCGGCCGGCGCCATACTGGGCGAGCCGGTGCGGCACGTGGATCTGCTGCTCGAAATGCCGGGCGAGCGGCACGTAAACGAACGGCCTGCCCGCCGCGGTCAGCTCCATGCACGTGGTCAGCCCGCCCTGGACCACCGCCAGGTCGCAGGCGGCCAGGTGCCGGTGCAGGCCGGGTACGTAACCGCGCACTTCGACGCCGGCGGGCACCGGCACCGACGCCGGGTCGATCCGCGGCCCGGTCACGAGCACCATCCGCAGGCCGGCGACCTGCTTTTCGGCCAGCGGGAACGCCGCGGCGACCCGGCGCAGCAGCGGCGCCCCCACTCCGGAACCGCCCGCGGACACCAGGCAGACCCGCTCGCCTGGCCGGTAGCCGAGCTCGGCGCGCAGCGCCTCCCGGTCACCCGGCGGGGTGAACCCGGTGACGTACCCGGCGAAGGCGTAGCGCTGCAGCGCCCACTCGCGCGCGGTCGGCAGTCCCGGCCCGAGCGGCACGTCGGCGACGTCGCCGGGACCGCCGACGAAGATCGAGCGGTCCCGCAGCCGCGGGTAGCGGCGGCGGCGCTCGACCCGCTCCGCGTTCCAGTCCGCGGTGAGGGCGGCTTCCGCCGCCCCGCCCTCGGGCAGCGGCAGGAAGCCAACGAAGTCGGTGAGCCACGCGTACGCCGTCCGCTTGAGCTCGGGGTTGTCGAAAAGGAAGTGGTCGACGTCCCAGCCCTCGTCGACGATCCACAGGTCGTACGGCTCGTCGGCGACCAGGTCGTGGAAGACCATGAAGTTCGCCGCCATGATCTCATCCATCCGGCGGACGGCCTGGAACACGTTCAGGTCGTGCTCGCCCGCTTCTGACTCGATATGGGAGCTCTCGCTGACCAGCCAGCGCGACGCCGGGTGCACCCGCTCGCCCTGCTCCGCGAGCACCCGCGTCACCGGGTGCTGAGTGAGCCAGTCGATCTCAAGGCCCGGGTGCCTGGCCCGCAGCTCGGCGGCGATGGCCAGGTCGCGCCGGACGTGGCCGAGCCCGATCGGCGAGCTGACGTACAGCGCCCGTTTGCGGCGGTCCCTGCCCCTGGTCCAGGTCTGCCGCGCCGGCGTCCCTGGGCCGCCCAGCGACGAGGCGAAGTCGCGGATCAGCAGGTTGGCCCGGACCGGATCGCGCATCGGCGTGCCATGCCCGCCGCGGTGGATCGTCACCAGCCGGCCGCCGGTCCAGCGGGCCAGCGCCACGCCGGTGTCGTAGGGCACGATCCCGTCTTCGTCGCCGTGCACGATCAGGACCGGGCAGCGCACCTGCCGGCAGGTGGCCTCGGCGTCCGCCGCGGTGACGCCGGCCGCGGCCGGAAGGGTCAGCAGCAGCGTCTCGGCGGTGGTCTCCAGGCCCCAGCCCACGCCGTCCTCACGCTGCTTGATCGAGTGCGGCTCGGTGAACACCTGCGACATGAAGAACTCGACCCAGCCCCGGTAGTCCGCCAGCCAGTAGTGCCTGTTCGCCTTCCCCCAGCCCTCGTAGCTGTCCTTGGGCTCATCGAAGTCAGGTGGGGCCGGCCAGGGCAGCGCCGCCCCGAACGCGATCACCCCGGCCGCCCGCTCCGGATGCCAGGCGGCCAGCTGGAGCGCGTGCCGGCCGCCCAGCGACAGGCCGACGAGCACGGCCTTGTCCACCCCGGCCGCGTCCAGCGCCGCGACCGCGTCGTCCGCGTACTCCCGGTCGCCGTAGGCCGCCGCGGCCGGCGGCCGACCGGCGTTCCCGTTGCCGCGGCCCTCGACGGTGATCACGCGGAAATGCCGCGCCAGGTACGGCACCTGGGCCTTCCACTGCCGCGCGTGCACGATCGCCCACGACGTGAGCAGCAGGATCGCCGGCTCTCCGGTGCCGTAGACCGCGTAGCCGACGCGCACCCCGTCCCGCTCGACGACGCCGTCATAGTCGGGTTCGCGTGCCCGCATTGCACCACGATACGCGCGGGTCAGCCGCGGGCGCCCTGGATCGCGGTCCAGATCTTCTCCGGGGTGAGCGGCATGTCCAGGTGCCTGATGCCGTACGGGCGCAGCGCGTCCATGACCGCGTTGACGAGGGCGGGGAGCACGCCGATCGTCCCGCTCTCCCCCATGCCCTTGACGCCGAGCGGGTTGGCCGGCGACGGCGTGCACAGCAGGTAGGACTCGATCGGCGGGAGCGAGGCGGCGAACGGGACCGCGTAGTCGAGCAGCGACGCCGACATCGGCTGCCCGGCGGAGTCGTACCGGACGTGCTCGGACAGCGCCTGCCCGACGCCCTGCGCGACCGCGCCGTGCACCTGGCCCTCGACGAGCAGCGGGTTGATCACCACGCCGCAGTCGTCGACCGCGACCACCCGCAGCAGCCGCACCCGGCCGGTGTCCGGGTCGACCGACACCACGCAGCCGTACGAGCCGGACGCGTAGGTCTCAGGCGGCGCCCCGGAGGACGCGGTCGCGGTGATGCCGCCGAGCCGCGCCGCCGCCTCCGCCAGCGACATCGGCGCGTCCACCCGGCGGGCCGCCGCCAGCGCCGCCTGGCAGGCGTTGTACACCGCGGTCCCGCCGGCGACCGCGCTGCGCGACCCGAACGTGCCGTACCCGAACGGCGACGTGTCGGTGTCGCCGAACACCACGGTGACGTCCTCGTAGCCCACCCCGAGCAGGTCGGCGGCCAGCTGGGCGAACGCGGTCTCGTGCCCCTGCCCGTGGCTGCTCGTGCCCACCGCGACGGTCACCGCGCCCGCAGCGGACACGGTCACGGTCGCCCTGTCGCCCACGGGGCCGTCGGGGCCGCCGGGGCCTGGGCCGCGCGGGGTGATGCCGCCCGGCTCCACGAACGAGGCGATGCCCACGCCGACTAGATGGCCCTCGGGGGCCGACGGCGCGGGCCCGGCCGACAGCTTCTCAAGCAGCAGGTCCAGGCCGGCCGCGTAGTCCCCGCTGTCGTAGGTCAGCCCGGTGCAGGTGGTGTACGGGAACTCGCCAGGCGCGATGAAGTTGCGGCGCCGCACCTCGGCGGCGTCCAGCCCGGTCTCGTAAGCCACCAGGTCGACCAGCCGCTCGGTGAAGTACGCGGCCTCAGGCCGGCCGGCGCCGCGGTACGGCCCGATCGGCGTCGTGTTCGCGAACACGCCGGTCAGCTGGACGTCGAAGTTCGCGATCCGGTAACCCTGCGGGAGCATCGGGCCGAGGCGGCCGAGGAGGGAGCCGGGGCCGTTCGGGGTGAAGTAGGCGCCGAAGCTCGCGTGCACGCTGCCGCGCAGCGCCGTGATCCGCCCGCCGGCGTCGACCGCCATCTCCAGGTCGGCCACCTGGTCCCGGCCGTGGCTGGTGGCCAGGAACGACTCGGCGCGCTCCTCCACCCACTTGACCGGCCGGCCGAGCGCCAGCGCGGCGGCGATGACCGCCACCTGGTCGGGGTATATCGGCCCCTTCGCGCCGAACCCGCCGCCCATGTCGCCGACGACCACGCGCACCCGCTCCGGCGGCAGGCCAAGCAGCTGCGCCAGCCAGCTCCGCATCCCGTGCGGCCGCTGGGTGGAGATCCGCACCTCAAGCCGGCCGTCGGCGGCGGGGCAGGCGAGCACGCCGCGCGGCTCGAGCGCCACCGGGGCCACCCGCTGGCTGACCATCCGCTGCCCGACCCGGTAGGCGGCCGCGCCGAACGCCGCGTCCGCGTCCCCGCTGACGAGGCGCCTGGTGAACGCGACGTTGCCCGCGGTCCCCGCGTGCAGCACCGGGGCGTCCGGCGCCGCCGCCTCCAGCGGGCCCGTCACCGCGGCAAGCTCGTCGTAGTCGGCGGCGACGAGCTCGGCCGCGTCGGCGGCCAGCTCGGGCGTGTCTGCCACGACTAGCGCCACCGGCTGCCCGGCCCACAGCACCCTGCCCGCGGCGAGCACCGGGTAGGGCGG
>NZ_JASIAL010000213.1:0-22969 GCF_030042015.1 Trebonia sp. | reverse complement strand
CCGTGGACGGAAAGGTGGGGCCGCAGACCTGGACGCACCTGATCGTCGAGGTCCAGATCGGAAATAGCGGGCCTGCCGTAGCGGCGGTCCAGCACAACTTGAGGTTCGCCTACGGCTTCACGGCTCTCGCGGTCGACGGCATATTCGGCCCTAAGACGCAGGCGGCCGTCAAGGACTTCCAGGCGAGATTCAAGCTGGGCGTGGATGGCATCGTCGGACCGATCACCTGGAACACCCTGATCGTCCGCGAGTAGCGCGTCCGGCAGCCGGAAATCGCTGGTCTAAGCGGCTGCGCCGGTGCTGAAGATGGGCCAGCCGATCTCAGTCCGCCAGGCGTTTTCTTCCGGTGTGTCGCGTCGGCCCACGAGATAGTACTCGCGGATGGGACCGTCCACCCGCAGGGCATGGCTGGCCACGTAAGTGCCCAGCGCCCCGTAGGCCCGGTCCACATCGGCATGGGAGCCGGCGTGCGTGATGACCGCCAGCTCGGCGGCGGGCACGACGACAGGGGCGACCCGGCCCAGGCGCTGGACCTGGGTTGCGGTGGGCACGAAGATCGTGGCCTCCCCGCGTTCGGCGGAAAACAGCTCGCTGGCGTAGATGCCTCCTGCCGGGCCAGACGCGGAGACGCCGCGGGCATCGAGGGTGGCGTAAAGCTCGCCGAGCGCACCCAGATACCAGGCCAGCAGATCGCCGGTGCTGACGACGCCGGTGATGGCCGCCGCCGCCGTCGCGTCGACCCGGCGCTGGCTGACGGGCGCGACCGCGGACGGGTCGGCGAGCAGGTCCCGCAGTGACGCCACCGCGTCCTGCGTCCGGGCCAGGCCTTGCTCGAGGCTGGCCAGATGGGCGGAGATGAGCCGGTTACGGGCCCGCAGATCCGGAGCTTGCAGGACGGCGTGGATCTGGTTCAGGGGCATGTCCAGATCCCGGAAACGGCGGATCACCTGGGCCGCCGGGATCTGATCGACGGTATACCGCCGGTACCCGGTGTCCGGGTCGATGTCAGCCGGTTGCAGCAGCCTGATGCGGTGATAGTGGCGCAGTGTCTTGACGCTCAGGTGGGTGGCCCGGGAGAAGTCACCGATGGTCAGGGAGGCGGGCACCCGTCCGGCATGGACCCTCCCTCAAGGGGAGAGTCAAGGCCGGGGACTGCCATTGACCCTCCCGCCGGGGCAGCGGCCACAGTGGATATCGCTGGCCGCACCGGCCAGCCCGAACCGAGGAGAACCCAGCGATGAGCACCGAACTGCCGGCCGTCGTCGCCGAGCACATCGCCGCCGTCAACGCCCTTGACACCGAGCGGATCGTCGCCACGTCACCATGGACGTCCGCGAAGTCATAGCGTCCGCGACAACAAGATCGTCAGCCTGACCGTGATCTTCAACCAGCCATCCCCCTACCACCCCTAGGCGCTGTCGGCTGACCGCGTCACTGCAGTTCGTCGGGTCGGTTGGACTGCAGCCGCTCGTGCCTTGCCTGCAGCCGTTCGTGCTTGGCCTCCAGCCGTTCCCGCTTCTCCTCAAGCCGCGCCTCGAACCGCTCGCGCCTGGCTTCAAGCACCTGCTCGCGCTGGGACTTCCTTGACGGCTTGCGCTTGATCTCGACCCCGCCCATGAGGGCGACGCCGGTGACGATGATCTTCGGCCCGCCGGGCTTGCTCTCCCCGCTCGCGATGTGCTCGAAGGCGCCCATGATGCCGACGCCGGTCACGTGGACCAGGGCGTCCTCCGGGACGGTTATCTCGATGCCGCCCAAGATCGCCACCGCGTGGATGGTCACGGCGTGCTCGGCGAACCGGGCCTCCCGCAGGTCGATCTCCCCGCCGCCCAGGATCGCCACCGCCGAGAATTCCCCCGGCACCACCCAGTCGCCCTTGCGGGAGAAGCCGCCGAGGATCGAGACCGCGTTGTGAGAGGTCGGCTCGCCGCCGAACCGGCCGGTCCGGTCCGGGGCGCCAGCCGGCGCCGGCGCGGGAGCCGGAACCTGGCCGGCCCCCGCGGCAGGCAGGTCCCGGGTGACCGGCTCGAGCTCGGCGTAGGTCTTTGCCGCGTACACGGCATCGAGCCGCTCGTCCAGCTCCTCCATGGTCAGCCGCCCGTCCCCGGCGGCCTCGCGCAATATGTCGGCGACGCGCTCACGGTCGGCATCCGAGGCGCGCAGGTTCCCTGGGTCGGGGACGGCTGGCGGACTACTCATAACCATAGAGCCTAGGCGGGTCCGGCCATGTAGGTACAGTTCCGGCACGGACTCGCCACCCGGCGGCTCGCCAGCCCAGGGAAGCGGTCGTGCGCCGGGGCAGTCGCCACGGTCCGTTCGGGATAAATGAAAGGCTTAGCCGGCGTCGAGCTGTGCCTGGGCGGCGGCGAGCACCCGGACGACCTCGCGGCCGAACCGGACGTCACACGGGTGAGCGCACTGCCCGGCGAGAGCGGCCGCGGCGAGCTCACCGGCCGCGACCCGCAGCGCCGCCACCGGGTCGACCGGCGTGGCGGGCATGATCGAACGCCCGGCCGCACCCCAGACGAACAGGCTGTTCCCCGCGGCGGCCGGCGGCGCGCTCAGCGTCACCGTCGCGGTGCTGCTCGCGCCGCCGGCGTGCCGCAGGACCAGGTGCGCCGCGTCAAGAGCGCCGGGCACGGCGGTGACCGAGGTCACCGGGCCGAGGCAGGCCCACAGCAGGGACACCACGTGCGGGCCGAGGTCCCAAAGGCCGCCCTTCTCCCGCCGCCACGGCGTGTCGAACGGATTGCCCGGCTGCAGCGCCGAGCCGAGCCAGACCGCGACCCCGCCCGACCAGCCGCCGCCTGACCAGCCGCCGCGGGCACGGGAGTCGGTGAGCCAGGCGCGGACTTCGGTGTTGAAGCGGAGCGTGAAGAACACCACCGACGCCACCCCGGCCGAGTCGACGGCGGCCGCCAGCCGGTCCGCGTCGGCAACCGACAGCGCGATCGGCTTTTCGAGCAGCAGGTGCCTGCCCGCCCGCGCCGCCTGGACGGCGAGCGGCGCCTGCACGTGCGGCGGCACCGCGAACGCGACCGCGTCCACCGCGTCGACCAGCGCGCCGAAGGACCCGCACGTGATCGCGCCGTGCTCGGCGGCCAGGGACCGCGCCGCGCGGGCATCGCGTGCCCACACCGCGGCGAGCGTGCTTCCCGGCGTCGTGGCGAGCGCGGGCGCGTGCGTGGTCCGAGCCCAGTAACCGGCGCCGGCCAGCCCGAACCGCATCAAGCCTCGGCGACCTCGTAGGTCATGAGCGACGAGCCGCCGGTCGCGAACTTCGGCACGTCGGCTGCGGTTTCGCGGCCGGCCGGCGAGCCGAAGGCCGCCCGCACCGCCTCCGGCGACGCGAAGTCGAGCTCGGCGATCAGGTAGTACTTCGCGTCCCCCCCGAGCGCGGCGAGATTCCTGCTGACCGTGTACCGCAGCAGCCCGGGAAGCTGCCTGGCCAGCGGGATGTGGATCTCGTTGTAGTACCGGTCGAAGGCCTCGGGGTCCGCCGGCGTGTTGTACAGCACCAGCACGCGCACCATGGCACCGATGCTACGGCTCCGCGCGGTGACGCGTAAGGTCTGACCCGTGCGTGTCGTTCTCGCCTCGGCCTCCCCCGCCAGGCTCGCCGTGCTGCGCGCGGGCGGCCTCGATCCGCAGGTCATCGTCAGCGGCGTCGACGAGGACGCCTACACGGCCGCCACGACACCGGAGCTTGTCGGCCTGCTCGCCGCGGCGAAGGCGGGCGCGGTCGCCGAGGGCCTCGACGACGGCGTCGTGATCGGCTGCGACTCGATGCTCGACCTCGACGGCCGCGCTTACGGCAAGCCCGCCGGCACGGCCGAGGCCATCGCGCTGTGGCGCCACATGTCGGGCAGGGAGGGCACGCTGTTCACCGGGCACTGCGTGATCGACGCCGCCTCCGGGCGCAGCGCGCAGGCGGTGGCGGCGACGACGGTCCGCTTCGGCACCCCGACGGACGATGAGATCCAGGCGTACGCCGCCACCGGGGAGCCGTTGATCATGGCGGGCGGGTTCACGATCGAGGGCCTCGGCGGCTGGTTCGTCGACTCGATCGACGGCGACCACACCAACGTGATCGGGGTATCGCTGCCGCTGCTGCGCAGGCTGCTCGCCGACCTGGGCGTGAGCATCCCGGCGCTGTGGGGTCAGTACAGCAGCGTCGAGTAGTGCTCGGGCGCGTAGTGCGCCTCGAGCTCCTCCAGCGTCTCCGGGGTGTCCTGCACGGCCTTGCACAGCGCGGCCACCGACGGCAGCGCGTCGGGCGCGGGCCAGGACGACGGCTGCCACAGCCCGGACCGCAGGAACGCCTTCGCGCAGTGGAAGAAGACCTCGTCGATGTCCACGACGATCGCGAGCACCGGCCGGCGCCCGCGCACGGCCAGCTCGTCGAAGAACGGCGCGTCCCGCACCAGCCTGGCCCGGCCGTTGACCCGCAGCGTGTCCCCCCGGCCGGGGATCAGCGAGATGATCCCGACGCGGGGATTGCCGAGCAGGTTGCGGTAGCCGTCGGCGCGCTTGTTGCCCGGCCGTTCCGGGATCGCGACCGACGCCGGCGAGAGCACGTGAAAGAGCTGCCCGGCGGGGTCGCCCTTGGGGGAGGCGTCGCAGTTCCCTGCCGCGTCGCACGTCGCGATCACGCAGAACGGCGACGCGCGCAGCCACTCGGCCTGCCGCGGGTGCAGCGTGGCGCGGACCTTGGTGGCCGCCCGCCGCTCGGGGAGCCCGCCGAGCGCCGCGCGCAGCTCGTCCTCGGAGGTGATCTCGGTCAGCGTGCCGCCGGTCACGGCGGTTTCCGCCACGCTCATCCCGCTTCCCTCACAGCCTCGTGAACGATGCGATCGACGCCCGCTCGGAAAGCAGCGACGGCGGGCCGATAATCTTCTCGTCAGGCTTGCCCACGATTTCCGGGTCCTTCCCGTCGTAATCGAATTTCTCCAGAATGTGCCGCATGGCCTCGAGCCTGGCGCGCTTCTTGTCGTTGCTCTTCACCACCGTCCACGGCGCGTCGCCCGTGTCCGTGTAGAAGAACATCGCCTCTTTCGCCTCGGTGTAGTCGTTCCACTTGTCGAGCGACTCGATGTCCATCGGGCTGAGCTTCCACTGCCGCACCGGGTCCACCTGCCTGATGACGAACCGGGTGCGCTGTTCGGTGCGCGTCACCGAGAACCAGAATTTCGTCAGCGCAAGCCCCGAATGCACCAGCATCCGCTCGAATTCCGGCGCCTCGCGCATGAACTCCAGGTACTCCCCGGGCGTGCAGAAGCCCATCACCTTCTCGACGCCGGCCCTGTTGTACCAGGACCGGTCGAACAGCACGATTTCCCCTGCGGACGGCAGGTGCGACACGTACCGCTGGAAATACCACTCGGTCCGTTCCCTTTCCGTGGGCTTTTCAAGCGCGACAACGCGCGCGCCGCGCGGGTTCAGGTGCTCGGTGAAGCGCTTTATCGTCCCGCCTTTCCCGGCCGCGTCCCGCCCCTCGAACACGATGATGATCCGCTGCCCGGTGTCCTTGACCCAGTTCTGCAGCTTGACAAGCTCGATCTGCAGCAGCCTTTTCCCCCGCTCGTACTCCTCGCGCGGCATCCGCTCGCCGTACGGGTAGTCCTCACGCCACGTGTCCACCTGGCGCCCGTCCGGCCACAGCAGGACCGGGTCGTCGTCGTCGGTGTCCTCCACGGTCAGCCCGGCGAGAATGGCGAGGTCTGCCGGGTCTTCCGAGCCCGGCGACGGCAGCGAGTTCATCACGGTACTAGCACAACACATTAATTCAGCCAGGTCACCGCTGGGGGACGCGAGTTCACGCGCGGGTCGGGGCCCGGTCCTCCTCCCGTTATCCCGAACGATCCCGGCCGCTGCGCCGGCCACCGCCTACTCCTCGCCGTGCACGACCTGGCCGCCGGCGATCGTCAGCGCGACCGATGTGCCGCCGATGTCGCCGGGCGGGATCGTGTACAGGTCCTGGTCGAGCACCGCCACGTCGGCGCGCATGCCGGGGCTTAGCGTGCCCGCCGCGTCCTCTTCGTGGTTGACGTACGCGACCCCTTTCGTGAAAGCCTCGACCGCCGCGTCCACGGTGATCGCCTCGGCGGGCAGCAGCGGCCGCCTGGTCTCCCGGGTTTTCCCCCCTGGCTGATAGAGCACGCGGTTGACCGCGACGTGCATCTGCTGCAGCGGGTCGGCGCTGGAGACCGGCCAGTCGCTGCCGAACGCGATCCGCCCGCCGCGCCGCAGGACCGCGCCGATCCGGTACAGCCAGGCGGCGCGTTCGGCGCCGACGAAGGGCACGGTCAGCGCCGCGACCTGCTCGTCCTCGCACGCCCACAGCGGCTGGAAGTTGGCCACCACGCCGAGCCGCGCGAACCGGCCCAGGTCAGGCGGGCTGATGAACTGCAGGTGGGCGATGTGGTGCCTGCCGCTTTCGCGCTGCGCGGCAGGCAGCTGGGCGAGGGTGTCGAGCGCGACCGTGATCGCGCGGTCCCCGATCGCGTGGAAGTGCAGCTGGAAGCCGAGGCGGGACAGCCGCCCGGCGGCCTCCTTGAGTTCCTCCTGGTCGATGAACAGGCGTCCGGCGTGGCCGCCCGGGTGGTCGTGGCCGCGGCCGTCCAGGTAGGGGGCGCCCATCGCGGCGGTGAACGTCTCGCACACCCCGTCAAGCATCAGCTTGACCGTGGTGGCGCGGAATCCGCCGCCGCCGCCGGCTGCCTCCCTGCGCGCTTGCAGGTCCGGCAGCTGGCGCAGGCCGCGGGCGCGGTCCCACCACAGCGCCCCGGTGACCCGGCAGGTCAGCAGCTTGTCGGCGGCGGCCCGCCGGTAGGTGTCGAACGCGTCGGGCATGCCGAGCTCGCCGGCCTCGCCGACGCAGGCGTCCTGGACGCTCGTGATGCCAAGCTCGTGCAGGTGCCGTTGCGCGGCCAGCAGCGCCGCGGTGAGCTCGCCGGGGCCCGGCGCCGGGACGCAGCAGGCGACCAGCCGCATCGCGCCGTCGTGCAGCGCGCCGGCGGGGACCCCGGCGGGGCCGCGCTCGATCCGCCCGTCGGCGGGATCGGGCGTGCGCGCGGTGATCCCGGCCGCGGTCAGCGCCGCGGTGTTCACCCAGGCGCTGTGGTGATCGCTGTTGGGCAGGAACGCGGGCCGCCCGCCGGTCACCGTGTCGAGATCGGCGGCGGCCGGGATGCCGCAGGGGAAGCCCGACATCGGCCAGCCGCCGCCGAGCACCCAGGCACCCGGCGGCAGCGTCGCGCTGTAGGCGGCGATCGCGTCCAGGCACGCCTGCCTGCTCCGCAGGCCGGCCAGGTTGCAGCGCAGGCCTTCGAGCCCGGCCTGCACCGGGTGCACGTGCGCGTCGCCGAACGCGGGGACCGCCAGCCGGCCGCGCAGGTTCACCACCCGGGTACGGGGCCCGGCGTGCTCGCGGATCTGGTCGTCGCGACCCAGCGCGAGGATCACGCCGCCGCCGATAGCGGCGGCCTGGACGAAGCCGGACGGATGTGCTGGCGTGCGGATCTTCCCGCAGGAAAGGACGAGTTCCGCTGTCACGGGAGTCGATCGTACCGGCGCGGGTCCGGCCGGCCTGCCGCCATGGTGCGGCGGCGGCGATAGCCTGTGCGGCATGGGCGAGGCCGTGATCTACACCGACGGTGCCTGCAGCGGCAACCCGGGCCCTGGCGGGTGGGGCGTCGTGCTGCGGTACGGGAACGCGGAGAAGGAGCTGCACGGCGGCGACCAGCTGACCACGAACAACCGGATGGAGCTCATGGCCGCCATCCAGGCGCTCGAGGCGCTGACCAGGCCGGTGCCGGTCAGGCTGTACACCGACAGCAGGTACCTGCTCGACGGGGTCACCAAGTGGGTGCCTGGCTGGCAGCGCAACGGCTGGAAGACCGCCAACCGGCAGCCGGTCAAGAACGTTGACCTGTGGCAGCGGCTCGTCGCCGCGATGGCACCGCACCAGATCGCCTGGCAGTGGGTGAAAGGCCACAACGGCGATCCGGGCAACGAGCGCGCCGACGAACTCGCCCGGCTGGGCATCTCCGAGGCGGTCGGCGCCGCGGCTGGCTCGGGAGGATAGCCGCTGTTCCGCGTTCGCTGCCGTCGTTCGCTTCCGCCGCCTTCGCCGCCTTCGCCGCGAAACACGGCATAACTCGATTTGGCCGGCCGTTATCACAGCGGGAGGCGACTGCCATGTTCGGTGCGGCAGGATACGACGGGTACGCCAGCCGCCTGGGCCGGCGGCGCGCGCGGTTCGGGCTGGCTGCCCGCGGGCGGTACGGGCGTGACAGGGACGGGCGCGGGCTGGTGTACTGGCCGCTGGCGGCCCCGTTCCTCGCGGCGGGGTTCATCGCCGTGCTGCTGCTGATCGCGTTCGTGCAGATCGGCATCTTCAGCTACGCCCTCGACCGGCTCGGCATCGACCCGGAGCAGGCCATGCTCGTGCTGCTTGTGAGCCTGGCCGGCAGCGTGGTCAACATCCCGGTGGCGCGGCTGCGGGGAAGCGTGACACAGCTGCGGCAGATGATCACCGTGTTCGGAATGCGGTACGTGATCCCGGTCGTTCGGAGCAGCAAGATCACCGTCGCGGTCAACGTCGGCGGCGCGGTCGTGCCTGCGGCGCTGTCGGCGTACCTGATCGCGCACGACAGGCTCGGCTGGCTCGCGCTCGCCGCGGTGGTCATCGTCGCGCTGCTCACGCACGCGGTCGCCCGCCCGGTGCGTGGCCTGGGCATCGCGGTGCCCGCGCTGCTGCCCGGCGTCTTCGCCGCCGCGGTCGCGATCATGCTGCACCCGGCTGCGGTGGCCGGGCTCGCGTACGTCGGCGGCACGCTCGGCACGCTGGCCGGCGCCGACCTGCTGAACATGCACAAGGTCCGCCGGCTCGGCGCGCCCGTGGTGTCGATCGGCGGCGCCGGCACCTTCGACGGGGTCTTCATCACCGGCATCGTCGCGGTCCTGCTCGCCGCGATCTTCTAAAGAGGCGCGGGGTGTCAGCACCGGCCGGCGTACGCGCCGGTGTTGTAGGTGGTCCACGGGGACCAGTTGGTGCCGTCAGCGGAGATCTGCACCGCGGCCTTGGCGTTACCGAGCGGGTCGAACGTGGCGAGCGAGCCCCAGTAGGTGGCGTTGATCTGCCAGTAGCCGTAGTCGTCGGTCGGGCTGAGCGCGTACTGCTGGCCGCCGGACTCGGCCATCGCGATCTCGGCCGCGATGAACGCGTCCGCGTGGTTGCCGCCAGCCTCCTCCCACAGCTCCTCCAGCCCCGAGCAGCCGAGCGTGCCGCTCAGCTTGGTGGTCACCGCATCGGTGGTGGTGGCGCCGCCGTGGTGTGAGCGGGGCTTGACCCGGGGGGCGGTCTTGGCGTGCCGCGGCGTGTAGCTGCCCTGCCCGTGAGCAGGAATGAGCAGGGTCTCGCCCGGATAGATCAGGTTCGGATTCGAGACCGTCTTCTCGTTCTCGTGGTAGATCCACTCCCAGTCGCCGGCGTTGTGGTAAAACCGCTCGGCGATGCCCGACAGCGTGTCGCCCGCCCTGACTTTGTAAGAGGTGTTCCTGGCGGCCTTCTCCGCCGCGGCGTGCCGGGTTTTCGCCACGCTGCCGGCGATGCTGCTACGCACCGTGAGCGAATCCAGCGTCGCCGCCGCCGGCCCGTGAGCTGCCGTCGGCTGCCTGGCTTCCGCCACCGCGACGTGCGACGGCGCGGCGAGCTCGTGCCGCACCTGCGGAGTCGCGACGAGCGCCCCGGCGATGGCCACCGCCGGGGCTGCCCGGCCGGCCTTCTCCGCTACCTTCCCGACCTGCGAGGGTGTCGTGTGCCGGCCCCTGCGCCGGATCTTCACCGGCCGGCGAACACCGCGTCCTGCGCTCATCGTCTCCCTTACGTCGCTTCCTCGCCCGGCCTACGCGGCTGCGGCAGCCTCTCGGCGGGCCGGTACTTTCGGCAGCCCGTATCCGTCTGGTTTCGGACAGTTCGTATGACTTTGTGCCGACCGGGCCATCGCTGGAAGCATTGCAGAGAGTGACGGGCCTCCGCAGGCAAATCGAGTTTTTCTCGTGATCTTCCTGTAATCAAATCCAATGAAAATACTCTTCGCATTCATAATGTTGCAATGAGTTGTCAAAACTGGTCGCACTCACGCATAGCCGCCGCCCCGAATCGCGATGGATCGCCGCCTCGAGGTAATCGCGAAAGCGGGCGAACCACTGGCCGCGGAGGCCGATAGTGACGATGGCGGACGGGTTGGGATACTGGCGAGCGTGACTGACCTTCCCGAGCACGCGCCCAGGTACTTCGAGGACTACGTTCCCGGGCTCACGGTTGACTGCGGCGCCTTCTCGATCACCGAGGCGGAAATCATCGCCTTCGCCAAGGAGTACGACCCGCAGCCGTTCCACATCGACCCGTTGGCAGCGGCCGCCGGGCCTTTCGGCGGGCTCATCGCGAGCGGCTGGCAGACGACGAGCATGATGATGCGGCTGCTCGTCGAGCACTTCGTCAGCCCGGAGTCCGGCCTGGGGGCGGCGGGCGTGGACGAGATCCGCTGGCCGAAGCCCGTGCGCCCCGGCGACACCCTGCACGTACGCGCCACAGTCCTGGAAGCCCGCCGCTCGAGCAGCAAGCCCGACCGCGGAATCGTCCGCTCGCTAGCCGAGGTGACCAACCAGCACGGCGACACCGTGATGCGCGTGACCGCGATCAACTTCGTCCGCCTCCGCAACCACCCCGCCGCGTGACACAAAGACCCGCAGCTACCGATGCGGCAAGTGCGCCGTTAGGCGCAGCCGGGGGGTCCGGGGGGTCGCCCCCGGACTAGCCGTGGCAAGTGCGCCGTCAAGGCGCAGCCGGGGGCTTGCCCGTCGGCAGGCCAGGACCGTCACCCGGGCGCGGGTTTGCCGCCAGCGCCGGCTGGCAGACGGTTTCGTTTCTCCTCCTCCTCCTCCTGGCTCGGGACCGGCGGCTCAACTGCCGCGAAAAGGGCGGTGCATGCCGGGGAGGGGTTGTCATGCGGGAAGGCTGTGCCGTCCTGCAGGCGACGCTTGTCGAGTTCGGCGGCGCGGCGGGCAGCCTCGGCGGTGAGGGACCTGCCGGCCGCCGTCCGTCGGTATGATATGTCCGTTATGCCGGAATCCCCGGAACCGGACATTCCGGACAGAGCGATTAACGGGGAGGAAAAGACCGGTCAGGGGTGGCCTTTTCTTTCCCGTTATCCCGGCCGGTGCGTGCAAGGCCAGCGGGAGGGGCTGGCGTGACGGACGGGAATGGACCGAGACGGAGGCGATCCGTGACAAGGGCCCGCAGACTCGTCGGCGAGGCGGACGGTCACCCGGACACTGGTTTCGGCGTGCTTGCGGTGTTCTTCTGTGGCCTATGCCATCCGCGTGCCGGCCCTGCATGCGTTAGCGTCCTTGCTGCCTGTAGGGATCCGTTACCTGACATCACGCGATATTGAGCACCGCACCAACTCCAGTGAGGATGATCCCGGCTGCGGCCAGTGCCACCGCCCACAGCCCCGGATTCCCGCCGAGCCTGTGGCCGATTACCAGGCCGAGGAACGTCAGCATGCCAACCGCCAGGGCCACGGGAAGCCACCGGTATCCGGGGAATGCGACCGCGATACCCAGCGGGAGAAGGGCGCCGCAAAAACTGGCCAGACTGGCCTGAACTGCGTCGGCCAGCGCGTCCCGGCGGGCAGCCCGGCCCAGCCTGGTGGTGGCCAGCGCGCCTCGTTCGAGCAGGTTCAGCTGCCTGCCGGCCCGGATCAGGCCCGTCCGCAGGTCCGCGTACCTCGCGACGAAGATGGCGAACACTGCGGTCACCAGCGAGAACGAGGCGACCCGGAGGGCCAGTCCCAGGCCGACGCCGCTGCCGCCGGCGAGGATTGAGTGCGCGGTCAGGCCCAGCGCGTTGGTGATCCCATCCAGCAGGCCCAGGACGACCGGCAGCACGCTGAGGCTGAGGCGCCGCCTGGCCCGCCGCCGAGACAGCGGGCGGCTCATCGCTTCCGCGCTATGCGCTCCACCAGCCGCTCTCCAGCCGCAAGCTCGTCGACGCTGTGCACGACCGCGCCGGTAGATTCGATGGCACGGAAAAGCGCATCGAGATCGATGTTGTCTCCCTCGACGGTAATGTCCATCCCGACCGTCTGCACATCGATTTCGGTGACGGTAATGTTCAGCCCGGCTACGCCCGGGGCGGCATCGATCGCGTGGGCGATGTCGATGATCTCGGGCCGCTGGATCGCCTTGTCCACGTCGAGGAGCACCCTGCGGATGTTCATCCCTTCTCCCTGCCTCCGGTGGAGAATCAAACCAGCCAGACCTACCGGCCGTCTGACGGGTGACCGATTGACCCCTGCCCTTGGCCGATCATCTCACTGGCTTGCCCGGCGGTTCGGCGGCGCCACCGAGGAAGACCTACTGCCAGCGGATCTACCCGACGCCCTCCCGCTCAGGCCCCGCAGCGACGGCAGAACCCGGACCGGGACGATGGTCCCCCGTGACCGGCTGGGAACTGGCCGTAGCAAGTCGCGCTTATCGAGCCCAGCGCTGTGCGGGAACCGGGGCCCCGTAGCAATTAAGACAACGCGCTAGGGGTGGTTGTCCTGCGGTGATGCGGTTGATATGGGAACGTCCTCCTGGCGCGGTAGTACGGGCTTGGTGTCCGATGTGCGAGTGCTGGCCCGCAAGACGGTGCGTGATGATCGCCCGGCTGGCGGTCGAGCTGCATTGCTATGTCCAGGAGGAGCCGCGCAGCCGGGGGGCCCGGGGGGTCGCCCCCCGGATTTAAGCCGGCCCCTTGCCGTTGCCCGTGGTGTCGTTGGCGGTGGCGTCATTGCCGATGGCGGCGGGACCGGCGCCGGGCGCAGCCGGCGCGCCGACGCCGTGGCGGACCGACTCCAGGATCGTCAGGCCCTGGCTGACCAGCCCGGCGGCTATCTCGCCGAGGCCATCGGCGCCATTGAGGATGCTGACGTTGGCGCCCGCCAGCCCGGAGGCCGCCTCCTTGACGATCTGCGGCAGCTGCGCGATCAGCAGCTGATCCAGTGCCACCCGGTTGTTGGACGCGGCGGCCTCCGCGGCGATCCGGGTCCGTTCCGCGTCGGCTATCGCGAGGATCTTCACCTTCTCCGCCTCGGCCTGCGCAGGCTTGATCACCTCGGAGACGAGCTGCTGCTGGCGCAGCTCGGCCTGGTGCTGTGCCAGCTCAGCCTGGGCGGCGATGACCGCTCGCTGCGCCTCGGCCTGCGCGAGCGGGCCGGACTGGGCGGCCTCGGCCTGCGCCTTGTCGATCTCGGCCTTGTACTGCGCCTGTACGACCGCGGTCTGCCTGGCGAACTCGGCCTGCTTGCGGATCGACGCCTGCTGGGCCTCGGCCGCCGCCTGATCGGCCTGCGCCTGGGCGATCTTGGCCTGCCGCTGGATGGCCGCGTTGTTCGGCGCGGCCATCGCCGCGATGTACCCCGCGCCCATGTCATCGATCGACTGGATCTGCAGCGAGTCCACGCTCAGCCCCAGGTTGGCCATCTCCTCTTTCGACCCGTCGAGCACCTCGGTGGCCAGCTTCTGCCGTTCGGTGACGATCTCCTCGACGGTCATCGAGCCGATGATCGACCGCAGGTGGCCGGCGAAGATCCGGCCGGTCAGCACCGACATCTGGTCCTGGTCGGACAGGAACCGCTGCCCGGCGTTGACGATTGACTCGGGGTCGTTGCCCACCTTGAACGCGATCACCGCGCGGACGTTCAGCGAGATGCCCTGCCGCGTCACGCAGGTCTCGGAGACCTCAGATTCCTGCATGGCCAGCGTCAGGTACCGGACCTTGCGGAACAGCGGCATCACGAACGTGCCGTGGCCGGTGACGACCCGGAACGGCGCATCCTTCAGCCCATGGCGACCGCCGGAAACGAGCATCGCCTCGTCCGGTGCGGGAACTCGGTAGCCCAACATGTTTCACTCTCCTGAGCGACGAACTTCGTTAGAATCGGGGATTGTGGGGGCCTCACCGAGGGGGTCGGCCCACTCCATGACGTCGACCGCCCGCCGACCGCGGAAGTCGATGATGAGGACTATGGCGCCCTTCGGGAGCGGGGTCTCCGACCAGGCCAGAAAGCGCTCGGAGCCACCGCGGTACTTGATCCGCACCTCGCCGGGGCCAGCCGCGCCGCGGGTGGCGATGGTGAGCACGCCGACGGCTCCGATGGTGGAATCGTCGCGCTCCACAGGCTGTCACCCCCCGTCATGGGAATGCCGAAAAGACAGCCTAGTCTCGTATGGAGCAAAATCCACCGTTCGTTAGGCTGAGTAAGTGGCTCTACCGCGGATACTCCGGTCTGCCGGCGACCCTGAAGCCGGGAGCGGCGGACCGCCGCGGACCGGGCTGGCGATGATCGTGATCATGGCTGGCGTGCTGATGACGGCCATCGACACCACGATCGTGGTCCTCGCCCTTCCCGAGATAGAGCGCAGCCTGCACGTCGCGCTGTCCGCCGTGGTCTGGGTGATCATCAGCTTCCTGCTCGTCATTACGCTGCTGGCCACGCAGGTCGGGCGGCTTGGCGACATGTTCGGCCGGGTGCGGATGTACGAGTCAGGCTTCGCCGTGTTCGTCGTGGGATCGCTGCTGTGCGCGCTGGCGTGGGACGAGGCGTCGATCATCGCGTTCCGGGTCGTGCAGGGGATCGGCGGCGCGCTGATCATGGCCAACAGCGGCGCGGTGATCGCCGATCTGTACCCGCGGGAGCGCCGCGGCCGCGCCTACGGGCTCACGGCGGTCGGCTGGACGGTCGGGGCCGTCATCGGCGTGGTGCTCGGCGGCCTGATCGTCACCTACATCTCGTGGCGGTGGATTTTCTGGATCAACGTGCCCCCTGGTGTGCTGGCGATCGCCGCCGCGCTGCGCGTGCTGCGCGACCACGGGGACCGCGTCCGCCGGCGGCTTGACCTGCCCGGCATGATCACCCTCGGGCTCGGGCTGTTCGGCGTGCTCTGGGCGATGACCAAGCTCGCGAACGAGCCGCTGGACGCCTCGACGGTCGGGTTCCTCGTCGCCGGCGTCCTCCTGATCGTGGTGTTCGTGCTCATCGAGACCCGCGCGGCCGAGCCGATGCTGCCGCTGTCCCTGTTCCGGGTGCCGACGATGGCCGCGTCGCTGCTTGCCGCGCTGTTCCAGGGACTGGCCAACTTCGCGGTGCTATTCCTGCTGCTGATGTACCTGCAGGGGCCGCGCGGGCTGTCGCCGATCCACGCCTCGCTGCTGCTGGTGCCCGGCTACGTGGCGGGCGCCGCCGTCGGCCCGCCGGCCGGCTGGCTGGCCGACCGTCGCGGCCCGGTGCTGCCCGCGACGCTCGGCCTCGCCATCCAGGTGGCGGTCCTGCTCTGCTACGCGCAGCTCACGCTGTCCACGCCCCTGTGGCTGATCGTCCTCATCAGCCTGGTGAACGGGATCGGGACCAGCTGCTTCTTCCCGGCGAACAGCGCCGCGGTGATGAAGGCGGCGCCACCGGACATGTTCGGCATCGCGTCCGGGATCCTGCGCACGTTCTCGAACATCGGCATGGTGTTCTCGTTCGCCGTGGCGATCCTCGTCGCATCGCGGTCGATCTCCCGGGGGCTCGCGTTCGCGATCTTCGTGGGCACCGCCCGGCTGCACGGGCAGCTTGCCGACGCGTTCACCACCGGCCTGCACGCGGCGTTCTACGCCTTCGTCAGCTTCATGGCGATCGCCGCGGTGCTGTCCGGCTTGCGCGCCCGCGGCATTCGCCGGCCGGGCAAACCGTTAGCGCGCGGCCCGGTCGAAGCCAGCCCCTCCCCAGCCGGCCATAGGCCGCGGTCAGCCGGCCGGCGAATTAGAGCCAGCCGGTCCTGATGCTGCTGGCAGGGTCGGCGGGTGCGACGCCAAGTTCGCCGGAGCGGACCTTGTCCAGCAGCAGGCCGGCCACGCCCACGATCGCGGGCGCGATATTACGCAGGTCTTGCGCGTCGCTCGGGCCTGCCACGTCCGCGGGCACCTCGGCGCGCACGAGCACCGCGGGCAGGTCAGCCAGCTGCCCGCCCAGCCAGCCGAGCGGGTCAGCCGACAGCTCCCTGACGAACACGCGCCGCCCGGGGTTCCAGCCGGTGAACTTCGGGTGGTGATGGGTCCGGTTGAAGCTGCCGGGCGTGCCGTCCACCGATTCGAGCAAGTCGACTCGCCAGATCGGCTGGCCCACCTCGATCGGCGTGGCGGAGTAGATGGTGCCCTTCAGTTCGCCCCGGTCGAAGACGCGCAGCTCGACCCGCACCCCGTGCTCGGGACCCTCCTGTCCCCGGCCCGGGTTCGGGTCAAGGAAGTAGAGGTCACCGACGACGACGCCGACTCGCTCGAACACGAAGGCCTGGAGCATGAAACCACCTACCGGTCGGGTGCAGTGCGCAGGGCGCGCTCGGGCGCCCTTTTCCCACTATCTCCCGGCTGGCAGCGCAGCGTCCAGCCGGCGGCGCGCGGGCTGGACCGCTACCCGCCTACCCGTCGCCCTGGGTCCAGGTCGTCCACTGGTTGTAGATCCAGACCTCGGTGCCCACGCCCGGTGTCTCGCTGATCGTCAGGTCCTGGTAGAACCACGAGGCGATGTCGTACGGGATCCGGACGCAGCCGTGGGAGACCGGCTCGACCGGTACGTCGGCGTTGTATTCGCCGTGGATCGCGTATCCGTCGTAGTTGAAGAACGTCGGGTTGTACATCGCCCCGAGCGGTCCCTGGTCCCAGCCAGGGACGAAGTAGAGCGCGTTGAACTCGCCGGTTGGGGTCTCGGCGTAGTTGTCGCAGGTCCCGCCTGAGCAGAAGTAGTAGTGGCCGCCCGTCGACACATGGCTGACCAGCGCGATCTTGTGGTCCTTAAAGAAGACCAGCACGCCCAGCCCCAGGTCGATTTCGACCCTGGTCCCGGCCTGCCCCGGGTACTTCGCCTGGTAGGTGCGGGGATGCACGAGGGCCTTCTTCGTCGCCGGGCCGACCACGCCATTCACGGAAAGGCGGTTGACCTCCTGGAACGCCCAGACCGCTTCCAGGGTGTCGCTGCCGAATATGCCGTCGATCGGCCCTGGGTAGTACTTCAGCGTCAAGAGCCGTTCCTGCAGCGCCTTGACGTCGGTGCCGCTCATGCCCTCGCGAAGGTCGCGCTTCGGCGGGGTGTAGGCCGGGGCAGCGGTAGCGGGCCTGGCGGCGGGCGGCGCAGCGGACGCGGAACGCGCGGCGGCTGCGGGCTTGGTGACGGCGACGGGCTTGACGGGAGCCGCGGGCTTGGTGGCAGCCGCCGACGCGGCACTCGGGAGGGTACTGCATGCAACGATCGCGGTCGCCGCCGCAGCAAATGCGCCGAGCATCGCGAGCCTTGCGCGCGCCCGCAGCTTGCCGCCTGTCCGCACACCACCCATGACGCTCACGCCTTTCTTCATTTCTTCAACTAATTATCTCAACCTGGGGACGCTTCAACCAGATCTGTGGTTGCTGCGGGACGGTAACGAAACGGTGATGCACGGCGCCCCTGCCAGACGCTTGCCGTCGCAAACGCGGCCGCCCTGCCGCACCCGCCGCTGCGACGCGTGTTGCCTATATCGGGAATATCATGAAATGCCCTATATTAGCGAGCGTGAATGAAATGGTGGCTCGCGGGCGCGAGCGGTGACGGCATGAGCGTGCACGACGAACTGCTCGCCAGGAACGCCCGCTACGCCGCGACCTTTCCCGGTCCGCTGCCGCACCGCCCCACGGCCGGCCTGGCCGTGATCGCCTGCATGGATGCCAGGCTCAACGTGTACGGCGCGCTCGGGCTCACCGAGGGCGAGGCGCACGTCATCCGCAACGCCGGCGGCGTGGTCACCGACGACGCGATCCGCTCGCTGGCGATCAGCCAGCGACTGCTCGCCACCACTGGGATCGTGCTCATCCACCACACCCGTTGCGGAATGCTCACGTTCACCGACGATCAGTTCAAGGCGGCCATCGAAGCCGACACCGGGATCCGGCCGCCCTGGGCGGCCGAGGCGTTCGCCAGCCTGGACGGGGACGTCCGGCAGTCGATCGCCAGGATCAAGGCCAGCCCTTTCGTCCCGCACACGGACCAGATCCGCGGCTTCGTGTTCGACGTGGACACCGGCCTGCTCCGCGAGGTCAGCTAGCCCGGCGACATGAGTTGGCGGTGGGGCTCCCGCCGCCAACCCTATCGGTGGCGTGGGCCTCGCCGCCAAGGCCGGGCGCCAGCCGGCCGGCGCTTGTGTGCCAAGCTGCCTGTGTGCTCGGACTCGCGATCGCATCCGCCGCCGCCGCCGTGGCCTGGGTGTTCCTGCTGGCGGCGCACGGGGGGTACTGGCTGACCAGCCAGCGGCTGCCAGCCGCGGTAAGCCCGGAACGCTGGCCGGGCGTGGTCGCGGTCGTGCCTGCAAGGAACGAGGCGGACATGCTGCCGGTGACGCTTCCCGCGCTGCTGGCGCAGGATTACCCAGGGGAGTTCCTGGTCATTCTGGTGGACGACCGGAGCGAGGACGGCACGGGGGAGATCGCGGCCGGACTCGGCGCCAAGTCCGCGCGAGAAGCCCGAGAAGCGCGAGGAGCGCGAGGAGCGCGAGGAGGCGCCGCGCCGCTGACCGTCGTGGCCGGCCAGCCCCGGCCAGCCGGCTGGGCGGGCAAGGTGTGGGCGATGGCGCAAGGGGTGGCGGCCAGCGCGCCGGACGCGGACGCCAGCCGCGCAGCGGCCGAACCTTCGCCGTACCTGCTGTTCACCGACGCGGATATCGACTGGGCGCCGGGCGCGCTGCGTGAGCTAGTCGCGGCCGCCGAGAGCGATAACCGGGCGGTCGTCTCGCAGATGGCGCTGCTGCGCGCGCACACGGCGTGGGAACGCCTGATCGTGCCCGCCTTCGTCTACTTTTTCGCCCAGCTTTACCCGTTCAGGAAGGTCAATCACCAGCGCAGCCGGACGGCCGCGGCGGCCGGCGGCTGCATGCTGGTCAGGAGGGACGCCCTGGACAAAGCCGGCGGCCTCGAGCGGATCCGCGGCGCGCTCATCGACGACGTGGCGCTCGCCACGCTGCTCAAGCGCGACGGCGGCCGGTGCTGGCTTGGCCTGACCGCGCAGGTGCAGAGCGCCCGCCCCTACCCGCGCCTCGCCAGCCTGTGGCACATGATCGCCCGGTCCGCGTATACCCAGCTCAGGTACTCCCCGCTGCTGCTCGCCGGGACGATCGCCGGCCTGCTCCTGCTGTACGCCGTGCCGCCCGCCGGGGCCATCGCGTGGCTGGCCGCGGCCGCCGGCGGCGAAGGCCCGGGCACGAGAATCCCGGCACTGCTCGCCGGCGCGGCCGGCCTGTCCGGCTGGGCGCTGATGACCGTCAGCTACCTGCCGATGCTGCGCTTCTACCGGCTCTGCCCGCTGCGCGCCCCCATGCTGCCGCTGATCGCCATGTTCTACGCGGCGATGACCGCCGACTCGGCGCGGCGGCACTACTCCGGCCGGGCGGTGTCCTGGCGCGGTCGGGCCGCCGGGCGCGCCTGAACGATCGGGGTACGCTCGCAACCGTGCGAGTTCCTCAGACCTCCCTGTGGGCCGGCGAGCCGGCCGACGGCGGGCCGCTGGTCCGCCGCTTCCTCGTCGCGAACGTGTTCACCGGCACCCCGCTAGAAGGCAACCAGCTTGGCATCTTCCCGGACGGGCGCGGCCTGGACGCCGACCTGATGCTCAAGACCACCCGCGAGATGAACTTCGCGGAGACGGTCTTCTTCCTTCCCCCTGACCATGAAGATGCCGACGCTCACGTCCGCATCTTCACGCCGGGGGCCGAACTGCCGTTCGCCGGGCACCCCACGCTCGGCTCGGCCTGGGTGCTCGTCGAGATGCTCGGCAAGCACACGGTGACGCTCCAGCTCGGCGTTGGCCTGGTACCGGTGGAACTGGAGCGGGACGGCGACGCGATCACGTTCGGCCGGATGTCGCAGCCGATCCCGGCCTGGGGCGCCTATGACCACACGGCCGAGCTGCTCGACGCGCTGGGCACGACGGGCAAACCGGACGGCCTGCCGGTCGAGTGGTACCGCAACGGCCCGCTGAACGTCTACGTGGAGATCGACGGGGAGGAGGCGCTCGCCGGGCTGCGGCCGGACATGCAAAAGCTCGCCAGGCTCCCGGTGAACGCCAGTTGCTACACGCAGACTCCCGGCGGCTGGACCACCCGGATGTTCGCGCCCGCCCTCGGCGTTCCCGAAGACCCGGCGACCGGGTCGGCCGCCGGCCCGCTGGCGCTGCACCTCGCCCGGCACGGCAGGATCAGGTTCGGCGAGGAAATCGAGATCCGCCAGGGCGCGCAGATCCACCGCCCGTCGGTCCTGTACGCACGCGCGGACGGGACGGACAATGCGGTCGAGCGGGTGCTCGTGGGCGGCCAGGCCGTGGTCGTTGCGCACGGCGAATACCGGCTGGCCTGAGCACCGGGACCTGCGGCGCGAAGCAGCGGACCGTTCGGAATCTGATCGGGCGGGGACCACCCCCGGACCCGCGGAAAGGAAAGGACCTGCATGACGATCAGCGTTCACGGCGTGGTGGCGCGCGGAAAGGGCGAGCCGGTCAGCGTCACAGAGGTGCTTGTGCCTGATCCAGGACCGGGCGAGGCGCTCGTGCGGGTGCAGGCCTGCGGCGTCTGTCACACCGACCTGCACTACAAGATGGGCGGCATCGGCGAGGACTTCCCGTACCTGCTCGGGCACGAGGCGGCCGGTGTCGTCGAGGCGGTCGGCGACGACGTCACCGACGTGGCGCCCGGCGACTTCGTGATCCTCAACTGGCGCGCCGTCTGCGGGCAGTGCCGCGCCTGCACGCGCGGCCGGCCCTGGTACTGCTTCGCCACGCACAACGCCAAGCAGAAGATGACGCTGGCCGACGGTACGCCGCTGTCCCCGGCGCTGGGCATCGGCGCGTTCGCCGAGCGGACGCTGGTCGCGTCCGGCCAGTGCACCAAGGTCAACCCGGCGATCGCGCCGGCCACCGCGGGGCTGCTCGGCTGCGGCGTGATGGCCGGAATTGGCGCCGCCATCAACACGGGCGGCGTCACCCGGGGCGACACGGTCGCGGTCATCGGCTGCGGCGGGGTCGGCGACGGGGCCGTGCTCGGCGCCCGGCTGGCCGGCGCGAAGACGATCATCGCGGTGGATGTGGACGACCAGAAGCTGCAGTGGGCGCGCGAGTTCGGCGCGACCCACGCGATCAACTCGCGCACCGCCGATCCGGTCGAGGGCATCAAGGAGCTCACCGGCGGATTCGGCGCGGACGTGGTGATCGAGGCCATCGGGCGGCCGGAGACCTACACGCAGGCGTTCTTCGCCCGCGACCTGGCCGGCGTGGTCGTGCTCGTCGGCGTGCCGACGCCGGAGATGCGGCTGGAGCTGCCGCTGCTTGAGGTGTTCGGCCGGGGTGGGGCGCTGAAGTCATCCTGGTACGGGGACTGCCTGCCGAGCCGCGACTTCCCGATGCTGGTCGACCTGCACCTGCAGGGCCGGCTGCCGCTTGAGAAGTTCGTGTCAGAGACGATCTCGCTCGGCGACGTCGAGGCGGCGTTCGCGAAGATGGAGCACGGCGAGGTGCTGCGCAGCGTGGTGGTCTTCTGACCGGCGCCGCTCACCGGGACCCGCGGGCCGGCCACGGGGACCCGCGGGCCGGCCACGGGGACCCGGGCACCGGAGGCCCGGGCGATGGCGCTGTCACCCGCATCGCGATGTGGTCAGGGCCGCGGACCCTGTCCACGGCGCTGCTGCGGGCCTGGGAGAACCGCCCGGACACGGTCGTCGTTGACGAGCCGCTGTACGCCTTTTACCTGGCGGCCACGGGCCTTGACCACCCAGGCAGGGACGAGGTGATCGCCAGCCAGCCGGCCGACTGGCGCACCGTGCTGCGCGCCCTGGCCCGCGACCCGCTGCCGCCTGGCGCCTCCATCTATTACCAGAAGCACATGACGCACCACCTCCTGCCGTCGGTAGACCGGTCCGCGCTGGCGCCGCTGCGGCACGCGTTCCTGATCAGGGACCCGCGCTGGCTGCTCGCCTCCTACGCCCTGGTCCGCGCCGCGCCGGCGCTCGACGACCTGGGCCTGCGCCAGCAGGCGGAGATCTTCGAAGGGTTCGGCGGCCCGGTGATCGACTCCGCCGACCTGCTGGCCGCGCCGGAAGCGGCGCTGCGCGCCCTGTGCGCCGCGCTTGGCGTCCCGTTCATCGCCGCGATGCTCTCCTGGCCGCCTGGCCCGCGCGACAGCGACGGCGTATGGGCGCCGTACTGGTACGACAGCGTGCGCAGGTCGACCGGCTTCGTCCCGGTGGCGGCCGCTGCCGAGCCCCCCGCGCTCCCGCCCGCGCTGCACCCGCTACTGGAGCAGTGCCTGCCCTACTACGAGAGAATTCGAAAATATAAGCTCAATTTTTAGCCCGAACGGACCGGGCCGGCTCTGAGGAGTAACCGCATGCTGCAGAAGTTCGACGAACGCAACCGCGACCTGATCGTCAGCGTCGGCGGCACGCTCGCGCACCGCGACCAGGCGGGCGTGAGCCCGTTCGATTCGGCGGTCCAGGGCGGGGACGCGGTGTGGGAGGGGCTGCGGCTCACCAACGGCCGGATCTTCGCGCTCGGCGAGCACCTGGCCAGGCTGCGCCGCTCCGCGCACGCGCTGGCGTTCACGTCGGTACCGGACGACGCGCGGATCACCGGGGAAATCCGCCGGACGCTCGCGGCGAACGCGATGCGGGACGGCGTCCACATCAGGCTGACGCTGACCCGCGGGGTCAAGATCACCTCGGGCATGGACCCCCGCCTGAACACCTCGGGCCCGACGCTGATCGTCCTCGCCGAGTTCAAGGACCCCGTGTACGACCTGGCTGGCATCACGCTGATCACCGCGAGCGTCCGCCGCCCCGCGCCGGACTGCCTGGACCCGAAGATCCACCACA
>NZ_JASIAL010000212.1:0-9157 GCF_030042015.1 Trebonia sp. | reverse complement strand
TGCGAAGAACGACGACAGCGACCCGGAGATGCGCGTCTTCAAGGCCGAACTCCGCCACGCCATCACCCACCCCGACCAGCTACGGGACGACGAGCTCTTCAGCCACGTCCAGTACGACGACGGAAGCGACGAGAAGTTCCTGCGACGGCTCTGGAGGGACCTCTACGGCGACGAGCCGGTCACCGCAACCAGGCAAGCCTCGACGCCGTGATGACCGGTCGCGGGCCGGCAGCCGGTCGGGGTCTAGGTAGTGCGCGATGAGATCAGCGCCTGGCCGCCGCATGTTCGGGGCGTCGGCCTGGAGCCTCTCGGTGACTTTCTCCAGCTTGGCGGCCAGCCTGTCCTCGGTCACGGCCTCGCACTGCTGCCGCGCGCCGGCCTCGTACCAGACCGCCCGCCACCGCCCTCCCCCGGACCTGGCCGGGTACACCGTGATCCCGCATTCCAATTCGATGACCTCGTCGCCACCGCGGGTGGAATCACGTCCGGTACCGGCCGCGATCACCTTGGGGCGGGCCGGAGCACCGCTCTTCCCCGCCCTAAGAGCCCTGCCGGGACGACCGCGGCTGGACTGCGGGGATTCTGGGGGGACCGTCGTCCGCGGGACGGATCGCCCGGCTGTGCCACGGCGCAGTTGTGGGGAACCTGTGGGGATCTTGGCCCGATTGGGCGCTGCCATCGTCATCAGAGATACTCTCTTCCTGCCATATGCGCAGGTGAGAGAGCCGACAAGGCGAAGATGAGAGGTGGTCAGGGACAGGATCGAACTGTCGACCTTCCGCTTTTCAGGCGCAATCCTACGGTCGCTGAACGTCGCCGACCATGGCTCGACATGGCATCTAGCTGCATTAACTGTCGCTCACAGTCGCCCGGCGTCGGTCACCGCCTGCCTGCGTTGGCTCCCCGTTTGGCTCTCCGCATCCGGTGATCCGGCCATCATTGGGTTACATATGTCTGGCTTCGCCGATAGGTCGTGGAAATCCCTTCCCTGTGATGGTCTTTCCTATGCCCCAGAGGCACCGGCGACTATGCCGCGGTCTGCCTCCCCTGCCCTGGTTCACGCCGGTGGCGCTGACGATAGTCTGTCAGACGCCCCAGATACACATGCTCAACCCCCGCAGCGGACAGCGGCGGGGCGGGTTGGTCGAGTCTTTCCTCACGGAACGTGATGCGCCGACTGGGCGGCGCGCGAAAGATCCGCCGATCTGGGCGCTAAGGCAACGGAAACTCGGTCGCTCCGCTGGATACGCATAGCTGGATTATCTGTGCGCGCGGAGTGAGTGGGTCTCCGGTTGCGGGCTAGCCACGAATACCGCCGAGCGTGGGTGGCTCGCCAGGGGCGCTTAAACGATCTTGATGATTTCTTCCTTCTTGGTGCGCGGGTCTCGGAAGACCAGCTGATTGCCTTCGTTTAGGTAGTCGGTGACCAGCGCGTAAATCGAGATAGCTCTATTCACCACGTCCGCACGATTGAAGTTCGTGACCTCGATGAGGTGCTCCAACTCGGGCCAGACTTTCGGGATGATGCCGATGGTGATCCTGGTGACCTGGTTCGGCTGCTGCCCGGTCGCCAGGCCATCCTCCGGCAGCTGGTCGGTAGCACCGCGCGGAGGCTGCGTCCGGGGCGTTCCCACGTTGTATCTCCCTTCATGGTCGCTGCGCCCTACATCCTCACTTGTGGCGGTCAGGGCACGCGTTGTCTCCACCATGCCATAGAGATGGCGAATCAGCCAAATATCTGAGCGGATCCGCACGGTAGTCCTACGGCATACGAGCCGAAGGATCGCGTTTGTGATGCGTTTCCGCGACAGGACGATGTGCTGGCTAGTAGCGTACGACGCAAGGCCCACGCAGCGTGGGCATGGCCCCACACACCGTGTGGGCGCTCGAAGGGAGTTCGGCAATGCACAGATCTACTCGTAGCCAGGCGTGGTGGCCCGGTCCGGTTGAGACTCTGCGGTCTCCATGCGGCCTGTTCTGCCTCGCGGTCGTCGCCGTCACGGCGGTGGGTCTCCTGCTGGCCGCGGCAGGGGTCGCCAGCCAAGACAGCGGTGCCAACATCGAGCAGGCAACCGTCGGCGTCGCAACGGCCACGCTCATCATCCTCGCGGCCCGGGCCTTGCTAGCCCGGCGGCAATCTTCCGCAGCGACACCAGCCCGGATTAGCCTGCCTAGTCGCCGGCTGGCGACACGGGATGCGTCGGCCATCCCCAGAAAGGAATCGGGAATGCACAGATCTACTCGTGGCCAGGCGTGGTGGCCCGGTCCGGTCGAGACTCTGCGGTCTCGGTACGGCCTGTTCCGCCTCGCGGTCGTCGCCGTCACGGCGGTGGGTCTCCTGCTGGCCGCGGCAGGGGTCGCCAGCCAAGACAACGGTGCCAGCGTCGAGCAGGCAGCTGTGGGCGTCGCAACAGGCACGCTCGTCATCTTCACGATCCGGGTGCTCCTCCTCCGGCGCGAGTCTTCCACGGCGACGCGATCGCTCGGAGGACAGCCACAGGTGCTTGTGGCCGACGCGACGCCCGAACCGAATGGCCGCGTGCCTGCTCACTGGCTGACCGGTCAGCGCGCACCCGCCGTCTCCGCAACTCCGCGTTCAAACTCGTCAGCGCCATGCGCGGGCGTCACCGGCAGGCACCGACACCGCGTCTCTCGGTTGTGGCTGTGGTGCCACCACGTCGCTGATCGCGCACCCAGCCTCCTGCTGATCACGCAGTCCCGCGCGGTGACGGTGGCTAGTCGGCTACGGGCGCCGCGTCGGCTGCGATTCGACTTCTCTCCCTCGGTAGTGGGGTAAGAGAGAACTATCAGGATGTTCTCCACCGAGGAAAGAGGAGGTTAGGGAGATGACTTAAATGGATGACACTCGCCGGATTGACATGCCTAGTCGTATCAACACGGGTGCGGCTTCAGGCTCTGAGGCATCCATATCGGGTACAGATAATTACGTCGCGCCGACCGAGGGTGCCGAACTACGACTCGAACGCACAGTTAGACCAGCACCCCTATCAACGAGTCCTGCCATAACAGCCGACGAGCCAAGCGACTCGGCCCAGGTCCTACTTTCAGTCGTCTATGTCGACCACAACTACGGCCAGATAACTGGCCATTACGCGCCCCACATGCACAACGCCGACGCTAGCGTTGAGCATCTACGTGAGACCATCGACGCCCTTGCCGAGCTGGTTCAGACGCTGACCCCCGAGGCTACCGGTATCGCTGAAGAGCGGGAGAAAGCGCTCGCAGCCGCCGGAGACGGCGTAACGGATAAGCGTGTCCTGCAACGGTTCGCAGACTGGGTGCTGTCAACAATCGGGCGAGGTGCTTCCGCCGCGCTCATCCCGGTAGTAACCGCCAGTACCGACAGTATGCTGCAGGAAGCCAGCCGTTTGACGGGTCATCTGTGAATCGAATGCCCGCCTCCGCACCAGACTCCACGTACTCCGATCGCGAGTGCAGCAACTCGAAGCGTGTCTTGCCCAGAGTTGCCGAACCCCAAGCCGCAGGAAGAGAAGAGACGTGCAGGTTCGCGGTGCCGACAGGGGTCACATGCGAGACTACCTTGGGAAGAGACTCGGGACCTTGCCGATAGCGGCGGTTCGACTCACCTTGGCTGACGACCAAGGCCGCGTTGCCCGCCGTATTTGAATTCGAATGCATTTTGACTTCCGGTATCAATGTTGGAAAACTTAGCCAGTGCTCATGCGGAATCTTGCCCAAAGAATCGACGGTAGAGCGAACTCACCAAGCAGTGACGCAGTGCAGATGCGCACGTTATGCATTCAGCAGCCTCAACCAAGGAGACGCCGGACGACCGCAAATATTCGGCGGTCTGTAGCAGGTTCTGATCGCGGTCGAGGCGGTGCATCAACTACAGATTGTGGTGTATCCCTGCCGTGCGTACGTCACCGGCACCGTTCATCGCTGGGACCTGCGCCGACCCAGCTTCCAGGTCCCGGCTGCGCCGGGAGGTGCACTAGCGACCGCGACGCACCCGCTGGCTGGCGGCCGCACTGTAGCCTAAGCTTGAGTGGTGGAACGTTTCTGGAACGTTGCGTGGGGGGTGTCCGCTAATCATGTTCCGGCTCGACGCTGCTCCCCGTTACCGCCTTGCGCGGCCACCGCTGAACCAGGCACTAGTCGACGTGCGCTTCCCAGTTCAAGCTGGGCTCGCAACGATGGAAGGCATCGCGCCGGTCCAACAGCAGCTGAACACGCTTTTCCCGTACCTGAAGCAACAGCAAGTTCAGCAAGTCTCGCTGGTAATGGGTCCTGGTATCCCAGCCGCTGCAGGAGCCCAGGCTTCTCCCGTGTGGCGCTTCGAAGACGACAGTGGCTGGTCTCTTGTGCTTGCACCAGGTAGCGCCGTTCTGTCGGTCGGGCCGCAGTACAGCGGGTTCGGTGAGTTCTCCGAGCGACTCAGCGCAGTCCTGCAAGCCCTCAGTAACAGCGCGGGAGTCACGCGAGCGGACCGACTGGGCGTGCGCTACCTGAATATTGTGGAGGTTCCTCCAGACGATGAAGGTGCGTGGCGGCGATGGTTCCGCCCCGAGCTAACCGGCTGGAGCGGGACCATCCTAGACGGGCCGACGAGGCTGATCACTAGCCTGACGCAGACGCAGCTTGCAGCCCCTCCGCTGGGCGAGCTCAGCGGACCGCCGGTAGATGTTCAAGCGCTCGTGCGGCATGGAGTTATCCCCGCGGGTACCGTCGTCCCCGGCGTGGTGCCAGTACAGCCACAGCGGTCGGCCTACCTTATCGACATCGACGTGTTCGTAGAGGCACCTCAACCTTTCGATCCAAAGGAGCTCTCCCGTCAGGTCACGAGTTTCCATGGTCAGATCGACCGTTTCTTCTACTGGGCTATGACGGATGAGGGAGCGGAATACTTCGGCAAGGAGGTCGATGATGCCGCCGGTAACTCTCTATGACAGCCTTGCGCTCGGCGAACCCTTGCTGCGGCCAGTCCCCCATCCGGCAGTCGACACGCGAGGCAGCATCTGGCTTGTTGGCGATTGGGCCGTCGATGTCCCCCCATCACCACCTCGCCCAATACCCGAAGCCGCGCGCCTAATCGCGCTAGTACGCGACCGAACCGGCTGGTCGGCCCGGCGCCTGGCAGAACTCCTTGGGGTTAGCCACTCAACCGTACGTCGCATCGCGGGAGGACAGCAGCCAAAGGCAGCCCACAGCGGGAATCTGCCGCTGCGGCTAAGGGGAGTGTATGACGTTGTTGATCGGATTTATCTCCTGCAACACCGGGATCCTTCCGCTACGGCTCACATTCTTGATGAAGTGATTCCTGGCCGCCGGTCGGCGGTCAGCGAACTTCGCGACGGCAATCCTGCTGCTGCTTACTTGGCCGCGATTGACGCTCTGCGGCCACCACGTTCCCCTGGACTCCTCACAGGCGATCGTCCCAAGAGCGCTGGCGCCACGGCACCTTTGCACGAGTAGGGCGAATGGTGGATGGCATCTCTCTATGATGAGGAGTGGCGCCAAGGCACCATCTTCGAGGCGGCCCTCCCTTTGGACGCGGTCGTTCTCGGTGAATCATCCGGACAGCCTGAGCGACTCATGGGCACGCATGGCCGGTGGGTTCTTGCGACTCAGGACTGCGACCTCGACCAGACAGATAAAGCCGACACTGAGCCGAGCATCGAACTGAGGCCTGTCTTCACGAAGGACCCGCCACAGGACTGGGGTATACGATCAGCACGGCTTCTGCTGACAGAACAGGAATACGTGCAATCGGCGAGTCCGCGGCCAGTCGTGTCAGCTGCCATCCTGACAGCGCTGAAAGCTAGCGGGATCCCCGTACGCCAGATCGATCCTAGCCGGAAGCGGGCCTACACCACATGGCTGGGCAAACGATACGACCGCCCTGCGGTACCGCCAGAACTGCTACCAATCGCCCGGAAAATCGCCGACACGGTGAAGGCCAGGCGGAACCGGGCCGCAGGCGCAAAGGTCCGCGACGTTCTCATGCAGTTCGGCACGATCGACGGTCAGATACGCTACTCGCTATTCGCCGTGCTTGACCAGGCTGCCGACGAGCCGGAAGTTCGCGTCTGGCTTTCGGACATTGCATTGCAGATTCCGCCTGAACTGGGCGTCGCGGACCAGATCGAGGCGGCGACAGCTCAGGGAATCTCGCTCGAACTAGTGGAGACTGCTTACTCAGCCGATATCACACAGTTGACATGGCGTCCGAATACCCCCTCGCCTCATGGAGCGGTAATGTGAGCGCAAACAGGGTCGGCCGGTAATCTCAGTAATGATGCGTAAATCGCGTTCGAGGGCGTGGGTACACCAAGCCGCCGTATGGATACGGCCAGGAGAACAACAGAATCCGCTAGTCGCCCATAACCTTGGGTTATGTCTTTGCTTACGAAGCGTAGGGCGCCGTTGACAAGGAGCGCGTAATCGGCGTTATACGGGTGATCTTGTCAAGTGGGCGGTTCGCCGGGCGGGCCTTTGCGGTCATGGTGTCGGCTCGCCGAAGAGGTCTTCGCCGTCGGTGGCTCCGAGGAGGAATGCGAACCGGTGCAGGTCGGCGCAGAGGGTGCTGGTGCTGTAGGCGGGGTGGCCGATGAAGGCGGTGAAGCTGTCGGCGAGGGTTTGCCTGTGGCTGCCGGATAGCCATTGGGTGAGGAGGGTGAGCGTCTCGGCGATCTCGGCGGCGTCGGCGAGGTCGAGGGTGATGCCGGGCATGCTGGTCAGCTCCTTTCGGTGGTGGCGGGTCCGGTTCCGGCGCGCTGGATGAGCCCGTCGAAGAGGATGGCCCGGTCGGTCTGGCCGTGGTCGCGGGCGTGGTCGCGCTGGCGGGTGAGGATGGGCAGGAACTCGGTGCCGGTGCGGAAGTAGGCGCAGGTCTCGCAGGCTGATTCCATCCGGCAGTCCAGTTCGGCGGGCCGGGTGCACAGCCCGTTGCCGAGCATGCGGGCGTGTGCTTCGCGGCGCAGCCGGGCCATGCCGGCGCTCTCGTAGTCGGCGGGCAGTGCGGGCGGCTGGCCGTAGAGGGCGTCGATCTTGGCGCTGACCGCGGCGTATTCGTCGGCGACGACCCGGTTGGCGATCCGCGCGTAGATAAGGGTCATCTCCATCTTGCGGTGGCCGAGCAGGGCGGCGATGGCCTCCAGCCGCATGCCGCGGTTGATGGCCTGGGTGGCCAGGGTGTGCCGCAACCGGTGCGGGTGCACGCCGGAGACCCCGGCGGCGCGGCCGACCCGCCGCACGACGCGGCAGATGACGTGCCGGTCCAGCGGGCCGCGGTGGTCGGCGATCAGCCGCTTCCAGCGGCGGATGTGCTCGAGGTTGGCAGCGGTCCAGGCGGCCAGCAGCTGGACGAGCTCGGGGTGCAGCGGCACGTAGCGGTCGTTGCGGAGCTTGCCGAGCGGGATGCGCAGCCAGTATCCGGCGCCGATCTGGACGACCGCGTCGGCCTCCAGCCCGGCCAGTTCCCCGGCCCGCATGCCGGTGCGGGCCAGCAGCTCGACCACCAGCCGGTCCCGGGGGTCGGTGCTGGCCCGGGCGGCGGTCATCAGCCGGGCGGCGTCGCGGTCGTCGAGGAACTTCGGCAGCGGTTCGGGTTTCTTGGGGATGTCCCCGGCGATGACCGGATTGCGGGGCGGCGCATCAGGCCAGTCCCACTCGATGATCCGCTCGAAGAACGCCCGGATTGTCCGCATCCGCTGCCGGTGCGTCTCCATGGTGATCGTCTTGCCGCCGGCGCGGGGCTGGGCGGCCAGCCACACCTTGTAGTCCTCGATGTCATCGCGGCGCACCGCAGCGATGGACTCCAGCCCGGCGTCGGTGATCATCCACCGGGCGAACTGGCGCAGCGCGTTCTCCGCGGCATCCACGCTGCCCGGGGCCAGGAACGCGCCAAGGCGCTGCAGGTACCGCTGGATCACCGTCACGACCTGCGGCGCCTCGGCCCGCAGCTGGGCCCACTGCGCGGCGGCGATGCTGCCGGGCACCGCCCGGCTGGGACCAGGCCCGCGGGCGGGCAGCGCGCTCACCGCACTGCCGCCTCTTGCACGGCCAGCATCTCGGCGACCGCGGCGGTATCGGCGTCGATCAGCGCGGCCGCGCGCCGGTACTCCCCGGCCAGCCAGTCGTTGGCCAGGTGCAGGTAGACCCGGGTTGACTCGATGCTCAGGTGCCCGGCCTGGGCCTGCACCGCCTCCAGCGCCATCCCGGCCTCCCGCAGCCGGGTCAGGCACGTGTGCCGCAGCTCATGACAGGTCGCATGCTCCAGGCCGGCCCGGCAGCGGGCGCCGGCCAGGACCTCATCCAGGCCCTCCGCCGACAGCGGCAGCCCGCGCCGCGGCCCCTTCAGCACCACGAACACCTGCTCCGTGCAAGCCTGGCGGGGCCGCTCCTCATCCAGGTAGGCGCCCAGCGCGTCGAAGAAACGGTTCGCGGCCGGGACCACCCGGTGATGGCCGCCCTTGCCCTCCACGATCACCAGCCGCCGGTCAGCGACCTGGATGTCGCAGAACCGCAGCCCCAGCACCTCGCAGCGGCGCAGCCCGGCCAGCAGCATCGCCAGCACCATCGCCCGGTCCCGGTGCGTGCGCAGCGCCCCGACCAGACGGTCCGCTTCGGCCGGCGGCAAGATCCGCGGCAGCGTCCGCGGCACCCGCACCAGCGGCGCGGTCCGCGACCGCTTCGACCCGCCCTGCCGCCGGGTCAGCAGGCCGCGCGGCACCGGGTTGGCCAGCACCGGCGTGTCCCCCCGCGCGACCAGGTAGGCAAACAGGCCCGACACCGACGACAGGCGCCGGGCGATCGTCCGCGCCGACAGCCCCGACTCCCGGTCCGCCAGTCGCACCACGCTCCGGTCGCCCCGCTGATCGGCCAGGAAATCGAACACATCCGCCGCGGTCACCTGCACCGGGTCCTTCCCGGTCACGGTGAAGAACGTCTTCAGATCAAAGGCCACCGCCCGCAGCGTGTTCGGCCGGCACCGGCCCGCCACGAACTCCAGATACCGGTCCACCAGCCGGTCCCCAAGCCGGTAACGCACCTGGCCAGAACCCGAAATGAAACGCACAAGACACGGGAAAGTGCTCATTTCAGCACCATCCCAGCAAGTGACGTGAGAACACGGGAGCGACACGGATCACCCGTGTATTAAGCGCTCGGCGCG
>NZ_JASIAL010000211.1:0-3476 GCF_030042015.1 Trebonia sp. | reverse complement strand
GCGAGCCCGCTCCCGTCGCGGCCATGCGCGCCGCCGGCGAGGCCGAGCTGGCCCGCCGCTCGCGGCGGCGTGCTAGTGCGGCGCGCTAGCGGCGCGGGCCCGCTCCACCGCGTCCGCGCTGGCCGCGTCGCCCCTGGCGCGCAGCCCGTCGATCACGCGTTGCACGTCGGCGGGCGGCCGGTTCTGGCTCAGCTTGGCCTTGGCCTCGATCCGGCTGATGAGCAGCTCGATGCCGACGATCGCGCGCAGCTGCCCGGCGATGAACTCCGGCGGCGCGTCGTCCACCGACCACGGATGCGCGCTGCCGGCCTCATGCTTGGCCGTGAGCCGGCGGACCAGATGTTCTGTCCACTCCGCGTCGTCGTGCACGACCAGCGTGCCGTACACGTGGGCCGTCACGTAGTTCCAGGTCGGCACGACGCGGCCGTGCTCGGCCTTGGACGCGTACCAGGACGGTGTTATGTAGGCGTCCGGTCCGCGGACGATCACCAGCGACTCGCCCTGGGCGGGCAGCCGCCACTGCGCGTTGTTGCGCGCCACGTGCCCCTGCAGCGCTCCGTGCTCACCGGCGTCAGGCACGTAGCTGAACGGCAGCATCGTCGCCACCAGCCCGTCCGGTGTCAGCGTCACCAGGTCAGCGGCGCCGTGGTGATCCAGGAGCTCCCTGACCAGCGCGTCGTCCGGCGCGAAATGGGCTGGAATGTACATCTGCCACTTCCTCTCCCCATCAGGTTAACGCCCGTCCCGCCGTCCGGTATGCGACCGGCCGCCCGGATCGGATATCTCGGGAAACAATCGGAAACATGGTCGTCACCTGGTGAAATAGACGTGGAACAGCAGGTGTCTACGCTGGAGGCCGTGGCGGACATTTTCGACGGTTACCGGCTCGCGCAGGCCTGGGACGAGATGTTCGCGGCCCCCGGCAAGCCCCGCGCGGCGTACGACGCGCTGGTCTCGGTCCTGCAGCCGATGGACCCCGGTGAGCTGCGGTTCCGCGCCGACCAGCTCGCCCGGGTGTTCACCGACCGGGGGGTCACGTACGACTACGCGGGCGAGGAGCGGCCGTTCCCGCTGGACCTGATCCCGCGGGTGATCGACGCCGTGGAGTGGGACCTGGTGACCCGCGGCGTCAGGCAGCGGGTCCAGGCGCTCGAGGCGTTCCTCGCCGACGTTTACGGCCCTGGCCGGGCGTTCGACGACGGCGTCGTCCCCTGGCGTCTTGTCTACACGAGCGAGAAGTTCCGCCGGGAGGTGGCGGGCATCGTTCCCCCGAACGGCGTGCGGGTGCACGTCGCGGGCATCGACCTGATCAGGGACGAGGGCGGCAAGTTCCGGGTCCTTGAGGACAACGTCCGCGTCCCGTCCGGGGTGAGCTACGTCATCGAGAACCGTCTCGCCATGACAAGGACCTTTCCCGCGCTGTTCGCCGAGCAGCGCGTCCACCAGGTCGAGGAGTACCCGTCCCGGCTGCTCGGCGCGCTCAGGGCCGCCGCCCCGCACGGCCTCGTCGACCCGTTCGTCGTCGTGCTCACCCCCGGCGTGCACAACGCCGCGTATTTCGAGCACACCCTGCTCGCCCGGCTGATGGGCGTGGAGCTCGTCGAGGGCCGCGACCTGTTCTGCTGGCGGAACCGGGTGTACGTGCACACGACCCACGGCAGGAGGCCCGTCGACGTCATCTACCGGCGGGTGGACGACGACTGGCTTGACCCCATGCACTTTCGCCCCGAGTCGCTGCTCGGCTGCCCTGGCCTGATCAACGCCGCGCGGGCGGGCAACGTCACGATCGCCAACGCCGTCGGCAACGGAGTGGCCGACGACAAGCTCGTCTACACCTACCTGCCCGACCTGATCCGCTACTACCTCGGCGAGGAGCCGCTGCTCGAGAACGTGGAGTCGTACCGGCTCGACGACCCGGACGTGCTCGCGTGGGTGCTCGGCCGCCTCGACCGGCTCGTGCTCAAGCCGGTGGACGGGGCCGGCGGCGCCGGCATCGTCATCGGCCCGCAGGCCACAGGCGAGCAGCTGGACGGCCTGAAAACCAAGGTCGCGGCCAACCCGCGGGGCTGGATCGCGCAGCGCCCGGTGGCGCTGTCCACTTCTCCCGTGCTGGTGGGGGAGAAGCTCGCGCCGCGGCACATCGACCTGCGGCCGTTCGCGGTCAACGACGGCACCGGCGTCTGGGTGCTGCCAGGCGGGCTGACCCGCGTGGCGCTGCCTGAGGGCGAGCTCGTGGTGAACTCCAGCCAGGGCGGCGGCTCGAAGGACACCTGGGTGCTGGCGCCCGCGCGTGCGGCGAAGGCCGCCAGGCAGCGCCGGAAGGCAGCGGCGATCCCGGCGCCGCCCGCGCCAAGCCACGGCCCTGAGATCGCCGGCCTCGGGAGGCAAAGCGGACCGGACCAGTGAACACCGAGCTGCTCAGCCGGATCGCCGAGACCCTGTACTGGACGGGGCGCTACGTGGAGCGCGCCGACGACACCGCGCGGCTTGTCGACGTGTACGTGCACCGGATGCTCGGCGAGTCGGGCGCGGGGTCGGACGCGGCGTGCCGCGCGCTGTTCGCCATCCTGGGGGTGGCGCCTGAGACCGACGCGGACCTGGACATCGGGATCGTGCTGTTCCGGCTGGTCTACGACGCCGGCAGCCCGAGCGCGATCGCGGGCGCCATGCTCGGCGCGCGGGCCGGCGCCCGCGGCATCCGCGAGGTCATCTCCAGCGAGATGTGGGAGTGCCTCAACGTCACCGCCCACGCCCTGATCGGGCAAAAGCGCGCCGCCGAACGGCTCGGCCCGCACATCTACCTGCGGTTCGTCAGGGAACGGGCGGCGCTGTTCTTCGGCCTGGCCGACTCGACGATGAGCCATGACGACGCGTGGCGGTTCCTCGTGCTCGGCCGCAGCCTCGAGCGCGCGGACATGACCGCCCGGCTGCTGCTGGCCCGGATGTCCGCGCCCGACGACCTGGGCTGGCCGGTGCTGCTGCGGGCCTGCGGCGCGCACGAAAGCTTCATCCGCACGCACGGCTGGGCCGCCGAGCCCGCCCGGGTGGCCGAGTTCCTGCTGCTCGACCGCCTCTTCCCGCGCAGCGTCGTGCACGCGCTCGCCACCGCGGAGGAGTGCCTGGCCGACCTCAGCCCTGGGCCGGTCCGGATGGGCATCGACGACCCGGCGCGGCGTCCGGTCGGCACGCTGCGGACCAGGCTGGAGTACGCCGACCCCAAACAGCTTCCCGCCCAGCTGCCCGAGCTGCTCGCCACCTTGCAGGAGACCTGCGTGCAGGCCAGCGAGGCGATCGCCAGGCGGTACTTCCAGTACCAGGCGCCGGTCGCCTGGGAACGGGACGGCTGACGTGGGCTGGCGGCTGCGGGTCGAGCACACCACCAGGGTCACGTACGCGGGCCCGGTGCTGACCTCGTTCAACGAGGCCAGGATGACCCCGCTGACGCTGCCCACCCAGACCACGCTCGAATCCCGGGT
>NZ_JASIAL010000210.1:0-32106 GCF_030042015.1 Trebonia sp. | reverse complement strand
CCGCGGACCGACTCCTTGTGCGGGATGAACGGGCTGGCGAGGATCCGCGCCTTGGACTGCCGCACGTCCTCCTCCAGGTCGGGGAAGGCCTCGGCTGACCAGGCCGGCTTGATCCCCGTCTCCTCCTGGATCGAGCGCTTGAACCCGTCGTCGGTGAAGGTCAGCATGCCGCAGTCGGTGTGGTGGATGAGGATGATCTCGCTCGTGCCGAGCAGCCGCTGGCTGATCGCCAGCGACCGGATCTCGTCGTCGGTCACCACGCCGCCCGCGTTCCTGATCACATGCGACTCCCCCTCGTTCAGGCCGAGGATCGCGTAGACGTTCAGCCGCGCGTCCATGCACGCGACCACGGCGGTGCCCTTGGACGGCGGCAGGGGCAGCGGGCCGGTGAACTGCCCGGCGTACGCGGCGTTGTTCCGCAGGTACTCGTCGGTGGCGGTCATGACCGAATCTCCTCCTTGAGGTTGCCTAGGCTCGCGGTGACCGTGGCGACCGCCGATTCCGGGCTGGCCGGGACGGGCGCTTGCGTGAAGATCCCCGCGAGGCCGGCGACCGCGCTGTCGGCAGCCGGCTGCCATTTCCCTACCCATTCGGTGATAATTGCAAGATTCTCCGGACGGGCGGCTATCGCGTACCTGGCCAGCGCCACGGCCCAGGCCTGGTTGCGCGTCGTGTCCACGCCAGACTCCTTGAGCAGCTGCGCGGTCAGCCCGTCGCCGTTGGCCAGCGCCAGGTCGGCGAAGGCTTCCTTGACGAAGGCGTCGAACGCCGGCTTGACCACCAGGTTGAGCGCGGTGAACGCCTCGCCCCAGTCGTAGGCGAGCAGCAGCGTCTCCAGGGCCTGCCTGGCCGGCTGCCAGGTAGGGTCGTCCTCCCAGATCGCGCGGGCGGTGGCGCCGTCGGCCAGCGCCGCGCCGTGCGTCAGCGACAGCGACTTGGCCCGGTAGGCGATCCACTGCAGGACGCGCAGCTCGTCCGCGGCCTGGAAGAACGACGCGTTGGTGACCGCCGCGCTCGGTCCGAGCTGGCCGACGTAGAGGCTGGTCATCTGCAGCACGTGGAAGGCGAAGCGGGCCGGCAGGTACAGCCGCCCGAGGACGGCGACCCAGGCCGGATCAAGCCCGGCGTCGTGGTCGGCGGCCTCGAAGTGGTCGACGACCCCCTCGGCGTATATCTCCCTGTCGTGCTGGCGCGCGATGTAGCGGCGGTAGGACAGCTGCGCCGGGTCCTTGAACCCCTCCCAGTCGGCCGCCTTGAGCGGTGAGCCCTCCCGGTAGCGCAGGTACCACTGGTTGATCGCGCTGCCCGGGTCCAGGTCGAACGGGGCCGGCTGCCTGCCGAAGTGGTAGTGGAACTTCCCTGTGACGATCTCGTACTCGTTGAGCCTGCGGCGCCCGGGGTCGGCGATCGACCAGGTGCGCAGCTTCCGCTGTGTCGCCGGGGTTGTCATTGGGTGTCCCCCCTTTCCAGGAACCAGACGAGCTCGTCATCGCCCACGTAGTTCATCCGGCCGGCGAAGCTCGCGATCGCGGGCTCGAGCTCGGGCAGTGAGATCGGCCTGCCGAGCGCCTCGGACAGGCTGGCCCTGGTCACCCGCAGGTAGCGGGGCGCGTGGATGCGCACGTATCCGGCGCGGTCCTCGATGAAGAGCTCCACCCCCGGGTTGTCCTTTTCCAGCGCGGTTTCCAGCGCGTCCACGATGTCCGGATCGAAGCCGCGGACAACGGGTCCGACCAGTTGTTTCGGCTCGTCGCTCATGCGCGCACTCCAGAGATAGAGACGGAGATCTGCTCCCCAGCCACGCG
Organism: Trebonia sp.; assembly: GCF_030042015.1. Lineage (GTDB taxonomy): Bacteria > Actinomycetota > Actinomycetes > Streptosporangiales > Streptosporangiaceae > Trebonia. The sequence continues at coordinate 30,301 of NZ_JASIAL010000210.1, read as the reverse complement.
GATGGGGAAGGCTTGCAGGCTGCAGTTGCCGGGGTTGACGCCCTGACCTGTCCGCAGGTCGAACTCCCACCCGTGGCCCGCGCAGGTGAGCACGTCGCCCGCGAGCTCGCCGCTGGCGAGCGGGAACCGTGAGTGCGGGCATTCTCCCTGGTAGGCGCGCACCTCGCCGCCGGGCAGGTGCGCCAGCAGGATCAGCTCCGCGCCGACGGTGACCGCGCGGATGTCGCCCTCCCATAGCTCGTCCAGAGTGGCCACGTCGGTCCACTCACTCATCGAAGAAGGCTTCGACGTGGTCCAGGGGAGCGGCCGGGATCGTTCGGACTAGCTGATCTTGAGCTATGACCCGGCCGCCTGCCCGCAGCCTGACCGGGGCCTGGCGGGGTGCGACCCGGTGCCCGACGACGTGGTGGGCGATCTTGCGCGCGACGACTTCGGCGGTGTCCTCGTCGTCGACGGCGACGAGCAGCGACACGATGTCGCCATCGAAGGTCGCGCTCAGCGGTAGCAGTGCCATGTCGGGTGTCTCCCTAGTGCTGGCCGTCGCGGCCGTTGGCCCAGGCGTAGCCGGTGGCGTCCTGGCCCTGCTCCGGCTCGGACAGGCCCATGTAGGCGAGGATGCCGCCGAGGTCGGGCGGGCTGATCTCGCCGGTCAGGAAGCGGTCGACGATCGACTTGTGGCCCTTGAAGCGGTCCGGGCGCTGGGTGAAGATCCACTTGCAGGGCTCGGAGCAGAACAGGTACAGCCGTCCCTCGTGGACGTGCCGCAGCGGGGCCGGGTCGGTGTGCGCGCCGGCCAGGACGCCGGCGGCGCGGACGATGGGCAGCTGGCAGATGTTGCAGGCCAGCGGCAGCGTCTCGGGGAAGGTAGCCGGGATGTCGCCGCTCCGGACGTTCTCGGTGATCACGTCCCAGTGGCGGCCGAACGTGCGGTTCCAGCCGGGGTACTTCTCCTCCAGCCACTCACGCTCGGCCTGTGAGACGCCGGCGTCGGGGTTCCACCAGACGGTGGGCCGCCAGTTCCAGACGACCGTGTGGATCGCGTGGTGGTACCAGCTCAGCTCCTTGACGAACTCGTCCCAGTACCAGGGGAAGTCGAGGCCGTAGTCGCGGAACTGTTCGGTGAACTGCTTGATGACCCAGTCCTCGATGAACTCCTTGAAGCTCATCTTGCGGCTCTCAAGCGGCGTGTAGTAGTCCATCGACAGGCCGGTGAGCAGCGCGAACGCGCGCCAGCTGCGCCAGAACATGTGGTCGATGAGGAACTGGCCGTAATCCTTGTGGCCGTTTTCTATCAGCACCTTGATCGTCGGCTCGCCCTGCTGCGCGTGGCGGGCCTCGTCGGTCTGGATGCTGGAGATGAGCGCGCCGAACTCCAGGTCGCCGACGTCGATCGCGTCCGCGGCCATGCCGAGGAACTGCAGGTTCGTGAACCCGGTCTCCAGCGTGAACGTGAGCTGCAGGGCGATGGAGACCGCGTCGTTGGCGACGAACATGTCGTCGAAGAGCTGGCGGACGGCGATCGCGATCCAGTTGTTGGTGTGGAAGGCCTTGAGCGCCCAGTCGCCGCGGGGCTCCTTCTCCAGCAGGCCGTAGGGGAAGAAGGCCTGGATCTGACCGTGCCTGACCTCGTCCAGGGTGCCGAACGTCGCGGTGTTCCGCCAGGCGGCCGCCCTGCCGAACCGGCCCATGCGGGCCTCGCCGATCGAGGCGAGGTACTCGGGCATCGTGATGGCGCCGTAGTGCGCGAGAATGACGGATTTCCAGCCCGGGTCGAGCTCGTCGAAGACCTTCGAGCGGCTGATCGCGTTCTTGAGGGAGTACGTGGTCGTGTCCTTGGTGACCTGGTTGTGCACGTACTCGCGGTAGGAGACCTTGTACGGCTCGTCCCAGGCGAGCCATTGGTCTTTGCCGACGCGATGGGAGCCGGAGAGCTCTTCGGGGAAGACTGCGTCTTCGGTGACGTAGCGGAAGGTCCAGTTTGTGTCGCGCGACAAGTCGTACCAGTCGCTGCGGGAGAGCTTGGGCATCGCTGTCCCCCTTTGTTCTGGCTGCGCTGGCGGGCGCCGGTCCCGCTGACTTCCTACTTTGTCTATCTACTTACTAGTCTATTGTCGGGTACGATGTCAAGGAGTCCTAAGTATTTAGGTGTTTTGCCACGTGATCGCCGGTTTGAGTCTGGAGGATGCAGCGCGCATGAGACCGCCAGGCAGTCCAGAGGAACGCCATCCCTCGCTGGACTCCAAGATCGTCGCCGCCCTGGACCGGGTCGGCGACGCCCTGCAGGTACTTGCCCGGCGAGCGGCCGGGGCACACGACCTATCGCCCACCCAGATGCGGGTACTCGTGCGGCTGTACTACGGCCCGCCGCCCGACGCGGTGGCCGGTGAGCTCGCGCGCGAGTTCGACGTCGCCGATCCGACGATGAGCGACGCGCTGTCAGCGCTTGCGCGCAAGGGGCTGATCGACCGGTCGCCGGACCCCGCGGACCGGCGGCGGCACGTGCTGGGGCTCACGGCCGCCGGGCGGGCCGTGGCGCATTCCGTGGCCCGCTGGACCGCGCCCGCGGAGGTCGCGAGCTCGGGCCTGTCGCGCTCGGAGGGCGAGGGGCTGCTGTCGACGCTGCTTGACTTGCTCGAGCGGATGCACGCGGCGGGCATGCTCAGCGTGGCGCGGACCTGCACCACCTGCGGGCATTTCGAGCGGGGGTCCGCGCCGGGCGCCTGGCCGGCCCGGCACCGCTGCGCCTACTACGGGTACCCGATGAGCACGTCGGACTTGCGCGTCGACTGCGCGGAACACGTTGCCCGCGGCGGCTCCGGTGCCGCCCGAGGTTAGGATCCCGACCTGGCCGACTGACCTGGCACCGTGGCCGACCGCGTGCCCGCGCAACTGACCGCCGCCCACCATTGCGAGCAATCTCGGGTGCTGGCGGCCGCCGGGGTCACGAAGGTCAGCACCAGGGCGACAACGATCATTCCTAGCGATGTGAGGAACCACACAGCCGCGAAGAACCACGATGCCCGGACGGAATGGCGCGTCCTGCGCCGGTACCGGGCTCGGCGGCGGGGGCGGCCCCGATGACGGACGCTCGCGAGCGGCCGGCGGGAAGGCATCTCCTCACCTGCCATCAGCCGGTTGAACCCGGCTGCCAGCGACGCCAGCTTAGGGTCCGAACCGGTCAGTTCGCTGGCTATCCGGCCCAGGATCTCGTGTTCCCGTGGGCTCAGGCTCACGCCCCCCACCTCCATGAAGCCCGTGCCCGGCCACAGCGCACACGGTTAACTCACTGCTCCCAGTTGCATTTGCTTGGCGGCACATCAACAAGACGGCTAGCGACCCTGGCGACCGTCTCCCCCGGAAGTAATCCGAGTGCACCCAGCACGCAATATAGACGGTTACGTGAGGTGAGGAGCACGCAACCGGCAAGTCGGGCACACTGGGCCAGATGTCGTACACCTACATCTGACGCGAACTTACCCCGCATGGGGGCGATGCCGTTTGCCAGAGATGACAGTGATGCTCTGGCGGACCACAGTGCGCGAAAGCGGTTAAGCGTCAGCTCAGGAGTCGGCTCCCTGGGCGTGCGGACTGCGGACGATGACGACCGGGCACTCGGCGTGGTGCACGCAGTACTGCCCGACCGAGCCGAGCAGCGCCTCGGTGAACCCGGCGTGGCCACGGCTGCCGACCACGAGCAACTCCGCGCCCTTGGCAGTGTCGAGCAGCGCTCGCGCCGCGTTGTCATGCACCACCACCGGCCGGATCGCCACGCCCGGCTGCTGGCCTGCCGCCTCGGCGATCGCCGTCTGGAGCATCGAGGCGGCCAACTGCTCCAGGTCGAGCCCGTCCTCGACCAGGACCCATCCGTAACTACTGGGGATCTGCCACGCGGTCACCGCGTCAACCACGGCGCCGGTCAGCGCCGCCTGCCGCACCGCCCAGGCCAGCGCGGCCTTCGACGAGTCCGAGCCATCCACGCCCACCACGATCCTGGCTTGGTCGCCTGCCGGCTGTGCGGCCATCGGGTTCCTCCCTCTCGTTTCACCGGTTTACACGTTGATCATGCGCCAAACCACCCGCCCCAGGGTAGGGCCGGACGTCCCCGCCGCCCGCAGGAGCTGAGACCGCGACAAGCGGCAGGAACACCTCGTCGACGATTTCCTCGATCACCTGCTCGCCCGGCGGAGTGCGGTACCGGAAGAGCTCGTGGCGGAACAGGTCGGTCGGCAGGGTCGCGACACGAAGGGGGACGCCGGGACGTGCTTCGCCGCGGGCGGCGGCGCGGTTCAGGATCGCGGTCATGACCCCGGCGCCGATGTGCAGCACCTCGTCCTGGACGCGGCCGAAGGCGTCGGCGTTGCTCAGGTACTCGCCGAGCAGGCCGTAGACGGTTTCCGGCCCTACCTGGGCCAGCCGCTGCGACTCGCGGCGCAGGACGGCAAGGACGTCGCCGCGAAGGCTGCCGGTGTCGGGGATGTCGCCGGAGAGCATCGGGAGGTGGCGGCGCATCGCGGCGATCACCAGCTCGGGGCGGTTGCGCCAGCGGCGGTAGATGACCGCCCGGCTGGTGCCCGCGCGGCCGGCGACCGCCTCCATCGTGAGGGCGGCGTAGCCGACGGACTGGAGTTCGGCCCAGGCGGCGTCGAGCAGCGCCGCCTCCAGGGCCGCGCCGCGCCGCCGGGTCTGCCCGCCGGTGTGCTGGGCCACTCTACGGTTCCCTCCTTTAAGAGACAGTTGCATCTTAGCCTCATCAAGCTTAGGATACGATCGTATCTAATTAGGATACGCATGTCTCTTAGAGGAGGGGTCATGGCACGGCGAGGCTGGTGGCCGCTTGCGGTGATCGCGTCGGCGCACCTGATGGCGGTCCTCGACACCACGGTGATGTTCGTGGCGCTGCCCTCGGTGCAGCGTGACCTGGGGATGTCCACCGCGCAGCGGCCGTGGGTGGTGACCGCGTACACGCTGGCGCTCGCCGGGCTGCTGCTGCCTGGCGGGCGGCTGGCCGACCGGTTCGGCGCCCGGCGCACGCTGATCATCGGCGTGGCGGGCTTCGCGATCGCGTCGGCGTGCGGGGGCGCCGCGGTGAACGGCGCCATGCTCATCGCCGCGCGGGCCGTCCAGGGAGCGTTCGGCGCGCTGCTCGTCTCGTCGACCAAATCCCTGCTGATCACCGTGTACAACGACGACGACGAGCGGGCGCGGGTGCTCGGCATCTTCACCGCCACGCTGACCGCCGGGCTGGCCGTCGGGCTCGTCCTCGGCGGCGTGCTCACGAGCTTGCTGAGCTGGCGGTGGTGCCTGTACGTCAACGTGGCGCTGTCGGCGGTCGCGCTCGCGGGCGCCCCGCGAGTCCTGCCGCAGCTTCCCAAGCGCCCGAACATCCGCATCGACGTGCTCAGCGCCCTGCTCGCCACGGCGGGCATGGTCGCCCTGATCTACGGGCTTGGCGAGGCCGCGTCGTACGGCTGGGACTCGGTCCAGGTGGCTGGCTCGCTCGCGGTCGCCGTGGTCACGCTCACCTGGTTCGTCGCACGGCAGGCCGGGCATGCCGACCGGCTGCTGCCGATGCGCGTCGTCCTTGACCGCAACCGCGGGTGGGGGCTGATCGGGCTGGTCGTGAACGCCCTCAGCACGTTCGGGATCATGCTGATCCTCACCTACCAGCTGCAGTCGGTCATGCGGTATCCGGCGCTGACCACCGGGCTCGCCCTCGTCCCGTTCGCCGTCGGCGCCGGCCTTGGCTCGGCGCTGCTCGCGCCCTGGCTGACCCGGCGGGTGCCGCCCAGGTGGCTGGTCAGCGGCAGCATCGCGGTGGAAGCCCTCGGGCTGCTGCCGCTGGTCTGGCTCACGCCGGACAGCCGGTACGTGCCGCTGATCCTGCTGGCCATGATCATCGAGGGGATCAGCACAGGCGTCGCCGGACCCGTCACGCTCGGCATCGCGCTGCGCGGCGTGCTGCCCGCCGACACCGGTGCCGCCGGGGCCGGGACGAGTGCCACCGGCCAGCTCGGCTCTTCGATCGGCGCCGCGCTGCTCAACACGATCGCCGCCGCGGCTACCGCCAGCTACCTCAGCGCGCACGCCGCGGCGGGCACGGCGGCGGCCACCGTGCACGGGTTCAGCGTGGCCATGATCTGGGGCACGGCCATCCTGCTGGCCGCCGCCATCCCGATCGCCGCCTTCATCAACGCCGCGGTGCCAGGCAAACCGCGGGCGCCTTCGCGGGCGCTGGAACGCTCACGGTGAGGACCGCCGAACGCAATGCGGACCTGCGGCAGGACTAGCGTTGGCTCATGGCGAAGACCCAGTGGCACAAGTTCTACGCCACGACGATCAGCGCTCCGCCCGGGCTGTTGTTCCAGCTGCTCTCCGACATGCCGAACTATGGCGACTGGCTCCCCGGTTCCGGCCAGTACGGGGCGACGACGGACGTCGAGCCGTACCCGGTGCGGCGGGGCACCCGATACCACGACGGGAAGCCGGGCGAGCCTGGCAAGGACTGGTGGGGGACGGTGACCGGCTTCCAGCCGCCTGGCTCGCTCGACTTCCGGCACACGATTCACGTCAGCCGGCTCAGGGCGTCGATCGACGTGCACATCCACTACTCGCTTGAGCCCGGCGACGGCGCCACCGCCACCCAGGTCAGCCGCTGGCTGGTCCTCGACATCACGCTGCCGGTCGTGTTCCGCCCGCTGCGGCCGGTCATCACCGCGCGCTTCGACAAGGAGAACCTGCGGACGATCGCCGCGCTCAAGGCGTACGCGGAAAGTCGCTCGAGCGTGGGCGGCTAGCGGATCGCCGGGGCCGGCCGCAACCGCGCGGGCATGCGCGTCGTCCCCATCAGTGCCGACGGCCCCCGCACCACCCCCTTCGGGGGCCGCCGGTACGCGCCTGGTGGCGTTCGTCAGCTACCCCCAGGGAGGACGGCCGGGCCGCCGTCAGGCCAGTTCGCGCCGGCGGAACTCGGCGATCCAGTCCGCCGTCGCCGCCAGGCCGCCGAACGTGTAGAAGTGCAGCCTGACCTCACCGTGACGCTGGGGGTCGTAGCCCTCCCCGAGCGCCCGGATGAACCGGTCCGGCCCGGCGGTGCCCATGAGGTTGGTGATCGAGAATCCGTACTTCCTCGCGATCCCCGCGCTCGTGCCGACGCCGAAGCGGGCCGCGTAGGAGAGCAGCCTGCGCACCCCGGCCGGCCCGGGCACCCCGACCCGGACCGGCAGGTCGATGCCGCGCTCACGCACCGCCTCGAGCCACTTCAGGACCGGGTCGACGTCGAAGCCGAACTGCGTGATGACCGCGCCGGGCAGGCCGAGGCTCGCCAGCGTCGCGGCCTTGCGCTCAAGCGCCGACCACAGCACCGAATCGGCGATCGCGGGATGTCCCTCCGGGTAACCGCCGACGCCAACGTGCCGCACCCCGTACTTCTGGAGCAGCCCGGACTCGATCACCGCCAGGGCGTCGTCGTATGGCCCGAGCGGCGTTGTCGGGTCACCGGCGATGACCAGCACGTTCTCGCTGGCGCCGTCCGCCGAGAGCGCGGTGAGGTACTCCTCGAGCATCGCCTGTGACCGCAGCCTGCGGGCTGAGATGTGCGGCACGGGGACGAAGCCGGACCGCTTGACCGCCCGCGCGGCGTCCAGCCGCATCCGGGGCTCCTCGTTCTCAAGAAAGGTCACGTTGATCCGGGTTCCTGGCGGGATCGCGTGCCGCGCCTCCTCGAGCCTCGCGGCGTCCTTGCCCGTCATCTCCAACGAGAAGTCCTCAAGCAGGGTGTTCACGTACCGCCCTTCCCGATATCTCGTAGCCCAACCTGCCCGTTATGTTATGGCCAAGCACACGGCCTGACACGGGGCAACTTGGCCCGTCAGACGGTCTTTGGTGGCGGCAACAAAAGCGGCCCGCGCCGTTAGGGACGGCGGTACTGCGCGCGCGGGAGTCTTAGCTCTCGCGTGCTCTCACCCGATCATGCTGCTCATCCGGAACGAGGCGTCCTTCTTCGGCAGGAGGCCGAACAGGACCATCGCGTCCGGGACCCGTTGCAGCCGCACGGGGTCGATCGACAGCGGGTACTCGGGCAGCGAGATGAGGGCCGCCGTCACCGGCGGGACGCCGAGGAACTTCTCCACCGCCTTCTCGACCGCGCTGCGGTCGGTGTCGGCGATCTGCTGCCCCTGTTCGAGCGCCGTGACGAACGCGCGCAAGGTGTTGGGGTATTTTGTGGCCCACGCCTGCGTGACGGCGAAGCCCTGGAGCGGGAAGTTCTCTGTCGCGCCCTGATCCAGGTCGGCGAGTTCCTGCAGGCCGTACTGCTCCTCGTCGAGGCTGACGAAGGGCTGCGGGACCGGGGCCGCGTCGACGAGGCCCTTGGCCAGGAGCGCGCCGGCGGCCGGCAGCGGCACGCCCGGCTTGAAATGCACCTGGCTCGGCAAGACCCCGTAGTCCGCGAGCAGGGAGCGGACGAGGAGCGTGGCGATGTCGTTCGGCGCGGCGACGGAGATCGTCTTGCCCACAAGGCCGGGGACCGACCCGATCCGCGAATGCGCTCCGACGAGCATCACCAGTTCGCCCGGCTGCAGGAAGGACGCTTCGGCAATGATGCGCAGGCACGAGCAAGCCAATTCGTTATAGGTATAGGTCACGTAGTCGGCGCTCGAGATGTCGTAGCTCCCCTTTTCTATGCCGGTGACGGTAGCCTGGCTTGTCTCCGCGAACTTGATCGTGACGTTCAGCCCCTGGGCCCGGAACAGCCCGTCCATCTGGGCGATGTACAGGCCGGCGGTGTCGATGCTCGGGAACACGTCGACGACCACGCTGGTCTTCTCCAGCGGGCCCGCGGGCGACGAGCCGAAACCGCCCGCGCAACCCGCGACCGCCGTCAAGATCGCCGCTGCCGCAACCATTAGTGACAGACGTCGCCGTCGACACATCGTTGTTCTCCAGGAGGCTCATGTCGCGCCTGATCTTGTCGCAGCGATTCAACAGCATGCGCGAAGCGAAAGATTTGACTACGACTGCATCCAGGGCACGCAAAGCATTCGGCGATATCGATATAAGGTGGCCGCGTCTTTCAAATGCACGAATCACAACATAAGGTTTCCGGATCCGCGCGATTACGAGCAGCCCGGCTCAGCGGCCGGGGAGGTCGTCCTCTCCGTAGTCGTGGTCCGGGTAGTTGGCGTCGCCGGCCCGCCAGTAGCCCCTGGTCACCAGCGAACTGGCCGGCACCCGCCGGCCGGCGAGCAGGTACCTGCGGATGGCGCGCATCGCCGCGGCTTCGCAGGCCACCCAGACCATCCCGCCGTCGGCGATGGCGGCGCTGCGAGCTGCTTCGTCAAGCTCGGCGCCCCAGGCGTCAGGGGCGCGCCGGTAGTGCCAGGTGATCGCCGTCTTCGCCGGGCTGGAAAACTCGATCTCGTCGTCGGCGCCGGCCACCTCCAGGTGCACTTCCGCACTGGCCGTGTCCGGCAGCGCCTCGAGCAGGGTGCCGACGGCGGGGATGGCGCTCTCGTCGCCGGCGATCCACCAGTGCTCGACGGAAGAGTCCATCATGAACCGCCCGCCGGGGCCGGCGACCGCGAGCCTGTCGCCGACGCCGGCCCGCTCCGCCCACTCCGACGCCGGACCCGCCCCGTGCAGCAGAAACTGCACCTCAAGCGTGCGGCTTGCCGGGTCGAAGCGCCGCGGCGTGTAGGTGCGCACCGCCGGCCGCGGCGCGTCCCCGTCGGGCCAGGCCGGCCCGTCGGGCGTGTCCACGGGCAAGACGGGCGCGTCCTGGCCTGGGACGGGCAGGTAGACCTTGATGTGCGACGTGGGCGCGTCGAGCTGGAATCCCTCGAGCGCGTCACCGCCGACCCACACCGACACCAGCCGGGGCGCGATCCGCGACACCGACACCACCTCGACGGGGCGTGGCGGCTTGCGCCGCCGCGGACGGCCTTCGCGGCCCGAAGAGGCGGGCGAGGCTGGAGAAGTCACGCGATTTCCTTTCGCTCGGGCACGTTAGGGCTACTGGTCGGCGAGCAGGCGGTACAGGGCCTGGCGGGCGTTCCGCACGATCGTCACCGCCTGGTCGACCTGCGCGGCGTCACCCGCCGTTCCGACCTGGCGTGCGGCCGAATGCAGCCGCTGGATCTCGGCTCGCAAGTCCAGGTGCGCGGTCGCCGCGGACGGGCCGACGGCCAGGTCACGGAGCCGGCTGTCGTCGGCCTGGGCCCGCCCCTGCGGGGTCAGCTCGTAAACCTTCCGCCCTTCCTCGTCATTCCCGCGCACAAGTCCCTCGTCTTCGAGCAGCTGCAGCAGCGGGTACACCGATCCCGGACTTGGCCGCCACAGGCCGCCTGCCTGTTCCTCAAGGCGGCGCATGAGCTCGTACCCGTGCGCGGGGCCTTGCACGAGGGCGGCGAGAAGCAGCCCGCGCACGTTGCCCCTGGGAACCCGGCCGCCGGCCCAGCCGCGGTGATGCCCGTGGCGGTCACGTCCGCCCGGTGGTCTTCCCTGTCTCATTCGGCCGCCTCCCGCCAGTCATCATGACGGTATCACGATATATCAAAATCATGATTCTGGCGGCGCTGCGGTCGCGCGGGCAGCGGTGTCTAGAACTTTTCCAGGGCCGGGATGATCCGCTCGGCGAACAGGTCGAACTGGCGGGGCCTGCTCACGTTGATCAGCGAGCCGTGGGCGACCGTGAAGCCGAGTTCGGCCATGGCGTGCAGGTTCTCGATCGTCTGCTGCACGTGCTCGCCGTTCTCGCCGAGGTTGAAGCGGGTCTGCGCGGTCTTCTCGATCTCGTCGTAGTTCCTGCCCACGTCGGCGCAGTGCTGGCGCAGCACGTCGAGCTTGTGCGCCGCTACCACCGGGTCGAAGACGTTGATGTTGCACGAGTCCGCGTACCTGGCCACGAGCCGCAGCGTCTTCTTCTCCCCCGACCCCCCGATCAGGATCGGCGGGTGCGGGCGGCGCAGCGGCTGCGGGGAGTTCAGCGTGCGGGCCAGGTGGTAGTGCTTGCCCTCGAACGGCCCCTCGTCATCGCTCCACATCTGCTTGCAGATGAGGATCGCCTCCTCAAGGCGCTCGAACCGCTCCGCGGTCGGCGGGAACGGCAGGCCGAGCCCGCGCGCCTCGTCCTCGTTCCACGCCGCCCCGATGCCGAGGATCGAGCGGCCGCCGGACAGCACGTCCAGCGTGGACACTGCCTTGGCGAGCAGCCCCGGCTCCCGGTACACCACGGCTGTCACCATGGCGAGCAGCTTGACCCGCTCGGTCTTGGCGGCCAGCCAGCCCAGCGCCGTGTAGGCCTCGAGCATCGCGTACTCCGGCGGGCCGAGCGGACCGATCTGCCAGACGTGGTCCATCACGCTGATCCGGTCGACGCCCGTCTGCTCCGCCCGCTGCGCGATGTCGGCCATCCGGAACCGCAGCTCGGCCGCACCGCCGTCCCATGTGAAGTTCGAGATGTGCAAGCCCACCTTCATGCCTTGAACCCTATCGGGCAGGACGCGGCGCTCGGCAGGCGCCACCGTTCGTTCGGGCAAATGATTGTGAATCCTTACGTTTCGAGACAGGCTCTGGCGCCCGGAGCTGCCGTGGCTAGCGTGGCCTGCGAGGGAGGAGACCTGACGATGGCTGATGAGGCAACGTTCCGCGCCGACCACGTGGGCAGCCTGCTCAGGCCGCCGGCGCTGCTCAAGGCGCGGCGGCGGCTCGCGGCAGGGGAGATCACGGCCGGCGAACTGCGGGCGGCGGAGGACGCGGCGATCGCCGAGGCCGTGCGGATGCAGGAAGCGGCCGGGATCGATGTCGTCACCGACGGCGAGTTCCGGCGCGGCGACTTCCGCTCCGGGTTCGGGCAGGCGGTCGACGGGATCACGATGCGGGTGTTCGACATGCCGTGGCACACGAGCGAGGGCGTCACGAAGCTGCCGAGCAACGCCTACTTCGTCACCGGCCCGATCAGGCAGCGCGAGCGGCTCGCGGCCGGCGAGGCGGCGTACGTGCGCAGCCTCACGTCCGCCCCGGTCAAGGCCACGCTGATCGCGCCGGGGTTCCTCGCGGACCGGTACTGGAAGGACGGCGAGACCGACAGGTTCTACTCCTCCCGCGAGGAACTCGCGGCGCAGGTGGCGGCGATAACCAGGGCGGAGATCGAGGCGCTGATCGCGGACGGGGTGCGCTACGTGCAGCTCGACAACCCCGGCTACGGTGCGTTCCTCGGCGCGCGGGCAGGCGCCGACGCCGATGGCTTCGAGCGGGCGCTGAACGCCGACATCGCCGCCGTCGAGGGCGTGGCACGACCCGCCGGGGTGACGATCGGCATGCACGTCTGCCGCGGCAACCGGTCCAGCATGTGGCTGGGTGAAGGCGACTACGAGCCGATCGCCGAGCAGCTGTTCGCCGCCTTGCCCGTGGACCGGTTCCTGCTCGAGTACGACGACGACCGCGCGGGCGGGTTCGAGCCGCTGCGGTTCATGCCGAAAGACAAGGTGGCGGTCCTCGGGCTGGTGAGCTCGAAGGCCCCGGAGCTCGAGCGGGAGGAGGCGCTCGCGCGCCGGATCGACGAGGCGGCGAAGTTCGTTCCGCTCGACAACCTCGCGCTCAGCCCGCAGTGCGGCTTCGCCTCGGTCGCCGAGGGCGGCAACCTGCTGACCCCAGGGGAGGAGTTCGCCAAGCTGCGGCTCGTCGCCGGCGCGGCGCGCGCGACGTGGGGTTAACCGCGAATCATTAGAGTTCGCCGGCCGTGGCTTCCCGCCGTTGATCCGGCTTCCCGATCCGAAATAGGCTGACCCGCACGAAACCCGGCAAACGCACGGACCTGCCCCATCGCGGGCGCGGGAGGAACTGATGAACCAGCGAGCAACCGCCCTCAAGGGCGCGCGCCGTCCGATGACCGGGGTGCCGGCATGACCTTGCCGTTCCAGGATGCGCGCACCCTCGCCGACGACGCCCGCAGGCACGCCGAGGCGCTCGGCAAGGCGGTGAGCGTCGCCGTCGTCGACTACGGCGGCTTCGTCGTGCTGGTCGAGCGGATGGACGGCGCGCGGCCGATGACGCCCGACATCGCGCTGTCCAAGGCGTACTCCGCCGCCGTCATGCAGCGGCCGACCGAGATGCTGGAGAACTGGCGCGACTCCGACCCCGTCTTCTTCAGCCAGGTCGGCCGGATGGGCAAGCACCCGATCGTGGCCACCAAGGGCGGCTACACGATCAAGCGCGACGGCGCGATCCTCGGCGGCCTTGGGGTGTCCGGCGGGACACCGGATGAGGATCAGAAGATCTGCGAAGAGGTGCTCAGGGCGGCGGGCTTCGACCTGGACTTCCCGCAGTGGGCAGGCGCGCGGGCGCGTTGACTCATCGCCCGCGGCGGACAGCACGGAGGACGGCATGGCCAACGACTACAAGTACCACATCGACCATCACGGCAGCCTGGTCCGGCCGACGGCGCTGCTCGCCGCTCGCGCCAGCGGCGACGCCGCGGCCCTGGCGGCGGCCGAGGACGAGGCCGTGGAGGCGGCGGCGCACTGGCAGCGCCGGCAGGACCTGGCCGTCATCGGGGACGGGCAGTTCCGCCGCGAGCACTTTGAATCCGTGGTCCTGGACCGGGTCGGCGGCTTCGGCGCCGTCAGCGGGCCCGCGCCGCTCGCCGACGCGGCCGGGATCCCGGCCGCCCGCCGCAGGACCGCGCCGGATGCGCCGCTGGCCGGCGGGCGCCTCGCCGGCCATGAGGCCGCCCTGGTCCTGGCCACCGTCGACCGTCCGGTTTTCGTCGCGCTCCCGTCCCCCGGCTACCTGGCGGCGGCGGGCTCGCCGGCTGCGAGCACCGCGGACATCGACGCGGTGCGCGCCCGCGGCGCGGCGCTCGCGGCCATCATCCGCGCTGAGATCGAGGCGCTTGCCGCGCAGGGGGTCGCCTACGTCGGGCTGGGCAACCCGCTGTACCCGCCGCTGCTCACCGTGGCCGGGCGGGAGCGGCTCACCGCCGCCGGCCTCGATGTCGACGCGGTGCTCGACGCGCTGATCGAGGCGGACCGGGCGGCGGTCGCCGGCATCGCGGTGCCGGAGACGTTCCGGACCGGCCTTGACCTCACCGACTCGGGCCCGCTGCCGACGACCGGGAGCGGCTACGAACCGAAGGCGGTCGACACCCTGGTGGACGAGATCCCGTTCCACCGGCTCTGCGTAGACTTCCCCGAGCCCGCGGCCGCCCGGTTGCCGCTGGAGCGGATCAAGCCCGGACTGGTGCTGAGCCTCGGGGTGGTGGACGTGTCGGTGCCCGAGCCGGAGGCCGTCGATGCCTTGCTTGACCGCGTGGACCCGGTGGTCGACGAGCGCACAGAGGACGACATAGCCATAGCGACGAACGGCGGGTTCGCCCAGTCGGCCGGCCGGCCGCTGATGAGCGAGGCGGAGCAGCGGGCCAAGCTGCTCCTCGTCGAGACCGTCGCGCGTTACTACTGGGGCAACGAAATCTGAGCCTTCGCGATAGCCGCGCGCTGCAAGCTTAGGTTGCAGGAACGCTTGTGACGGGCGCGGTAACCTCCCATTCACAGGAATAAACGACGCATGCAATAAAGGCGTGACCCGGATCCGCCCGACGATCTGTAAAGAAGGATATCTGTCAATGAGCGCACGAGGACGGGCATGACGGCGGAACGCCTGCCGGGGCCGGCGGACGAAATCGTCACCGGCTGCCGCGTTCTCGGATCGGGCGACCACGGCGATCCTGTCTGGGGACATGTTTCGCGGCGGGATCGGGAAGGCCACGGAATCTGGCTCAAAGCGGGTCCGCGGGGATTTGACGAGGTTTCAGAAGAGGACGTTATTCTCATCGATTTCGACGGGAGCCGCCGTTCCGGGTCATATGCAGCGCCCCGCGAGTACCCCATCCACGCCGAGGTGCTGCGGGCCCGCGACGACATCGACAGCGTGGTGCACTGCCATCCCCCGCACGCCATCGCGCTCGCCGCCGCCGGGCGGCCTCTTTACGCGTTCTCGAACAGCGCCGGGATTTTCGCGGCCGGCGTCCCGCGCTTCGAGGTCCCTGTAGGGCTGATCGAAACTCCCGAGCTTGGAAAGGCCGTGGCCGAATGCCTCGGCCGGGCCCGCGCGCTGTTCCTGGTCGGGCACGGCATCGTCGCCGTCGGGTCGAGTGTGGCCGCCGCGGTCACGAGCGCCGTCCTGCTCGAGCGCGCCTGCCGCCTGCAGATCCTGGCGACGGCCGCGGGCGGCGTTGACCAGGCGCTGCGGGAGCCAGGCCAGCGGTACGCGCACACGGAGTCCGGCGCCTACCTGCTCCGTACCTGGGAGTACCTGTGCAGGCGCGCCCGTCTTCCGCCCTGAGCCCTAGCATCGCCGCATGTGACGCGATGTGCGGCAGGTGACTGACGTGAACGTCCCGACGAGGCAGGAGGGCCACGCGATGGAAGAGCCAGTTTCCGTGATCGGCGAGGTAACGGCCCCCGCTGCGCCGACCCGGCAGCGCCCTGGCGTCGCGTTCGTCAGGGAGTTCGCGCCCCGCACGGCGATCATCTGGATCTGGGTCATCATGATCGTCATCTACTCGCTGGCCGAACCCGGCCTGTTCTTCCGGGGCCCGACATTCCAGACGATCTTCGATTCGCAGCAGACGCTCGTCTTCCTGACGCTCGGCCTGCTGTGCACGATGATCATCGGCGAGTACGTCGACCTGTCCATCTGCTCGGTGCTCGGCCTGACCGCCACGATGATCCCCGTGCTGGTCGTCAACGAGGGATGGAATGTGGCGGCGGCGTCGGTGGTGTCGGTCGCGGCGGCGGCGGCGGCCGGCGCCTTCAACGGCGTTCTCATCGTCTACTTCGGCGTCAACGTGATCGTCGTGACCCTCGGCTCGGGGACCCTCATCCTGGGCCTGACCTTGTGGATATCGCACCTCGGCGAGGTTGTCGGGCTGAGCAGCTCCTTCGCGTCGATCGACCTCAAGGACGTCCTCGGCCTGCCGGTCTCGTTTTACTACGGGGTCGCCTTCGTGCTCATCTTCACCTACATCCTCGGCTGCACCCCGCTGGGACGGCGCATGCGATTCGTCGGCGCAAATCCGGAAGTGGCCCGCCTCAGCGGTATCCGGGTCAACCGGATTCGTTTCGGGGCGTTCGTCATGGGCGGACTCCTATGCGGACTCGGCGGGATGCTTACCAGCGCGGGAATCGGAGGGTTCGACCCAAACTCAAGCGCGACTTATCTCCTTCCGACATTCGCCACGGTGATGCTGGGAACCGCCGTGATCCAGCCGGGCCGGTTCAATCCGATCGGCACCTTCGTGGCGATCTACTTTCTTGCCACAGGAATCCTGGGCCTTGAGCTACTCGGCGTGGCCGGCTGGGTGTCCGATGTGTTCTATGGCGCGACGCTCGTCGTCGCGGTAACGGTCGCCACGCTCCTGCATCGACGACTTATCTAAGCGGCCACCCGCAGGGCCGGCGCCCTGGCGATCGCAATGGGCGGTCACATGCGGTCAATTCTGAGTTATCAATCCCGAGAAAAGCCTACGAAGGTAAAAATAGGAGGAGGGGTCGTGCAGCGCTATAACGAAATATCAGGCACGCGGCCGGCATCGAGAGCCGCGGTCAGGACCATGACGGCCGTCGCGATGCTCGCCGCGACGACGCTGGCGGTGGCGGCGTGCTCGTCGAGTTCGTCGAGTTCGTCGTCCTCGGTCACCACAACCACCACGCCGAGCGCGACCCCGACGAGCACCACCCCGGCGGGGGTGGCGTACGCCGAGCAGCAGATCGCTGCCGCCATGGCGGAACCTTCCGCGCCCGTGCCCACGACGCCGATCACGGACCTGTCCAAGCTGCGCGGCAAGACGATCTACTACATCCCGATCAGCTCTGACGTGCCGGCGTTCGCGATCACCGCCGCGGCGATGAAGACCGCCCTGGCGACCGTCGGCGTCAAACTCAACGTGTGCAGCGGCAACTTCAACCCGTCGCAGTTCGTCTCCTGCGTCAACCAGGCGACAGGCGCGGGCGCCGCCGCGATCGTGACGGACGCGATCCCGTTCCAGCTGACCGCGAGCGCGCTCAAGGCGGCCAGCGCCAAGGGGATCGGGGTGGTCGTGACGGACCAGAACGTGACCGCGGGCCGGCCGACCGGGCCGAACATCGCCTACATCTCGGGCAACAACCAGCAGTACCAGATCGCCCAGGACTGGATCATCGCGAACTCGGACGGCAAGGCCGACGTTCTCGAGCTCGAGGCGACCGACTCGCCGACGTCTGCGGCGGCGACCGCGCAGTACGCGCTGCCCGAGATCACGCAGTACTGCCCCGGCTGCAAGACGACGCTGCTGAAGTTCTCCTCCTCCAACGAGCAGGACCTTCCGTCGATGATCAGCGCGGCCCTGCTCAAGAACCCGGACATCGACTACATATCCCCGCAGTACGACCAGTACGTCTCGTACGTCATCCAGGGAATCCAGCAGGCGTCCGCGACGTCCCGCGTCCAGATGGCGGCGAGCGCCGCGGCGCTGTCCGGCCTGCAGGACGTGGCCTCGTCGAGCTCGACGGTGAAGGCGGAGGTCGCCGACAACCAGGTGTACAACGGGTGGATCGACGCCGACGAGGCGATGCGGATGGCACTGGGCGAGGCGGCGGTGACTTACTCGATCCCGATCCGGCTGTTCACGTCGGCGAACATCGGCAGCATCCAGCTCACCAACGCCGCCCTCGCCTCGGGTGCCTGGTTCGGCTCGACCAGCTACCAGCAGCAGTTCGAGACCCTGTGGGGCGTCAAGTGAGCGTGCGATGAGCTTTGCGAGCCTCCCGCACTCGCATCTGCGGGACGGAGCCGGAGCGCCGCCTGCGGCGGCGCTCCGGCTCCGCGCGACCGGGGTATCGAAGACGTTCCGGGCGACGCGGGCGCTGACCGACGTCGGCCTCGACCTGCGGCCGGGAGAGCTGCACGGGCTCGTCGGGCAGAACGGCTCGGGCAAGTCGACGCTGATGAAGATCCTGAGCGGCTACCACGCGCCGGATCCCGGCGCGCGGCTCGAGGTGGACGGGCGCGAGGTGCGGCTGCCGCTGCGCGTGTCCGAGCTCCAGCGGCACGGGATCGCGGTCGTGCACCAGAGCCTTGGCCTGATCCCGGAGTTCAGCGTCCTTGAGAACATGCGGATGGGCCGGCTGGGCGCCGCGCGGTGGACCCGCCGCATCCGCTGGTCATACGAGCGCCAGCAGGCGGCGGCGGTCTTCGAGCGGCTGGGGCAGACGATCGACCTGCGCCGCCCGGTCCGCGAGCTGTCGGCGGAGCACCGCGCCACGGTGGGCATCGCTCGGGCACTGCAGGACTACGAGCCCGGCCAGGGGGTGATCCTGCTCGACGAGGCGACGCGCGCGCTGACACGCCGCACGCTGCAGCACTTCTACGAGCTGCTGCGCGCCGTCATCGACGAGGGCGCCGCCGCGGTCCTCGTCAGCCATCGCATCGAAGAGGTGCTCGAGGTCTGCGACCGCATCACCGTGCTGCGCGACGGGCGCGTGGTGGCGGCGGGCGTGCCCGCCGCCGAACTCGACGAGGCGGGCCTGGCGCGCCTGCTGCTCGGCTACGAGCAGGGCGCCCACACGCCGCGCCAGCGTCCGGCGGCCGCTGCCTGCGTGGCCGAGATCAGGCGGCTGTCAGGCAAGGTCGTCAGGGACCTGACCGTCAGCATCGGGCACGGGGAGATCGTGGGCATCACGGGGCTGGCGGGCGGCGGGTTCGAGGAGGTCCCCTACCTCGTCGGCGGCGCGCTCCCGGCACGCAGCGGCGAGATCAGCGTCGGCGGCCAGCCGATCAGCCTCGGCCGCGGGCGGCGCGTCTCGATCGGGCGCCTGATCGCCGCGGGCGTCTTCCTCGTCCCGGAAAAGCGCGACGAGGAGGGGCTTGCCCTGGAGATGAGCATGCTCCACAACATGACCCTGCCGCGGGTCGGCGAGAACGGCGCGCCGTGGTCGATCGGCTGGTCGTGGCAGGAGCGCGAGGCCGACGACATGATCAGGCAGCTCGGCATCACGCCCGCGAACCCCAGGGCGCTGATGTCGACCTTCAGCGGCGGCAACCAGCAGAAGGTGCTGCTCGCCAAGTGGCTGGCGGGCGGGCCGCGGCTGCTCCTGCTGCACGAGCCGACCCAGGGGGTCGACGTCGGCGCGCGGCGGGACATCATCAGCGTCCTGCGCGCCGAGGCGGAGCGCGGCTGCGGGATCCTGGTGTCCACCACGGACGTGGGGGACCTCGCCGCGATGTGCGACCGGGTGCTGATCCTGCGGGACGGACGGGTGACGGAGGAACTCACCGGGGCGTTCGACCAGGAGGAGATCGTGGCCGCGACGTTCCGCTCCGGGGGGCCGGCCGGCGGCGCCCGCGGCACCCGAGGTGACTGACGTGGCGAAGCTGCAGGTGCTGGTCGTCGACTGGCGCTGCGAGTGGTACGCCGCGTCACTGCGCGGCGCGTTCCCCGGCGTGGAGATCGCCGCGGCCCGGTCGTTTCCCGACGCGGGCCCGCAGCTGGCCCGGGCCCAGGTCCTGGCGACCATGGGGGTTGCGCTGCCCGGCCTGCACTTCACGGCCGGCGTCGCCGCCCAGATGCCGCGGCTGGCCTGGGTGCAATGCCTGATCAGCGGCCACGAGCACGTCAAGGCGGCGCTGGCCGGGGCCGCGCGGGACGACGTGCTCGTCACCACGGTCGCGGGCATCCACGGGCCGCAGATGTCGGAGATGGCGCTGCTGCACATGCTCGCCCTCGCGCGCGGCATGCCGGCGATGCTCCGCAACCAGGCGGCGGGCAGCTGGGAGCGCGTGCCGCAGCGCATCCTGCAGTTCAGGACCGTCGGCATCGTCGGCATGGGGGCGGTCGGCACTCACCTGGCCGGGGTCTGCAAGGCGTTGCGATGAAGCCGACGGCGTACCTGGTCAACCTCGGGCGCGGCCCCGTCGTGGACGAAGACGCCCTGATCGAGGCTCTGCGGGCAGGCACGATCGCGGGAGCGGGCCTCGACGTGTTCGCCGTCGAGCCGCTGCCTGCGGACAGCCCGCTGTGGCAGCTGGCGAACGTGATCGTGACGCCGCACGCCGGCGGGCACCACGACCTGTACGCGGAGCAGACAATGGCGGTGCTCGAGCCGAACCTGCGCGCGTTCATCGAGGGCCGCCGCGACGAGATCGTCAACGTCGTCTCATGAGGCATGCCCCGGGCGCAAGTCACCGACCAGAGAGGGAATCCCAGTCATGACCACCCACCCCGCTGACCTGCTCTCCGCACATCCGGCGACCCCGATCTCCGAGCGGCTCAACACGCCGGTCTCGACCGCGGAACTCCAGCGGCGCTGGGCGGCCGTGCGCGAGGCGATGGCCGGGGAGGGCATTGACGTGCTCCTCGTGCAGAACAACTCCGAGTCGGCCGGCGGATACGTCCGGTGGCTCACCGACATGCCGGCCGGCTATTACCCGACGACGGTCATCTTCCCGCGCGAGTCGGCCATGACCGTGATCGCGCACGGAGTCCTCGGCGAGATCCGCGACCTTGACGGCGGGACCGACGGCGTGTGGCGCGGCGTCGGGCGCCTGGTGTCCACCGCCAGCTTCCCTTCCGCGCCCTACACGCGCGAGTACGACGCCGAGTTCGCCCTTGAGGCGCTCAAGCCGTTCGCGCGCGGCACGGTCGGGCTGATCGGCACGTACCAGATGTCGTTCGCGTTCGGCGAGCGCGTCAGGCGCGGGCTGCCGGACGCGCGCCTCGTCGAGTCATCGGACCTCGTCGACCAGATCAAGACCATCAAGTCCCCGGAGGAGCAGGAGCTGATCCGCGCCACCGCCGCGCTCCAGGACGAGGTGATGGAGGCGGCGCTCGCGGCCGTTGAGCCGGGGAAGAAGGAGAGCGACATCGCGGCGGTCGCGCGGCGGCGTGCGCAGGAACTCGGCAGCGAGGCCGGGATCTACCTGGCCGGCGCGGCGCCGTTCGGCACGCCGGCCCCGACCAAGCCGCGGCACCAGCAGAACCGGGTGCTCCAGCGCAAAGACGTGTTCGCGCTGCTCGTCGAGGTCGACGGCCCGGGCGGCATGTACACGGAGATCGGCCGGACGTGCACGCTCGGGCCCGTTCCGCAGCAGGTCAAGGAGGAGTTCGAGATGACGCTGGCGGCGCGGCGGTACACGCTCGGGCTGCTCAAGCCCGGTAACCGCGCCGCGGACATCTTCGCTGCGTACAACGAGTTCATGCGCTCGCACGGCCGACCGCCTGAGCGGCGCATTCACTGCCACGCCCAGGGCTATGACCTCGTCGAGCGCCCGTTCATCCGCTTCGACGAGACGATGACGATCAGGGAGCACATGAACTTCGCCTGTCACCCGAAATACGTGTTCAACGGGATGTTCTCCTGGGTCTGCGACAACTACCTGATCGGCCCGGACGGCCCGGGAGAGCGGCTGCACACGTTCCCCGAGGCGATCGCCGAACGGTAGCGGCCGCGCGCCGTAAACCCGTACCCCCGGGGCTACCCCTCGGGTCCCCAGCCGATGATCGCCGCGTCGGCGACGATCCGCAGCTTCTTGAACTGCTCGCGCTCGGTAAGCCGCGGACCGCCCATCGACGGGGCGGCGAAGCCGCAGCGCGGGCTCACCGCGAGGTCGTCGATGTCGATCAGCGCGGCGGCCTCGTCGATCCGCGCCACCAGTTCGTCGACATCGTCCTGCTGCGTCTGGGGGCCCACCATGCCGAGGACGACGACCTTCCCCTGCGGCACGTAGCGCAGCGGCGCGAAGCTGCCCGCGCGCCAGTCGTCGTATTCCACCAGGAAGCGGTCGACGGGGAGCGAGCCGAGCAGACGTTCGGCGACCGCGGCGTCGCCGCCGCCGGTGAGCCAGCGGCCCGGGTCGTCTCCCCCGCACAGGTGGATGCCCACCGATGCCCCGTCCGGCCGCTTGACGCCTGCCACGGCCGCCGTGTCGGCCGCGAGCATCCGCTCGAACGCGCCGGCTCTCTCGCGGCCGTTTCCGGCGGCGTGCGCGCCGGAGTTCAGGAACCCCGTGTAGCCGGGGTTGTCGAGCTGCACGTACATGACGCCCTCGGCGAAGAGGGCCTCGATCTCCGCCCTTGTCCACGCCGCGAGCTGCGCGCCGAGTTCCTCGCGCGAGCGGTAGGCGAGATCGGTCACGCCGTCCCGCCAGCAGCGCTCCGCGACGAAGCCCGGCGCGACGAGCGTCACCTTGAGATGGCCTCTGGTCACCGTCCGCAGGAAGGCGGCGTCGCCCTCGGTCATCCGCCGCAGCTGCCGCAGCCGGCCGGTGACCGCCGGAGTCTGCCCGGGCGTGAAGCCGTCGAAGGCGTCGACGACGCAGGACCAGAAGTCGCGCCGCCGGAACTCCCCGTCGGTGAAGAGGTCAAGGCCCGCTTCCTTCTGCGTCTTCACGGCGGCCGCGATCGCCTCGTTCTGCGCGTGCCGCAGTTCCGCGGAACCGATCGTCCCGGCCGCGGCCTGCCGTTGCGCGTCGAGCAGCGCCGGCGGCCGCAGCAGGCCGCCGACGTGGTCCCCGTGAAACTTGTAGGAATATGCCATGCCCGCCTCCCGGGACTCAGCTGTGGTAGATCGCCTGCAGGATGCGATCGAGGGCGGCGTTGAAGGTGGCCGGCTGCTCCCAGTACATCGAGTGGGGTGCGCCAGCCACCGCCTCGAACCTCGCCTCGGGAAGAAGCTCCGCCAGGCGCTTATACGTCGCGGGCCGCACGACAGCATCGTCCTCCCCGGCGAGGAACCAGACCTGGACCCCGGCCCCGATCGCGCCCTTGACCTGCTCGACCGTCACCGAGCGAGTCCATACGTTGCGCAGATTGGGCAGCCGGGCGGCGTTGAAGGTCCCCATTTGCTGGAAGAGGAAGACCTTGTCCGGTGCCGACTCCTGCACTCGCTTGCTCATCAGCCGGTCGACGACCGGGAGTTTCTCCGCCTCAGCGCGGTCGGCCAGCACCATGGGCGTCAGCTCGTCGTGCCCGATGCCGCCGACCGAATGGGCGAGCACGACGCCGGCTACCCGTTCCGGGCAGGTCACCGCCAAGGCCAGCGAGGGCGCGGCGCCGAGCGACTGGCCGACGAGGACGGCCCGCTCGACCCCTGCCGCGTCGAGGACGGCGCGAATGCAGGACGGAAATTCGCGTGTGTCGTACTCGTCGCGATCGGAATCCGAATTACCGAAGCCGGGAAAGTCAAAGGTAATCACCGAGTACCTGTCGCGGAAATACGGAACCTGTTGCCACCAGATCGCGTGATGGCCACCTGAACCGTGCGCGAGCACGACGGCGGGACCGGCTCCGTGGATTTCGTAGTAGACCCCGATTCCATCGGCGATGGCAATGCTCATGGTCACCCGCCTTCCCGGGAACTGCGACGATGCTACTGAACGCGGCGGCGATCCTCGCGAAAGCTAAGGTTGCACCCCGGACCGGCCGGCGACCAGCCGGGACACCTATGATCCCAGGCAGAAGCCAGCGCCAAGGAGGCCATGCCGTGAGCGAGCGGCCCGCGTACATTCATCACGTCAACTTCCCGACCACCGACCCGGAGCGGACCATCGAGTGGTATTCCAAGGTGTTCGGGATGAAGTACATCAAGCCAAAGAGCAACGCCAAGGTCGTCCTCATGACCAGGGGCAACTTCGACCTGCACTTCACCCCGGTCGAGGAGATGGACCGGATGGCCCCCTACCACTTCGCCGTCGAGGTCGAGGACTGGGAGCAGTTCCTCGCCCACCTGCGCGACCTCGGCATCCGGCACACCCGCCCCATCACCCGGCCGGAGAACAACTCGATGTTCTGCTACGTCCACGACCCCGACCACACGATGATCGAGATCGTCTACCACCATCGGCGGCCGTTCCCGCCGCCGATGGACCACGACCCCGCGCAGGCCGTGAAGCCGGCCGCGGCGGCCAGCAGCCAGGCGAACTCCGCCGACGAGGCCCGCGCCGCCCGCGCCACCCTCGCCGCGCTCGCCGAGAGCCGGTGACCGGCCGCGCCGTTCACTACCAAAACGGCACGAGGTCCAGCCGCGTCCGCTCGTCGAGGAAGGGCAGCACCTGTCCGCGCAGATAGGTGGTGAAGTGCGGACTCGCCAGGTGAGCCTCGAAAGCGGCCTCGTCCGCGTAGCGTTCGAGAAGAACGAAAACGCCGGGCTGGTCGGGATCCCGCAGCACCCGGTATTCGAGGTTCCCCGGTTCTGCCCGGGTTGGCTCGAGCATGTTCCGCAGCGCCGCGGCAACCCGGTCCACCTCCCCGGCCCGCGCCTTGTACTGCGCGATCACAACGAACTCGATGGACAGAGTCTGGTCGGATCCGGCGGGCGCACGGAACCGTCTCGACGTACATCTAAGGTTGCGCTTCGCATAGCTGATCCCGGCTTCCCCGCTTCCTAGGATGGTCCAGCGCCGCTACTGGCGGCAGAGCAGGAAGGCAAGCCGCGTGATGACGCCCACCGTCCAGGTCCGTGATCCCGCCGACCAGCGCTCGGTGGTCGGCGAGGTCCCGGCGATGACCGCCGCCGAGGTCGCCGCGGCCTACGAGCGAGCCCGCGCCGGCTTCCGGACCTGGCGCGCGGCCGGCCCGCTCGACCGGGCCGCCGTGCTGTCCCGCTGCGCGATCCTGGTCAGGGAAAACGCCGATGACGGGGCCGTCACGCTGGTCAGGGAGAACGGCAAGACGCTCGCCGAGGCCAGGACCGAGGTCGCCAAGACCGCGGACTTCTTCGACTACTACGCCTCGTTCGCCCGCCAGCCCTGGGGCGAGATCCTCGCCGACGCCAGGCCGGGAAGCCAGGCGAGCGCCCGCGTCGAGCCGGTCGGCGTGGTGCTCGCGATCACGCCGTGGAACGATCCCCTGCTGACCCCGGCCCGCAAGCTGGCCCCGGCGCTCATCGCGGGAAACGCGGCGCTGCTCAAGCCGGCCTCGCAGACGCCGGGGATCGCCCAGTGGCTGGCGCAGCGGCTGGCAGCGGCGGGCCTGCCCGCGGGCGTGCTCGGCGTGGTCACCGGATACAACAGGGAGATCTCGCCGGTGCTGCTCGGCCACGAGGAACTCGACGCGGTGACGTTCACCGGCTCGACCGAGGTCGGGACCATGCTGCGCGGCGCTCTCGCCACCCGCAACGTACGGCTGCAGGCCGAGATGGGCGGCAAGAACGCCTCGGTCGTCCTCGCGGACGCGGACCTGGAACTGGCCGCGGACACCGTGGCCGCGGCGACGTTCGCCCAGGCCGGGCAGCGGTGCACCGCGACCAGCCGGCTGATCGTCGAATCCCCCGCCGCGCCGGCCCTGCTCGACATGCTGCGGCAGCGCGCCGGCGGCTACGTGCTCGGGCCCGGGCTCGACCCGGCGACCACGATGGGCCCGCTCGCCATGGCCGCGCACAGGGACGAGGTCCTGGCGCACATCGACCGGGCCAGGGCCGAGGGCGCGGGCATCGTCGCCGGCGGCGGCAAGCCGGCCGCCGAAGCGCTCAAGTACGGCTGCTACGTCGAGCCGACGATCGTGACCGTCGGCCCGGGACTGTCGCTGTGGCGGGATGAGGTGTTCGGCCCCGTGCTCGCGGTCACCCCGGCCGACGGCTTCGACGAGGCGGTCGGGCTGGCCAACGACTCCGGCTACGGCCTGTCCGCGGCGCTCTTCACGACCAGCCTGCGGGCGGCCTGCGAGTTCACCGACCGGGCCGAGGCGGGCCAGGTCTCGGTCAACCTGCCCACGTCCGGCTGGGACGTGCATCACCCGTTCGGCGGGTTCCGCGACTCCGGATCCCCGTTCAAGGAGCAGGGCAGCCCGGGGCTGCGCTTCTACACCCGCATCAAGACGACGGCCGTGAGGTTCGCGTGGTAGCCCCGCCGCTCGGCACAGAAAGGTAGCTTGTCCGTGTTCATTGTCGATTCACAGGTTCACATTTGGCGCGAGGAGACTCCGGACCGCCCCTGGGTGCCCGGTGCCCGCGAGCGCATGCGGCTCAACGGGCACCGCGAGGAGGCGTTCACCTACCAGGAGTGCCTGGCGCTGATGGACGAGGCGGGCGTCGACCGCGCGCTGATCATCCCGCCGTCCTGGGAAGGCGACCGGGTGGACTACGCGCTCGAGGCGTGCGAGGCGAACCCAGGGCGGTTCGGCATCATGGCGCGGATTCCGCAGAACAAGCCGGCCGAAGGCGCCGCCATGCTGCACGATTTCGCGCAGCACCCGCACATCCTGGGAACCCGGCTCACCTTCCACCGGCCGGTCGACAGGAACTGGATGATCGACGGCACCAACGACTGGTACTGGCCGCTCGCCGAGGAGCTTGGCATCCCGACGATGGTGCACGCGCCCATCTGGAAGGCCGAACTCGGCCAGATCGCCGACCGCCACCCGGGCCTGCGGATCATCATCGACCACATGGGCATCATGGCCCGGTGCGTCGACGACGCGATCGGCTACTGGGTGAGCGAGACCGCCGACCTGTACGCGCACCCGAACATCTACGTGAAGATCTCGGCCGTCCCCGGGTACTCCACGCAGCCGTTCCCCAACCTGAACATCGCCAAGTACGTGCGCGAGATGGTGGACAAGATGGGGCCGCACCGGTGCTTCTGGGGGACCGACCTGACCCGGCTGATGGGCCACGGGCTCACCTACCGGGAGACGATCGAGCAGTTCACCAAGCACTTCCCGCTCACCCAGGAGGAACTGGAGTGGATCATGGGACGCGGGATCTGCGAGTGCCTCAGCTGGCCCATCCCGGTGCGCGCATGACCGACGGCGGCGAGGCGCTCGTCAGGGCGGCCATCGACCTGGGAGCGGACTGCATCTTCTCGTCCTCCGGGTCGGAGTGGGCGCCTGTGTGGGAGGCGTACGCCCGTCGCGCGCAGGCGGGCATCGCAAGCCCGACGTACATCGACCTCGCCCACGAGACGACCGCGGTCGGCATGGCCACCGGCTATGCCGCGGTGACCGGACGCGCGCAGGTCGTGCTCTTGCACG
Organism: Trebonia sp.; assembly: GCF_030042015.1. Lineage (GTDB taxonomy): Bacteria > Actinomycetota > Actinomycetes > Streptosporangiales > Streptosporangiaceae > Trebonia. The sequence goes on along the minus strand of NZ_JASIAL010000210.1, from coordinate 3,306 downwards.
CGGCCGCGGGGCTGCTGCAGGGCGCGAACGCGATCCACGGCGCCCTGCTCACCGGGGCGCCCCTCGTCGTCTGCTCCGGTGAGTCCGCCGGGTACGGCGACGCGGCCGGCCCGGACCCGGGATCCCAGTGGTACCGGAACCTGTCGGTCGTCGGCGGCCCGCAGGGCGTGGCCGCGCCGTTCGTCAAGTGGGCGTGCGCCGCGGCCGACGTCAGCGTCGTGTACGGGATGGTCAAGCGGGCCGGCGAGCTCGCGGCCCAGCCGCCGGCCGGCCCGGTGTACGTGAACACGCCGGTCGAGGTGCTGCTGGCGCCGTGGCAGCCCGCGGCCGCGGACAAGCCCGCGCCGCCCCCCGGGCAGACGGTGGCCGTCCCAGGGGACGTCGACGCCGCGGCCCGGCTGCTGGCCGCCGCCCGCAATCCCGTGCTCGCGACCGAGACGGCGGGCCGGGACCCCGGCGCGTTCGCCGCCCTCGGCGAGCTCGCCGAGCTGCTGGCGATCCCCGTGGTCGAGCCGCAGTCGGCCCTCTGCGCGAACTTCCCGCGGACGAGCCCGCTGCACGCGGGCGGCGAGCTGGGTCCGCTGGCCGCCGACGCCGACCTGGTGGTCCTGCTCGGCTGCCGGGCCCCGTGGTATCCCCCGTCCGCCAAGCCGGGCACCGGCCAGGTGCTGGTGATCGACGAGACGCCGCACCGGCCGCACATCGCCTACCAGGTGCTCACCGCGGACCGGTACGTCGGCGGCGACATGGCCGCGACGCTGCGGGCGCTGACGGCCCGGGTCGCCGAGCTCGGGGTGGACACCGCGGCCGTGGCGGCCCGCAGGGAGCGCCTCGCCGGCGCGCACGCCGCGGCCGAGGAATCCCGGCTGCGGGCCGAGGCCGAGGCCGCCGCCGCGGACGGACCCGTCGACCCGGTCGCCGCGGCCGCCGCGCTGCGCGAGGTGCTCGGCCCGGACGCCGTGGTGATCGACGAGACGATCACGCACAGCCGGCTGATCGCGCGGCACCTGATGGCGCGGACTCCCGGCCGGTACCGGTACGTCCAGGGCGGGCTCGGGCAGGGCCTTGGCGTGGCGCTCGGCGCCAAGCTGGCGCTGGGCGACCGGCTGGTCGCGTTCACGGTCGGTGACGGCTCCTGGCTGTACAACCCGATCGTGCCTGGCCTGATGGCCGCCGCCGCCTACGGCCTGCCGGTGCTCGTGGTCGTCTTCAACAACGGCAAGTACCTGTCCATGCGGCACAACCACCGCCGCGTGTACCCGGACAGCGTGGCGGCCCGCACCGGCTTCCAGCTCGGCGTCGACCTGTCCGCCCAGCCCGATGCCGCCGCGGTGGCCGCCGCCGCCGGCGCGGCCGGCTTCACGGCCGCCACCGCGCGCGAGCTCGCGCCCGCGCTTGACAAGGCCGTAGCCACGGTCCGCGGCGGCAACAGTGCCGTCGTCAACATCGCGCTGTCCAAGTAGTCAGAACGAAGGGGACTTACTCCCATGCCCACCGAAGCTGCCCAGGCCAGGGTCCGCGTCAAGGCCGATGACCTGCGCGCCCTGGTCGCCGGGATCTTCGCCGCACGCGGCACCCGGGAGGCCGACGCGGCCGCGGTGGCCGACGCGCTCGTCTGGGCCAACCTGCGGGGCATCGACTCGCACGGCGTGTCCCGCGTGCCGCGGTACATCGAGCTGTTCGAGGCGGGCGAGGCGGTCGCGGACGCGGTGCCGACCGTGACCCGCCCGCGCGCCGCGATCGCGATCGTCGACGCGCACGCGGCGCCCGGCCCTGTCGCGATGAACAGCGCCGCCGACGAGGCCGTCGCGGCCGCCCGCGAGTGCGGCATCGGCTGGGCCTCGGTGCGGGGCACCGTGCACACCGGCGCCATCGGGTACTACACGAGCCGGGTCGCGGGCGCGCGCATGGCGGCGGTCGGCGTGGTCGCCGGCGTGCCGAACATGGCGTACGCCGGGGCGCGGGGCGCCGCGGTCGCCACCAGCCCGCTGTCGGTCGCGGTGCCCGCCGGCCGGCACGAGCTCGTGCTGCTCGACATGGCCACCGCCGTCATCGCGCTCGGCCGGATCGCCCAGCTCAAGGCGGCCGGGAAGGAGCTGCCGCCGGGCGCCGCCCTCACCAGGGACGGGGACCCGACGACCGACCCCGCGCTGGCCGCCGTGCCGGTCCCCGTCGGCGGGCCGAAGGGTTCGGGCATGAGCCTGGTGTTCGAGCTGCTGGCCAGCGGCCTGACCGCGAACCCGATCGTGCCCGGGTACCACTTTGGCGGCAAGGACGGCAGGCGGCACAGGCAGAACGCGTTCATCCTCGCCATCGACGTGTCCGCCTTCCTGCCGCTCGCGGAGTTCACCGCCGCGGTCGACGAGACGGTCGACGCGATCAAGTCGCTGCCGCCCGCCGACGGCACGGCCGAGATCCTGATCCCTGGCGAGCGGGGCCGCCGCAGCGAGGCCGAGCGGCGCTCCGCCGGCATCCCGCTTGGCGCCAGGGCCTGGCGCGAGCTGACCGACCTGGCCGCCGCCCTCGGCGTGACCGTGCCTGAACCCATCGGCGGCTAACCCGCCGTCGCTGCAGGCCGAAGGCGCAGCAAAAGGAGGTCCAGGCCGGCTGCCCGGGGCGGTCGCCGCTGGCGTGTTCGTCGTGATCGCAATCGTTGCAGACGTGACCGGGCTGTGATCCGCTAGTGGCGTCGGACGCGGGAGGAGACGACCAATGAAGGTCAGCCTGGCCCAGCAAGTGCCGTACCGCTACCTGCCTGAGGACTTCGGGGACCAGCATTGGTCCGCGGTGCTGCCCCCGTACGAGATCGTGGAACCGAAGCGGATGCAGGAATCGCTGTACTCCGCGTACGCCGAGCTCATGGCCGCGGCGCGGGCCGGGCTCGACGGCATCGTCGTCACCGAGCACAGCCAGTCCTCTTACGACATGTCACCCAACCCGACCCTGCTTGCCTCGGCCGTGGCCTGCGCCGCGCAGACCGAGGGCCTCGACGTGGCGATCGCCGTACTCGGCCGCTCGCTCGGCAAGACGCGCGAGCCGCTGAAGATCGCCGAGGAATACGCCCTGCTCGACTGCATGAGCGGCGGGCGGCTGATCGCCGGCTTCCCCGTCGGGCTCAGCTACGACGCGAACCTCAACGCCGCCCTGCCCGCGATCGAGACCCGCGAGCGCGCCCGCGAGCACCGCGAGCTGATCCTGAAGGCGTGGTCGGAGCCGCGGCCGTTCCCGTGGAACGGCCGCTTCGAGAAGTACGGCCTGGTCAACGTCTGGCCGCGGCCGATACAGCAGCCGCATCCGCCGATCTGG
>NZ_JASIAL010000209.1:0-5046 GCF_030042015.1 Trebonia sp. | reverse complement strand
CCGCCGGGGCGGCTGGTGGCGGGCGGCGGTGCCCTTCGCCGTGGTGGCGGGCGGCGCGTTCACCAGGCGGCGGCTGTCGCGGGTGATCGCCCGCCCGCGGCCGCCGGCCGAGGCCTGGCTGATCGAACCCGAGGGGTTCAGCCTGCCGTCCAAGCACACGACGCTCGCGGTGCTTGCCGTCGGCGCCACCGTGGGTGCCCTTGGCGTCCGCGGGGCTCCGGCGCAGGCCGCGACGCTGGCGGCCGCGGCGGGAATCGGCGCGAGCCGCGTCTGCCTGGGAGTGCACTGGCCGTGCGACGTGGTCGCCGGCTGGCTGTTCGCCGAGGGCTGGCTGCGCCTGACGAGCCCAGACTGACGTGATCTCTGGCGCTACAATGAACGTGGCGGTGCTAGTCCGCCCGGCGGTGGATCCCGCCGGATTCGCGTGCCGCACGGGCACGCGGGCATGCCGGATGGCCGATGGGTCCTGCTCCACGTGTGGTTGAGGAGGAGGCCATGGCGGTTCCGGCATCCACGCCCATGGTTCATGCTGGCCAGGCGGCCCGTCTGTGGTGGCTGCCCGCCGGAGGCTACGGCAACGGGCTGGACGACGATTCCTGGGCACCCGTTCTCGAAATCAGCGAGCAGGCGGTGCCGCTGGTGCTCGGCATGCTGCGGGATTATGGGGTGCCCGCCTACGCGGCGCCCGCCCGGTCGGCAGCGGGCATGCTGCGGCGGCGCGACAGGTCCGGACAGGCGCCGGGCTACCGGCTCTGGGTTGGCTGCAGCGCGTACGGCCGGGCGGAGGCGGCGCTGGTGGCGATCATGCCGTCTGTGGCGCGGACGGCGGCCGGCCGTGCCGGCAGGGCATGGCGGTAGCGAGCGCCATGGAAAATCTCGCCGAGGTTGACGTGCGCTGTTCGATCATCGTGTTCCGGGACGACAGCGTGCTGCTCGTGCACCGCGCCAGGGACGGCGCGGACGATTGGGTGCTGCCGGGCGGGACACCCCGCCCGGGCGAGAGCATGGCCGCCTGCGCACGGCGGGAAACCGTAGAGGAGACCGGGCTGCCCGTCCAGCCGGGCCGGGTCGCGTTCGTCCTGGAGACCCTCGCGCCAGGCGCCTCGCGGCGCGCGGTGGATCTTGTCTTCCTCGCGGCGTTTCCCATCACCGACGAACCCGAACCGCAGGAGGAAGACCTGGAAGCCAGGTTCGTCCCGCTGGCCGTGCTGCCCGGGCTGGTGCTGCGACCGCCGATTGCCGGGCATCTGCGGGCGCTGCACGCCCGCGGGCGGTCGGGCACCGCTGCCTACCTCGGCAACATGTGGCGGCCGGACCGCAACGGCGGCGCGGTCCCGGTGCCAGATGCGCTGGGGCAGGGCGAGCTGGATGACGACGGTCACGGGCTGGTGTAGCGGGCGGGCAGCGGGACTGGTTGGTAGCCTGGCGGGTGCCGCTCCGCTTCCTCGTGGGCACGCCGCACGACGTCACGAGCGGTGTTGGTGGGTGAGCGTATTGCCGGCCGGGATCTGAGCGGCCCTGGCCCGGTCGGCGGGCGAGGAGGATGCCGTGAGCGAGCTAGAACGGCTGGAAGCCGCGCTCGGGGAGTGCCGGGAGATGATCCGCGAAGCGCACGCCGCGACCAAGGACCTGCGCGCCGCGGTGCGCGAGGCCAAGCAGGAGGTACGCGACTTGGCCACCGACGAGGTGGCCGCTCACCTCCAGGGTGAGGTCTCGCGGCAGCTGGCGGAACTCGGCGAACGGACCCGTGAGGCGGTGACCGCGGCGACACAGAAGGTGATCTCCGAGTTCGACCGGTTCGGTGAGTCGTTGCTGGGGAAAGAGGCCTACTGGCAGAAAGCGAGCGGCCGCCGCGCCGCCGCGCGCCCCGACACCGATGTGGTACCGCCTGGCATCCTGCCCGCGGGTGACAACGGCTGATGCCCTTGTCCCCGGCCTGGCGGGCGAACTGCGTCGGCCGCGTCCGGGTCAGGGCAGAGCACGGTCAGTGGTCTCACCGGCACCGGGATGTTCTCCGTCTCCGGCCCGGAGCAAGTCGCGCCAGCTGCGGGCCAAGCCGCGTCGGCCGGCCCACAGCCACAGCGCGAGGCGGGATACCCGATAAGCAGGTACCGTGCCATGCTGACCTCGCCATCTGAACCCATGCCCGGGCGGTCTAGACCGAAGTTCCCCCTAGCAAGCCTCTGATCAACCCGTCATCTGCAGCGTGACCTGGGGAACTGTGATCTCGCACGTGACGCTACGTAGTCATGTAAATCATGGCATACGGCCCGGTATCGGCGTGTCTGGCTGCTAAAATTCGGGCACGCCCGGTATGATCGTGGTCATGTACGTGGTCAGGGTGCCGAACCGGGGCTCACCGCCCGCGACCCTGCTGCGGGAAAGCTACCGCGAGGACGGCAAGGTCAAGAACCGCACCCTGGCCAACCTGTCGTCCTGGCCCGAGGCCAAGGTCGACGCGCTGACCCGGGTGCTGAAGGGCCGGCCGCCACCCGCCGCGGACCTGGACGGGGCGTTCGAGATCACCCGCAGCCTGCCGCACGGCCACGTCGCCGCCGTCCTGGGCACCGCGCGGGCCATGGGCCTGGAAGAGCTCATCGACCCGGTGCCGTCCCGGCAGCGAGACCTGGTGACCGCAATGGCGGCCGCGCAGGTGATCGCGCCGGACTCCAAGCTGGCCATCGCCCGCGGGCTGCGGGACGCCACCGCGGCCAGCTCCCTCGGCGAGGTCCTGCACCTGGGGTCGTGCGACGAGGATGACCTGTACGCAGCGATGGACTACCTGCACGCCCGGCAGGACACGATCCAGGACGCGCTGGCCGCCCGGCACCTGGCCGACGGCACCTTGGTGCTGTATGACGTGTCCACTGCCGCCTTCGAGGGGCGGACTTGCCCGCTCGGTGCCATCGGTCACCCCAAGGACGGGGTGCGGGGCCGGCTGCAGATCGTCTACGGGCTGCTGACCAGCAAGGACGGCATCCCAGTCGCCATCGAGGTGTTCAAGGGCAACACCGGGGACCCCACGACCGTGGCCAGCCAGGTCGACAAGCTCAAGGACCGGTTCGGGATCGGCAAGGTGGTGCTGGTCGGAGACCGGGGCATGCTGACCGCCGCCCGGCTGCGCGAGGACGTCCGGCCTGCCGGGCTGGACTGGATCACCGCGCTGCGCGCCCCGCAGGTCAAGGCGCTAGTCCGGGACGGGGACCTGCAGCTGACCCTGTTCGACACCCAGGACCTGGCCGAGATCACCTCCCCCGACTTCCCCGGCGAGCGGCTGGTGGCCTGCATGAACCCGTTCCTGGAAGCCGAACGGGCCCGCAAGCGGGAATCGCTGCTGGCCGCCACCGAGGCCGACCTGGAGAAAATAGCCGCGGCCTGCGCGCGGGCCCGCCGGCCACTGCGCGGCAAGGACAAGATCGCCGTGCGCGCCGACAGAGTCCTGAAGCGGCGCAAGGTCGCCAAGCACTTCACCGTCGACATCGGCGAGGACAGCTTCTCCTACGCCCGCGACCAGGATTCCATCGCCGCCGAGGCCAAGCTCGACGGCATCTACGTGGTGCGCACCAGCGTCCAGGCCCCTGACCTGGACAACGGCGAGATCGTCTCCTCCTACAAAGCCCTGGCCCAAGTCGAACGGGCCTTCCGGGCCTTCAACACCGACCTGGACATCCGGCCGATCCGGCACCGCACCGAGGACCGGGTCCGGGCCCACGTGTTCTTGCGGATGCTGTCGTACTACCTCAGCTGGCACCTGCAAGCCCGCCTGGCCCCGCTGCTATTCACCGACGACGACAAGCAAGCCGCCCAGACCGCCCGGACCAGCCCGGTCGCCCCCGCCGCCCGCTCACCCCGCGCCCGGGCCAAGGCCGCCACCAAGCACACCCCGGCCGCCCAGCCCGTGCACAGCCTCGCCACCCTGCTGTCCGACCTCGGCACCATCTGCCTGAACACCATCGCCCCCGCCGACCCCGCGCTGCCCGGCTTCCAGCTGGTCACTACGCCCACCGCCCTCCAGCGGCAGACCTTCGAGCTGCTCGGCGTCAGCCACCGCCTCGGGGTCGCGTAGTCAGTAGCCCGGCCCCGCGCGCCGCAAAAGCCCAGGCAAACGACCTAACACGCGGATCACAGGGGGGAACTTCGGTCTAGAGGCTGGATCCCGGATCGGCTGGCCGGGCGGCGGCGACCAGCGGGATGTGATGACCCGGTATGCCGTACCAGGTCCGCCAGCCCAGCTGTCGCACTGTCACCCCGGTGCAGCCGGCCTCGCGCAGCACGGGGGCATAGCGGTCCGCGCCGTCATCGACGATGCGCAGCCGTCCGCCGGGCCGCAGCACCCGCACCGCCTCGCGCAGCGCCTGCGCCCGCCCGCTGGCGCCCCGGATGTTGCTGATCGCCAGGCTGCTGACCACGACGTCGAACGACGCCGGCGCAAACGGGAGATCACGTGCGTCCGCGTCGGCGACCTCCACCCGGTCGCGCACGCCCTCGGCCACCGCGTTGCGCTCGGCGGCGGCGCGGCTGTTGCCGCTCTGGTCACGGCGGCGCCACACGTCCACCCCCACCGCCCGGCCGGCGGGCACCCGGCGAGCCGCCAGCATCAGCACCGCGCCGCGGCCGCATCCTACATCCAGGACGTGCTCGTCGCCCCGCAGGCCCAATTCGTCCAGCAGTTGGGCCCAGATCCCGCGCTTGCCCGGCCCGGTGGAATACAGGTAGCTCGCCGCCGACCCCGCCACCGCCGCGCCACCCAGGCAAGCCAGCGCCGCGACGGCGGGCCTGCGACGGCGCGCCGCCCAGGCAACGGTGCCTGCCAGCCCCGCCTCAATCAAGCCGAACACCGCCAGCCCGGCGTATCCGCCGTCGATGCCGTACCTGGCCCGCTGTCCGGCGCGACCGCCGCGACCCGCGGTCGTAACCCCCGCGACTGGCTCCACACCGCCAGTGTGCCAGTCGCTGACCGTGCTGCCGGCGTCAGCCTCGCCGGATCAGTTGATATCGAACTCGTTGCCTTCCGGGTCCTTCATCCCGACCGCGTAGAAGTTCTCT
>NZ_JASIAL010000029.1:0-6776 GCF_030042015.1 Trebonia sp. | reverse complement strand
CGGCGGCGCCGGCGGTGACGCTGCGGATCGCCCGCCGTTCCCGCTCGGTCTTGCGCCAGTGGTCGCGTATCAGGTTGGTGGCGATCATGTAGAGGTAGCTCTGCGGGCTGTCCACGCGCGTCCACCGGCCGAGCAGCCTGACGAACGCCTCCGACGCGATCTCGTGCGCGGTGTCGTCGTCGTCGACCAGCCGCCGCACCCAGCCGGCCAGCTTGGGGTACGCGGTCTTGAACAGCTCTTCGGCTTCGTCGGCGTCGACCCTTTCAGCCTCACCAGCGATGCCCACCGGTTCTCCCTCGATGATGTCCCCGGCAGGCGACGGGAACAGCACGACCTCACGCCCCGCGTGCCCGCCGCCCTGCATGAGCATCATGGTGGGCCCGGTCGGGGCGTCCTCGAGAACGCCCGCGTGATACGGCAAGATCTACCACATTTCTGCCCGGTGACCGCAGTTGCCTGGCCAGCCCCTCGGTCGTTCGTGGGTCTGGCCCGGGCGCGCCCCCGTGACGTCCGGGCCACCGCTGCGCGCAACGGCCTTTTCCCTGCCTTGCGCTCTTAAGAGACGACGCAGGCCGGTGAACGGTTGCACAGAAATTTCTTTTTTTTATCTGAACGGGCGGTGGTGCGCGTCTCACGTCCCTCTCGCGGCCCCGGGTGGGTCCGTCATCGTCGTCCCGGGCCTGCACTACACTCAAAAATAGTAGGACGTCCTAATATCTTGGCCGCGTGAGCCTCGGGAGGCAGACTCATGAACGAACCGAACGACGCGGGCAGGCAGCGCTGGCAGCGCCGCTTCGACCAGGCGGCCAAGCGCGACGCGGACTTCACCACGCTGTCCGGGCTCGAGGTGGACCCGGTCTACGGCCCGCCCGACGGATCCGAGGTCCCCGGCCGGATCGGCTGGCCGGGCGAGTTCCCGTTCACCCGCGGCCTGTACGCCAGCGGCTACCGCGGCAAGCAATGGACGATCAGGCAGTTCTCCGGGTTCGGCAACGCGCGCCAGACCAACGAGCGGTACAAGATGCTGCTGCGGGCCGGTGGCGCCGGGCTGTCGGTGGCGTTCGACATGCCGACGCTGATGGGGCGCGACTCCGACGAGCCGCGCTCGCTCGGCGAGGTCGGTCACTGCGGCGTGGCGATCGACTCGGCCGCCGACATGGACGTCCTGTTCGACGGGATCAAGCTCGCCGACACCACCACCTCGATGACGATCAGCGGCCCGGCGGTCCCGGTCTTCTGCATGTACCTGGTCGCGGCCGAACGTCAGGGCGCCGACCTCTCCACCCTCGATGGCACGCTGCAGACCGACATCTTCAAGGAGTACATCGCGCAGAAGGAGTGGCTGTTCCCGCCGCGCCCGCACCTGCGGCTGATCGGCGACCTGATGGAGTACTGCGGCGCGAACATCCCCAGGTACAAGCCGCTGTCGGTGTCCGGCTACCACATCAGGGAGGCCGGCTCGACGGCCGCGCAGGAACTGGCGTTCACGCTGGCCGACGGGTTCGGCTACGTCGAGCTGGGCCTTTCCCGCGGCCTGGACGTGGACCTGTTCGCCCCCGGCCTGTCGTTCTTCTTCGACGCGCACATCGACTTCTTCGAGGAGATCGCGAAGTTCCGCGCCGCCCGCCGGATCTGGGCGCGCTGGCTGCGCGACGTCTACGGCGCCAAGACGCAGCGAGCCCAGTGGCTGCGGTTCCACACCCAGACCGCCGGGGTCTCGCTCACCGCCCAGCAGCCGCAGAACAACGTCGTCCGCACCGCCATCGAAGCCCTCGCCGCGGTGCTCGGCGGCACCAACTCGCTGCACACGAACGCGCTCGACGAGGTGCTTGCCCTGCCGAGCGCGCCCGCCGCGGAGACGGCCCTGCGCACCCAGCAGGTGATCATGGAGGAGACCGGCGTGACCAGCGTCGCGGATCCCCTCGGCGGCTCGTGGTACGTGGAGGCGCTCACCGACCGGATAGCGGCGGAGGCCGAGGAGATCTTCGCCAGCATCCGCGGCATGTCTCCGGACGGCACGATGACGGGCGGGATCCTGCGCGGCATCGAGAGCGGCTGGTTCACCGGCGAGATCGCCGACGCCGCCTTCGAGTACCAGCAGAAGCTGGAGAAGGGCGAGAAGCAGATCGTCGGGGTGACCAGCCACACCGAGACCGTCGGCGGCGAGCCTGACATCCTGCGGATCAGCCCGGAGGTCGAGCGCGAGCAGGTCAGGGAGCTGACCGCCCGCCGCGCCAGTCGCGACCAGGCCGCGGTCGACCGCGCGCTGTCCGCGATGGTCGCCGCCGCCCGCACCGACGCCAACCTGGTGCCGCCCATGCTTGACGCGGCCCGCGCCGAGGCGACGCTCGGCGAGATCTGCGGAGCGCTGCGCGCGGAATGGGGCAGCTACTCCGAACCAGCGGCGTTCTAGCGCGGCCGGGCCAGCACCCTCAGGAGGGGCTGGCGACCGGCAGCCCGGCTTCCCTGGCGGCGTCGAGCAGGTGCTTGTCGTAGGCGACGAACGACACCAGGTCGCGCCGGATGGCCAGCGCGGAAGCGAGGTGGATGGCTCCGGAGCTGCCAAGCGTGCCCGGCGGGAGCGTCGCCGCGTTGTCGAGCACGTCGTAACTGAGCGCCACCCGCCCGACCCGGCGGATGATCCGCTGCCCCCGGGGCAGCGCGCCCGGCTCCGCCCGCCAGATCGCCCGCAGCACTTCGGTCCGGTGCAGCGCGCTGGAGACCAGCGCCTGGTCCGCCCGTTCCGCGAGCCAGCTGGCAAGCGCGGGTGATTCAGGTTCTGACAGCGCGAGCTTCACGAGCGCTGAGGAGTCGAGGTAGATCAAGGCCGGTCCTCACCCTCGCGCAGCTGCCGCAGGACCTGGCTCGCGGTGGGGCGGTCCGCGGCGGTGGCCGGGTACGGGTCGACGTCGAGGACGCTGCCGGCCTCCTCGGCCCGCTCGACCACCCCGGCCGCGATCCAGCGTTCCAGCGGACTGTCTGGCAGGCGCACCGGGACCATCTGTGCCACCAGGCGGCCGCGGTTCGTGATGTCCACCGTGTATCCCCTCTCCACGAGGTCGACGTAGATGCTCGCGTGCTGGCGCAACTCCCGGATCCCGATCCGCTGCGGCGGCAGGCTCGAGGTCGCGTGGTGGACCGGGTCACCGGAGTACCCCAGGTCCGCGCTGAGCGGCCTGCCCCGCTTGCGGTCACCTTTCTGTGGCATGGAGGGACTGTAGCACACGGCATGCTACACTGGGGGCAATCGGGCAGTGTGTGTCGTACGGACCGGGCACGGAAGTGGACCGGGCACGGGGATCATGGGGCAGGATAGAGGTATGCAGCAGCCGCGGGACTTCTCCCTGTACGGTGCCGTCGACCTGGGCGCGCGGCAGGCGGCCGCGCAGCGCCGGGAGCAGGCGGCGGAGCGTAGCGCCAAGGCCGGTGCGTCCGGGGATGGCGAGGCGTCGGCGTTCGTGATCGACGTCACAGAAGAGACCTTCAACACCGAGGTGGCGGCGCGGTCCCGGACCACGCCTGTCATCGTCGACCTGTGGGCGGACTGGTGCGGGCCGTGCAAGCAGCTCAGCCCGGTGCTTGAGAAGCTGGCCGATGAGGCCGCCGGCTCCTGGGTGCTCGCCAGGATCGACGTCGACGCGAACCCGCGGCTGGCCCAGGCGTTCCAGGCGCAGTCCATCCCGATGGTCGTCGCGATCATCGGCGGCCAGATGGTGGACGCCTTCCTCGGGGCGATGCCCGAGGCACAGGTCAGGCAGTGGCTGACGCAAGTGCTGGCGGTGGCCGAGCAGCTAGGCGTTGGTTCCGCGGACGGTGCGCCAGGGGCCGCCCCGCAGGCCGGCCCGGACGCCCTGGCCGACGCGATGCCTCCGGGGTACGCGGAGGCGCAGGCGGCGATGGAGCGCGGTGACCTGGACGCGGCCGCCAGCGTGCTCGAGAAGGCGCTCGCGGAGACCCCGGCCGACCCCGTGCTGAAGAGCTGGCTCGCCCAGGTCAACCTCATCCGCCGGGTGGGCTCCTACGACGAGACGGCCGCGCGCCGCGCCGCCGCCGCAAGCCCAGGCGACGTCGGCGCGCAGACACGGGTCGCCGACATCGAGCTGGCGGCGGGGCGGACCGAGGAGGCCTTCGACCGGCTGCTCGGCGCGATCAGGCGCACCTCGGGCGAGGAGCGGGACAGGGCGCGGCTGCACCTGCTCGAGCTCTTCGAGATCTTCCCGCCCGACGACCCCCAGGTGAAGAAGGCACGGGGCCAGCTGACCGCCCTCCTGTTCTGAGCGTTCCCCGGCCGCGGCCGTAACGCGGCGCGGCGCCGTCACCAAGTACGGGTAACCGGACGGCGGCGAAGGGCGGCGGGGGCAGCGAACTCGGCTGGCGCAGTACGCCGACATCGGCTCCGGGCTGGTGACCAGGCCGGGTGCGTGACTCAGCGGGCGCGGGGGTCGGCCTGGTCGGGCCCCGCGAGCTGCTCGAGGGCAGGGACCGCCGCCGCGAGGGCGGCGCGCTGCTCGGGGGTCAGCAGCAGCAGGCTCTGCGTGAGCAGGACGGTGCCCTCCTCACGCAGCCGCTCCAGCGTGTCGTGGCCCATCGGCGTGATCGCCAGCGTGCTGGCCCTGGCGTCCTTCGGGTCGGCGCAGCGCTGCACGTAGCCGAGTTCCTCGAGCACGGCGACCAGCCGGGTCAGCGTGGACGGCGCGATCCCCTCGGCCGCGGCGAGGTCGCCAAGCCGCAGCGGGCCCGACCGCTCCACGGTGGACAGCGCGGCCAGCTGGGTCGGGGTCAGGCCCGCCAGTTCGTGCCTGCGCAGCCGCCGTGACAGCCGCGCGATCGCGACGCGCAGGCGTGTTACATCGATCACGCCGGATTCGGCGTCCACCGCGCTCGTGCCGACGGACGGCGGGCCCATCGTTGTTTCGCGCGCCATGACTGAAGATTACGCGCTGCACCGCTCAGCTCGTACTCTTGGACAGTGGCGTCCAGGAAAGGCGGAAAAGCGACGTGACCATGGCGCCTAGCGTCTCGTACTCCATCACTGCCCGGCTCGACGTCGCCTCGCACGGTCGCGCCGTCAGCGAGATCACCCGCGCGGTCGAGCACGCGGGCGGCGTGGTGACCGCGCTGGACGTGAGCTCGGGCCAGCGGGGCAAGCTCCGCGTCGACGTGACCTGCGCCGCGTCCGGCACGGAGCACGCGGAGTCGCTGGTCGCCGCGATGGCGGGCATCTCAGGCGTGTCGGTGCACAAGGTCAGTGACCGTACGTTCCTGCTGCACCTGGGCGGCAAGATCGAAATGCGGTCCAAGGTGCCGCTGCGCAATCGCGACGACCTGTCCATGGCCTACACGCCCGGAGTGGCGCGGGTCTCGCTCGCGCTGGCGGCCAAGCCGGAAGACGCCCGCCGCCTGACGATCAAGCGCAACAGCGTCGCGGTGGTGACCGACGGGTCCGCCGTGCTCGGCCTCGGCAACCTCGGCCCGTACGCGGCCCTGCCGGTGATGGAGGGCAAGGCCGCGCTGTTCAAGCGGTTCGCCGGCATCGACGCCTGGCCGATCTGCCTGGACACCCAGGACACCGACGAGATCGTGCGGGCGGTGCAGGTGATCGCGCCTGGCTTCGGCGGGATCAACCTGGAGGACATCTCGGCGCCCCGCTGCTTCGAGGTCGAGCGCAGGCTGCGCGCGCTGCTCGACATCCCGGTGTTCCACGACGACCAGCACGGCACCGCCATCGTGGTGATGGCCGCGCTCACCAACGCCCTGCGGGTGGTCGGCAAGGAACTGCCAGCCGTGCGCGTCGCGATGGCCGGCGCGGGCGCGGCGGGCACCGCGGTGCTGCGGCTGCTGCTGGCGGCCGGGGCCTGCGACGTGGTGGTGGTGGACGACCGGGGCGCCGTGTACCGGGGCCGGCCGGGCATGAACGACAGCCTGGCCTGGATCGCCGAGCGCACCAACGCGGCCGGGTACTCAGGCGACCTGGCCGGCGCCACCCGCGGCGCGGACGTGTTCATCGGCTTGTCGGCGCCGGGCATCCTGTCCAGCGCGGACGTCAAGGCGATGAACTCCGACGCGATCGTGTTCGCGCTCGCGAATCCCGACCCGGAGATCGACCCGGACATCGCGCGCGAGTACGCGGCCGTGGTGGCCACCGGTCGCAGCGACTACCCGAACCAGATCAACAACGTGCTTGCCTTCCCCGGCGTGTTCCGCGGCTTGCTCGACGCCCAGAGCCGCCGGATCACCGACCGGATGCTCGTCGCCGCCGCGCGGGCGCTCGCCGACGTCGTGCTGCCGGACGAGCTTGGCCCGGACTACATCATCCCGTCGGTGTTCCACCCGGGCGTCGCCTCCGGCGTGGCCGCGGCCGTCCGCGAGGTTGCCGCCGAGAGCGAGCCGGCCGGCGCCGCGCCGGGGGAGTAGGACGGCTGGCCCACTGACGCTGGAACCTGGCCCATGATGGTTACATGGACCACGTGTAAGCATGGAACCTAGTAACTCGCCGCCGGGACATGCCCTCTGACCTGCGTTAATGGTTTACGCTTGGCAAGCATAACAGTTCCGGTGGAAACAGCTTCGGTCGCCGCTGGGTGGCCCCAGCGTATGGGAGCAAGCTACCGCAGGGTCACCCTGGACGGATAAACCCGCATTGGACCCCTCCAGAGCCCCAGTGATGCTCTGGGCTGCAGTACGGAGCGTCCGGACCGGCTTTTCGTCACGATCTGAGCAGCCCGGCGAGCCACTCCGCGGCCGCGCGCTCAGCTCCGGCGCGGCGTCCGCCAACT
>NZ_JASIAL010000208.1:0-9376 GCF_030042015.1 Trebonia sp. | reverse complement strand
CCGGCGCGTCGACGCCGCCGACCGCCCGTCCGGCCCTGGCGAGCTCGGCCGCGAGCGCGGCGGCGGTCTCCGGCGCCCGGCCGGCCATGAGCAGCGGGACGGACGGGTCGTGCAGGAACGCCCCGCGCGGCTCGGTCCCCTCGGGCGGTTCCCACCAGCCGAACAGCAGGCCAGGCCTGTCCTGGGCAGCCCGCGGGGCCTGCGCGGCCCGCGGGGCCTGCGCGGCCTGGGCGGCCTGGGCGGCCGACAGCAGCTGCGTGTTCTCTGCCGACGTCGACCTGAGGTAGCTTCCGGCCGCGGCCAGGAACCGATCCAGGTCGGGGGTCATACACCAGCCCATGAGGTCATGCTTCCCGTCGTGCGCTCGTGCCGGGGCAACCCAGATCGGAGTGCGCCGGCGTTGCTGGGTCCGTGAAGTCTACGCGGACCCCGCAGCCCGCTAAGGCGGCGGGTTTCCTGAGCAGGACCGAAAGTTCCCGGCGGGCAGACATAGCGCCTTCAAGTATCGGCAGACGCCGCCGGTAAACGCAAGGCAGCGGTGATTGTGGCGGGGGCCAACTCCGCGGGCGGCGGATCGGGTGGCGCGACAGGGCGCTTGACCAGATTGTTGACAATCCAGCGGCGATTTCGTAGCCTCCGGCCATGCCCAGACCAACGCCGGGCGGCCCTCAGGCCGGGGAGCCCGCACGGACGCACGCCCTCGCCGCGCTGCGGCAGGCCATCCTCAGCGGTGACGTCGCGCCTGGTCAGCGGCTTGTCGAAGAGGAACTCGCCAGCCTGCTCGGGGTGACGAGGGCGAGCATGCGGGCCGCGCTCATCGACCTGACGGCGGAAGGGCTCGTCGAACGGGTGCCGAACCGGGGTGCCCGGGTCCGCGTGGTCGGCCCGGAGGAAGCGGTCGCGATCACCGAATGCCGGATCGCGCTCGAGGCGCTCTGCGCGGTCAAGGCAGCCCAGAACGTGACCGAGGACGAGGCGGCTCAGCTGCGTGAACTCGGCAGGAGCATGGCCCGCGCGGTCTCCGATGGCAACCCGCTGAAATACTCGGAACTGAACAGGGAGCTGCACAGGCAGATCGGGGTAATTTCGGGCCAGTCCGTCGCGGTTGGCCTGCTCGAGCGGCTGGACGCGCAGATCGTCCGCCACCAGTTCCAGCTCGCGCTGCGCCCCGGCCGGCCCGAACAGTCGCTGTCCGAGCACCTGGCCATCGTCGAGGCGATCGTCGGCCGTCGCCCGCACGACGCCGAGCTGGCTACCAGGCGCCATCTGGGCAGCGTCATCGAGCAGCTGCGGGCAGCCGGGGAAGCGAACGGCTCCGCAGTCGCGGACGCGGGGCCATGAGCGGCCCCGCAGACGTTGGTCGCAACAACAGGGCCCACGGGACCTCCACCACAAGGACGTAAGGGGCAGGAACAGCCATGCTGAACGTCGTCGTCACCGACCCGCCGCGCGCCGATCTCGCGCAGGTCGACAAGCTCGCCACCTACGGTGTCGCCACCGTGCACGAGGCCATCGCAAGGAACGGCTACCTCGGCCCTGGCATCCGGCCGATCCAGCACGGCGCCAGGATCGCCGGCACGGCGCTGACCGTGCTCTGCTGGCCGGGCGACAACCTCATGCTGCACGTCGCGGTCGAGCAGGCCAGGCCCGGCGACATCCTCGTGGTCACCACGACCTCGCCGAGCACGGACGGGCTGTTCGGCGAGCTGATCGCCACGTCCGTGTCGGCCCGCGGCGTGCGCGGCCTGATCATGGGCGCCGGCCTGCGCGACACCGCAGAACTGCGCGAGATGGGGTTCCCCGCCTGGACCGCCAACGTCAGCGCGCAGGGCACGGTCAAGGAGACGCCTGGCGCGGTCAACGTGCCGGTGACGATCGGCGGGCAGACGATCAGGCCGGGCGACGCGATCGTGGCCGACGACGACGGCGTGGTCTGCGTGCCGCGGCTGGACGTCGCCGCGGCGGTGAGCGCGTCGGCGGCCCGGGTCGCCAAGGAGGACACCAACCGCAAGGCGCTCGCCGACGGGCAGCTCGGCCTGGACATGTACGGGCTGCGCGCCAAGCTGGCCAAGGTCGAGTACATCACCGCCGCGGAATACGCCAGGCGGGCAGGCGAAGGACCGGCGCAGGGCTAGGAGGACCAGGCGATGACTGACGGCATCCGGTGCATGCTGATGCGCGGCGGCACCTCGAAGGGCGCGTACTTCCTCGCCGGCGACCTCCCGCAGGAGGTGGCCGAACGTGACGACCTGCTGCTGCGGGTCATGGGCAGCCCGGACCCGAAGCAGATCGACGGCATCGGCGGCGCCCACCCGCTCACCTCCAAGGTCGCGGTGGTCTCCCGGTCCGGGGTGCCCGGGGTCGCCGTGGACTACCTGTTCCTGCAGGTGATGGTCGACCAGCCGATCGTGACCGACCGGCAGAACTGCGGCAACATCCTGGCCGGAATCGGCCCGTTCGCGGTCGAGCGCGGGCTGGTGCCCGCGGGCGAGGAGGAGACCAGCGTCCGCATCCGGATGGTGAACACCGACGGGATCGTGACCGCCAAGTTCCTGACGCCAGGCGGCAGGCCCCGCTACGACGGGGACACGGCGATCGACGGCGTGCCGGGAACCGCGTCACCGGTCGTCCTCGACTTCGAGGACGCCAACCCGGGCGCGAGCGTGCTGCCGACAGGCAACGTCACGGACGTGTTCGGCGGGATCACCGTGACCTGCGTGGACAACGGGATGCCTGTCGTCGTGGTCGCGGCGAGCAGCTTCGGCAAGAGCGGCTATGAGCCGATCGCCGAGCTTGAGTCGGATGAGCAGCTGAACAGGCGAGTGCAGGAGCTGCGGCTTGAGGCGGGCAAGGCGATGGGGCTCGGCGACGTCAGCGGCACCACCGTGCCGAAGATCTCGCTGGTGGCCCCGCCGGCCGCGGGGGGGACGATCTGCACGCGCACGTTCATACCCGTCCGGGTGCACGAGTCGATCGGGGTGCTCGGCGCGGTCAGCGTGGGCACCGCGGTCATGCTCCCTGGCGCGGTGGGCAGCGACCTGGCCGCGAAGCCGGCCGGCTCGCGGCTGAGCATCGAGCACCCCAGCGGTGCGCTTGGCGTCGAGGTCGAGCTCGACACCACGACCACGCCGCCCGCGGTGCTGCGGTCCGGCGTGGTGCGGACAGCACGCAAGCTGTTCGACGGCACGGTCTTCCCGAGATAACAGCAAGATCTGGGCGGAGAGAGCCGGCCGGGATCGTTCGGGATAAAAAAGGAGAGAAGATGTCACGACCGCCCCTGCACGACGTGGCCCACCTTGGCTACGTCGAGCTCCTTACCCCCGAGTTCGACAAGTCACTGTGGTTCTTCACCGACGTGCTCGGGCTGACGGTGGTCAGCGCCGAGGGGAACTCGGCCTACCTGCGCACCTGGGACGACTACGAGCGGCACACGCTCAAGCTGACCGGGCACGCCACGTCGGGCATCGCGCGGGTCGCCATGCGGGCCGAGAGCCCCGAGGCGCTCGAGCGGCGGGTCAAGGCCGTCGAGGCGAGCGGGCGCGGGATCGGCTGGAAGGACGGCGACCCGGGGATCGGCCCGACCTACGCCTTCCACGACCCGGACGGGCACGTGATGGAGCTGTACTACGAGACCCAGTGGTACGCCGACTCCCGCCCCGCCGAGCTCGCCCCCGCGCTGAAGAACCAGGCGCAGGCCTACCCGGCGCGCGGCGTCAGCGTGCGGAACCTGGACCACGTCAACTACCTGGCGGTGGAGTCTGCGCAGTGCGGCGACTTCATGGTGGACCAGCTCGGCGCGCGGATCACCGAGCAGATCCAGCTCGACACCGGCCGCGTCTCCGCGGTGTGGACGCACTTCGCGCAGAAGAGCTACGACGTCGTCTACACCGACGACTGGACGGGGACGGCCGGGCGGCTGCACCACATCGCGTTCCGTACCGACACGCGCGAGGACATCCTGCGCGCGGCGGACATCGCGCTTGAGGCGGGCGTGTTCATCGAGACCGGGCCGCACAAGCACGCGATTCAGCAGACGTTCTTCCTCTACCTGTACGAGCCGGGCGGGAACCGCATCGAGCTGTGCAACCCGGTCGGGCGGCTGATCTTCGCGCCGGACTGGAAGACGATCACCTGGACGCAGGCCGAGCGCGCCAAGGGCCAGGCGTGGGGCCTGAAGACGATCGAGTCGTTCCACACCCACGGGACGCCGCCGGTCGGCTAGGCGTCGGCTAGGCGTCGGCTAGGCGCGTCCGGGCTCGGTGCCCGGCGCGGCGGCGTCCCCTTCCCGGACGATGCCGCCCGCGGCGGCTACTCGCCAGGCGGCATGGAGATCAGCGAGAACACGGCGCCCTGGTCGTCGGTGACCGTCGCCGTCCGGCCGTACGGGCTGTCCGCGGCCGGACGGATGACGCGCCCGCCGGCCTTGACCGCCTGCGCGACCGCGGCGTCGGTGTCGGCGGCGCCGAAGTACGTCGTCCAGGCCGCGGGCGTGCCCGCCGGCGCGTCGTCCGGGTAGCCGCCGATGCCGCCTACCTCGTGCCCGTCGAGCAGCAGCGTCGCGTAGCTGAACCCGTCGCCGCTCATGTCCCCGTACGCGTAGCCGAACACCGCCGCGTAGAACGCCTTGGCGCCCTCGAAATCGCGGCTCATCTGCTCGTTCCAGGTGACCGTGCCCGGCGCGTTGGCCAGCTGCGCGCCGGTGTGCGCGCGGGCCTGCCAGATGCCGAACGCGGCGCCCGTCGTGTCCACCGCGATCGCCATCCGGCCGACGTCCATGACGTCCATCGGGTCGGTGAGCAGCTGGCCGCCGGCGCCCTTGACCTTGGCCGCGGTCGCGTCGGCGTCCTCGGTGGCCATGTAGGTCGTCCAGGCGCTCGGCGACTCGGGCGGCCCCATCTTCGGCCCGATCCCGGCGACGGTCCTGCCGTCCAGGTACGCGATCGAGTAGCCGCCGGTCTCCGGCCCGCCCTGCCGAACATCCCAGCCGAACTGCGCGGTGTAGAAGGCGATGGCCTTGTGTGTGTCGCTGACACCAAGATCGACCCAGCACGGCGTCCCTGCCGGCCAGGGGGAGTCGCGGGTAACCACAGTTCACACCTCCGTATCGGGATCGGCACGCTCCGTCGCGAGCCGCGTTACCGCAGACGCTAACACCCGCCGCATCGGGCTTCGCGCACAGGCATGGAGGACGCGCCGGAGCTCTTACAATGAGGCGGTCATGTACAGCAAGACACGCCTCGGCGCGGACCAGCTCTCCGGCGGGCCCAAGCTCTCCCGCCGGGCAAAGGCGATCGTGTTCACGGTCAGCGGCGTGGTCGCCGCCGCTCTGGTCGCGCTCGGGGTGTGGAGCGCGGTTGGCAGCGACCGCTACGGTCCTTCGGCGAACGGGTGCGTGAACGTCACCTTCGCCAGTTCCACCGGCGGTGCGACGCTGCACTACTGCGGGGCGGCGGCCAAGTCGTTCTGCCGTTCCGCGTTCGCCTCGGCTGACCGGATTTCGCTGCTCGCCCGCCCGCAGTGCGTGCTGGCAGGGCTCACAAAGGCTAAGGTCTTGGCCGGCTGAGCTCGTCATAGCGATCCAGAACGGAGGCGTGGCGGCTGCCCGCGGCCGGCTCACATGTCGATGATGACCGTGACCGGCCCGTCGTTGACGAGCGCCACCTTCATGTCGGCGCCGAACTCTCCGGTCTGCACGCGCGCGCCGAGCTTCCTCAGCTCGCCGATGACCGCGTCCACGAGCGGCTCGGCGGCCGGCCCAGGCGCGGCGCCGCCCCACGACGGGCGGCGGCCCTTGCCGGTGTCGGCGTACAGCGTGAACTGGCTGATCACCAGCAGCGGGGCGCCCAGGTCGGAGCACGACTTCTCGCCGTCGAGGATGCGCAGCCCCCACAGCTTGGCGGCGAGCCTGGCGGCCTGCCGCGGGGTGTCGTCGTGCGTGACGCCGACGAGGACGAGCAGGCCGGGTTCGGTGATCGCGCCGACCGTCCGCCCGTCCACGGTCACGCTCGCCTGGCTGACCCGCTGCACAACTGCCCGCACGAGGTGCCAGCTTAGCGGTGCGAGCCTGGCGGCAGGACAGGCCATAATGTGCGGGTGACCCTGGAGCAGTTGTCCCCGGGCGAGACCTCGGTGAACCCCGTGCTCGCCGAGGTCGTGCGGTCCGGATTCGTGGAGTCCCGGCACCGCGGCGCGGTCGCCGCGCTCGCCGCCGACGGCACGTTCGCCTTCACCGCCGGCAGCGCGAACACGCCGGTTTCGCCGCGCTCGTCGAACAAGCCGCTGCAGGCCACCGCCATGCTCCGGGCCGGCCTGCCGCTCGAGGGCGAACTGCTCGCGCTGGCCGCCGCCAGCCATTCAGGTGAGGACTTCCACGCCCGGGGCGTGCACGACATCCTCGACGTCGCGGGGCTGACCGCGGCCGACCTGCGCTGCCCGGCGGCGCTGCCGCTCGACGAGCCGACGGCGCGCGCGCTGATCAGGGACGGCGACACGCCCGAGTCGCCGGTGCGCATGAACTGCTCGGGCAAGCACGCGGCGATGCTCGCGACGTGCATCGCCAACGACTGGCCGACGGGCACGTACCTGGACCCGGAGCACCCGCTGCAGCGCCACATCAGGAAGACGATCGAGGAACTGGCCAGGGAACCGGTCGCCGCGGTCGGCGTCGACGGCTGCGGCGCGCCGCTGTTCGCGCTGACGCTGGGCGGCCTGGCCCGCGCGTTCCGCACGCTGGTGCTCGCGGAGCCGGGGACGCCGGAACGGCGGGTCGCCGACGCGATGCGCAAGTTCCCCGAGTGGACGAGCGGCACCACCCGAGACGAGAACCGGCTGATGACCGAGGTTCCCGGGCTGCTGCTCAAGGGCGGCGCCGAGGGCGTGGCCGCGTTCGCGCTCCCGGACGGCAGCGCGGCCGCGCTGAAGATCGAGGACGGGGCGGCGCGGGCCCGCACGCCGGTCACGGTCGCGATCCTGGCCAGGCTCGGCGCGCAGCCGCCCGCCGACCTGGCCACCGCGGTGGTCATGGGCGGCGGGGCGCCCGTCGGCAGCATCCGCGCTGCCCGGTTTTAGGGCCTTCTTGATCATGGGGGATAGAAAACCACCGGAAACGGTGGGAAAGTATCCCGCATCTTGCGGACGCGGCCCGCGACCCCGGTTGTCAGCGGGCGAGGTGGGCGGCGAGGGTGAAGCGCGGGTCCGGGGCAGGCTCGCCGGCCGCCAGGCCGGCGAGGATCTCGCCGAGCAGCGGCGCGAACTTCGCGCCGTGACCCGAGCACGCCGAGGCGACCACGAACGGGCC
The DNA here is from genome assembly GCF_030042015.1 of Trebonia sp. Lineage (GTDB taxonomy): Bacteria > Actinomycetota > Actinomycetes > Streptosporangiales > Streptosporangiaceae > Trebonia. The sequence goes on along the minus strand of NZ_JASIAL010000208.1, from coordinate 2,079 downwards.
CTGCCGGTCCAGGATGAAGTCCTCGTTCGCCGTCGTCGTGTACAGGCAGGTCAGCTCGTTCACCGGCCGGCTGTCCAGGCCGGGCAGCCACGTGGCGGCGAACGCGATCGCGCGCTCGCGGGCGGCCGGGTCGACGACCCCGTCGCGGCCCGCCGCCGTGGTGACCGGGCCGGCGTGGTGCTCCCCTAGCTTCACCGCGCCTGGCACCTCGCCGTCACGCCCGCCGGGCAGGCCGTAGAAGTGGGTGCCGCCGTCCCCGTGGATGAAGACCGGCCACGGGCCGCCCGGCGCGTCGCGGGGGGCCAGGTGGAACGCCTGCTGCTGGGTCACCGCCAGGGCGGGGAGCCGGACCAGCTCCCCGAGCAGCGGCGCGAGCCAGCCGCCGGCCGCGACCACGGCCACCGGGGCGGTGAACGTCCCGCTGTCGGTGCGCGCGAGCGCGCCGTCGCCGCCGGGTCCCGCGGCCAGGTGCGTGACCGGCGTGCCGAAGCGCACGTCCGCGCCGCGGGCCGCGGCGAGCCTGAGCATCGCGGCCATGGCGCGGTCCGGGTCGAGCACGCCGGCGTCGGCGTGGAACATGACCGGGCCGGCGTCGGCGAAGGAGAAGCCAGGCCAGCGTTCGGCCGCGGCGGCGGCTGGCAGCAGCTCGGCGGGGACGCCGCAGGAGGTGAGCACCGCGTGCAGTCGCTCCGGGTCCCGCTGCGGGCCGAAGTCGAGGCCGCCGGTCAGCCGCAGCAGCGTCTCGCCCGCCTCGTCCTCCAGGCGCCGCCATAGCGGCTCCGCCCGCCCGGTCAGCCGCACGTACAGCGGGTCGGGGTAGGCGCGGCGGAAGATCCGCGCGCTGCCGTGCGAGCTGCCAAGCCGGTGCCCGGGGGCGAACGCCTCGAGCACCACGACGGACATGCCGCGGGCGGAGGCCGCCCAGGCGGCGGCCGAGCCGGCCAGGCCGGCGCCGACGACGATCAGGTCGGCGCGTGCGGTCACGAGGGAACCAGCCAGCCGCCGCCGGGCTGCAGCGCTATCACAGGAGTATTGTCCAGCACGCTGATCGCCGACCGGGACGCCCGGCCTTCGCCGCGGTCGGGCCCAACCCTGGTTGCCGCTCCGCAGTCATAACAGGCAGCGGGACCACGTCAGGAGGACGGGATGGACAGGGCTGGTACGACGAAGGGCGGCAGCCGGGGCTCGGTGACCTCGCGCGGCCGGGCAATCATCGCGGCAGCCTGCTGCGGCGCGCTGCTCGCCGCCTGCGCGTCGGCAGCCACGGCAGGCGGCAAGCCGTCCGCCACGGGACCGGGCGGTACCGCGGCGGCCGCCGGGTCCGGCGCGGCCACGCCGCCCGCCGCCCGGACAGCGGCGGCCAGCCCGTCGGAGCTGTTCGACCTGATGGACCTGTCCGGGCCCGGCTTCGGGCTGGCCGGGCTGGGCACCGGGCCGGTGACGGCGGGCTACGCGCGGCTGGTGGCCAGCGCCGACTACGGCCGGTCGTTCGCCGTCATCGGGCCGAAGACCGCCGCCTGGACCGCCAGCGACGACGTGTTCTTCCTCGGCCGCCAGGACGCCTGGTACCTGGTCTTCAACGTCAACACGCTGGCCGAGACGCTCTACCGGACCACCGACGGCGGGCACACGTGGCATGCCTCCACCGTGCCCGGCCACGGCATGGCCGCCGGGGACTCCGACGTCGCGCAGTTCGTCACGCCGTCCCGCGGCTGGCTCGTGGTCACGATCGCCAACGCGCCGGCGGAGTTCCTGTATGCCACCACCGATGGCGGGACCAGCTGGCACCTGGTGGCCAGCCTCAGGGGCCAGCACGGCGGAGCCGCCCTGCCGGAACCCGGCCAGATCAGATTCGAGCCGGGCGGCGAGGTCGGCTGGCTGGGCGGCGGCGTGTGCAGCGGAGCGCTGTACCGGACCGCCGACGGCGGCCGGACATGGCAGCGGTCCGCGATCGCCGCTCCGGCCGGGTCGGCGTTCGGGCTGCCCGCCGGCTCGCCGCAGGCGCTGCTCGAACCCGTCATCACCAGCAGCGGGACGCTTCTGCTTTACCGCAGCAGCGACGGCGGCGCGCGCTGGTCG
>NZ_JASIAL010000207.1:0-3318 GCF_030042015.1 Trebonia sp. | reverse complement strand
TGACCGCCCGCGAGCCGGTGCACGTCGTGTCGCAGCGCCTCGGCCACGCCTCCCCGATGGTCACGCTCACCGTTTACGCGCACGTGCTGCCGGGTTCCCAGCGCGAGGCCGCAGGAACGTTCGCCCGGCTGATCGAGGAGGCCCGCAGTGCGTGAGCCGAGTGTCAAACCGGTGTCACGGCCCTCTGCCGGGCCGGATTACCCGGCGCTCACCTGCGCGGATGCTGTGCGGGCGGGGGGACTTGAACCCCCACGGTGTCGCCACCAACAGGACCTAAACCTGCCGCGTATGCCATTTCGCCACGCCCGCGCGCCGGCCTGGGCGCTCGCGCCCGTGCCGGAGCATATCTGAACTCAGACGCCGAGGTCCGCGCGCAGGCGCCCCACATGCCCGGTGGCCTTGACGCCGTAATACGCCTTCTCCACCTTCCCGTCGGCGCCGACCACGAACGTCGAGCGGATCACGCCCGTCGTCTTCTTCCCGTAGTTCATCTTCTCGCCGTACGCCCCGTACGCGGACAGCACGCTGCGGTCGGGGTCGGACAGCAGGGGGAACGTGATCCCCTCCTTCTCGCGGAACTTCGCCAGCTTCGCCGGGGCGTCCGGGGAAATCCCGAGCACGCTGAGCCCGGCCGACTGCAGGTCCGGCATGCTGTCGCTGAAGTCGCAGGCCTCCTTCGTGCATCCAGGGGTCATCGCCGCCGGGTAGAAGTACACGATCACCCGCTGGCCGCGCAGCGAGGACAGCGAAACCAGGTTGCCGTCCGCGTCGGGCAGCGTGAAATCCGGCGCCTCGTCGCCAGGCTCAAGCCGCTTTCCGGTCACCAGGTTCCCTCCTTATACCGGGCCGGGAAAGCCCACGGTATCGCTTCCGCCCGGCGGAGGGTAACTGGAGGCGCGAGATGGTCTTTTGGCGTTGCGGCCCCAGGCAGCGAGCCTATTGGCGATGGGGTCCGCAACTTCAATACGACCGCCCGGCCCGCTGCACAAATCGGGCATGCCGAGTGGCGGGCTAGGTCTGGGTGACCTGGGTGGCGATGACCGGGGCCAGGGCGCGGAACGCTCGGCCGCGGTGGCTGATCGCGTCCTTTTCCTCAGGGGCGAGCTCCGCCGTGGTCAGCGACCCGCCCTCGGGAACGAAGATCGGGTCGTAGCCGAAGCCGTTGCTGCCGCGGGGCACGCGGGTCAGCGAGCCGGCGAGCACGCCCGTCGTCGTCCACTCCTGGCGCGGCGCGCCGTCGTCCGTGCCTGGCTCAGGGGGCAGGACCAGCGCCGCGACGCAGACGAACTGCGCGCCGCGGGCGGAGACATCGGAAAGCTGGCCGAGGACTAGGTCCAGGTTGGCCTTATCGTCGCCGTGCCTGCCCGACCAGCGCGCGGAGAACACCCCGGGCATGCCGTGCAGCGCGTCCACGCACAGGCCCGAGTCGTCGGCGACGGCGGGCAGGCCGGTGTACGCGGCGATGGCGTGGGCCTTGAGCAGCGCGTTGTCCGCGAACGTGAGGCCGCTCTCGGCAACGTCGGGCGCGCCGGGGAACGAGTCAAGGCCGGCGAGGCCGTCGGCGAACCCGGCGGCGTCGAGGATGCGGGAGAGTTCGGCGAGCTTGCCGCGGTTCCGGGTAGCCAGGACCAGGCGGGGAACTGCCGGATCAGCCATTGAGGGTTTCGGCCTGCCGCCGGGAAAGCTCCGCGCATCCGCACTCGGCCAGGTCGAGCAGCGAAGCAAGCATCGCCCGCCCGAACGGCTCGCGCTCCGCCGTCCCCTGGATCTCCACGAACTCGCCGGACCCGGTGCAGACCACGTTCATGTCGGTCTCCGCCGCCGAGTCCTCCTCGTAGCACAGGTCGAGCCGCGCCTCGCCGTCCACGATCCCCACGCTCACCGCCGACACCGACGCAACCAGCGGGGATCCCTTGCAGCGCCCCCGTGCCTGCAGCCAGGCGACCGCGTCGGCCAGCGCCACGTAGCCGCCGGTCACCGCGGCGGTCCGGGTGCCCCCGTCGGCCTGCAGCACGTCACAGTCGATGATGATCGTGTTCTCCCCCAGCGCCTTGTAGTCCACGCACGCCCGCAGCGCGCGCCCGACAAGCCGGGAGATCTCCTGGGTCCGGCCGCCGAGCCGCCCCTTGACCGACTCCCGCTCGCCGCGGGTGTTCGTCGCGCGGGGCAGCATCGCGTACTCGGCGGTCACCCAGCCAAGCCCGCTGCCCCGCCGCCAGCGCGGCACCTCTTCGGCGACGCTCGCCGCGCACAGCACCCGCGTGGCGCCGAACTCGACGAGCACAGACCCCTCGGCATGCTCCAGCCATCCGCGGGTGAGCCGCACCGGGCGCAGCGCGTCCGCCGCCCGTCCATCTGGTCGTGACATGCCGGCCAGCCTACCGGGCGCAGGGGACATGAGGCGCGGGGAACAGGACCGCGCCCACCCCGGAGCAGGTGCGCCGTCAAGGCGCAGCCGGGGGGTTCCGGGGGGTCGCCCCCGCGGGCTAGTGAGCCGGTCCCCGGTTGCGGGGTCAGCGTGCAGTCGCCTGCTCCGGCCCTGCGCTGTCCCGGCTGCCCCGGGCACACCGGGCACACCGGGCGCCCCGGCGGCACCGCGGTTTCCTCCGCCGCCGGGCCCCGCGTGTACCCTGCGCCGCCCTGCGTCGCGCGCCCGGCGGGATGCCTGAATTAACTGCCCAGGGGATGACGGATGACGCTTGACTCAGGCATCTGCGCGCGGCGATCGCGGCTGCCCGGCACGGGTACCCGCGGATGAGCCGGATCTGTGCCCGGCCGTGACCCCCCGCCATCCCCTGCCGCCCGTGCCGCTGGCGTGCCCGCCCGGGGGATGCGCCTCATGATCACGGGCCGAAGGCGGCCGCAGGCGGTCCCCGTTGACCCGTGATCATGGTCCATGAGCGGCTTCCGGGAGGTGGTTCACCGCTGGACGGGGAAATGTCCGCTACGGGCCCGCCGCTGGCGCGGTTGACTCGTGACCTGCCCTGCGCCGCGAGGGGCCAGCGGCCACGGCTGGCACCTTCTGTGACCGAAGACTGCTCACGTGGTGACCGCAGCACTCACGGCCGGCTCACCAGGCGCGCGCGGCCGCCAGCCGCCGCAGGCCGCCCACGCAGACCACTGCGCTCGCGACCGCGCAGCAGGCGGCGAGGACGTAGCCCCACCGGGGGCCGAAGCCGGACAGCGTGAACCCCGCGGCGATCGCGCCGCACGCGACCCCGATGGAGAGCCCGGTGGACAGCCACGACATGGCCTCGGTGGTCCGCCCGGGCAGCGTCTGCGACTCGAGCACGCTGAACCCGGCGATCAGCGCCGGCG
>NZ_JASIAL010000206.1:0-18721 GCF_030042015.1 Trebonia sp. | reverse complement strand
TGGCCGGCCAGCGAGGTCGCCCGCACCGCGGCGGACGCGCTGCGCGTGGAGCAGCTCGGCGAGCTGACGTTCCGGCACATCCGCGCGCTGGTGAGCGGCATCGTCACGGTGACCGAGGAGGAGATGTTCGCCGCCGTCAGGCTGCTGGCCGTGCGGGCCCGCCTCGTGGCCGAGCCGGGCGGCGCGGTCGCGGTCGCGGCGAGCCTGTTCCGCAGCGCGCGCGAGCTCGGGGCCGGCGACGGCCCGCTGGTCGCGGTCCTGTCGGGCGGGAACATCGACCCGGCGCTGCTGTCCCGTATCCTGGCATCAGACACCGAGTCCTACACTGGGTAGTGCCCGGCTGGTTCCTGCCGGCAGGGGACCGGCTGGTTTCTGCCAACAGGGGAACAGATGCGAATCGGACTTGCGTACACGTGCGCGCGCATCCTGATGCTCGTCGTCGCGGCCTTCCTGCTTTACCTGGCGGGTGCGCGGGGGGTCCTGCTGGTTCTGCTGGCGTTCGTCATCAGCGCGCTGGCCAGCTACGTGCTGCTGTCCAGGCAGCGCCAGGCCATGTCGGACGCGCTGAACAGGCGGCTGAACAAGGCCGGGCGCAAGGCCGCCGAATTCCGCGCCAGGATCGAGGAAGGCGCCGCCGCCGAAGACGAGGACGAGGACGAGAACGAGGACTCGGCCCAGGTCCGCCAGGGCAAGCAGCGATAGCGAACCGCACACCCCCCGGAGCAGGTGCGCCGTCAAGGCGCAGCCGGGGGGTTCCGGGGGGTCGTCCCCCCGGGGGGAACGAGCCAGCGGCCCCGGGTGAGCAGGGCGAGCACGGCGGCGAGCGCGTCCCGCCGCGACACGACCGATGTGTCGATCACCAGATCCGCGTCCGCCGGCTCCTCGTAGGGGTCGGAAATCCCGGTGAAGGAGTCGATCAGCCCCGCGCGCGCCTTCGCGTACAGCCCCTTCCTGTCGCGCTGCTCGCACACCGCGAGCGGCGTGGACACGTGCACGAGCAGGAAGTCCCCGACCTCGCCGACCATCGACCTGACCGCGGCCCGCGCGGCCGCGTACGGCGCGATCGGCGCGCAGATGGCGATCCCGCCGTGCCGGGCCACCTCGGCGGCGACGTAGCCGACCCGCGCGATGTTCAGGTCGCGGTCCTCCCTGGAGAACGTGAGCCCGGCCGACAGCAGCCGGCGCACCAGGTCGCCGTCGAGCAGCGACACCGTCCTGTCGCCCCGCTCGAGCAGCGCGTCCCGCACGTCGCGGGCGAGCGTCGACTTGCCGGACCCGGACAGGCCGGTGAAGAAGACGACCAGGCCGCGCTCGGATCGCGGCGGCCGGGCGCGGCGCAGTTCGGCGGCCACCCCCGCCGGCATCAGCCACGGCGGAACGCTCTCGCCCGAGTCGAGCAGCGCGCCGAGTTCGCCGTCGGACAGTTCGCCCCGCTCGGCACCCGGCTCGATCAGGCCGAGGGGCCGCCAGACCTCGGAGACCGGGTCGTAGGCCCACTCGCCCAGGGCAAGAACCTCGACACCGAACTTTTCAAAAACCGATTCTTCCGAACGATCCCGGCCGGCTCCCTCGGTCAGCATGTGCGTCGCACCGTGCGAGGCGGCGACGACCACCTGCGCGCGCAGCTCCTCGTCCGGATCGGCCCGTGGCGGCAGCGGTACCGGGATGACCAGCGTGCCGTCGGGCAGCTGCCGCGCCGCGGCCAGGACGGCCCGGACAAGCGCTTCCGGCCTGCGCACCACGCCGGCCGGGCCGGCCACGAGCGGGAGCAGCAAGATCCGCGCCTTCAGCTGCCCGGCCAGGTGCCTGAGCTGCCCGATGTGCCGCTGGCCGAGCGGACGCCTGGTGGCCAGCGCGAGCACGGGCGCGCCGGCCAGCTCGTGCCGCACGTCGGAGGGCGCCCGCCGCAGCGTGCGGAACGGCCCGTGTTCTGCGGCGCGCAGCGCGGTGACCGGCCCCGCGACGCGCAGCATGCCCCCCGCGGCGTCGCCGTGGGCACGCTCGGTGATGTCCACGACGGCCAGCGGCGAGCCTTCGGTGTCCTGCAGGACCAGGTGCCCGGCGTCGCCGGGCAGCGCGCTCGCGGGCACGGTGAGCGTGACGGGCACCGGCCACGGAGTGCCGTCGGCGAGTTCGCGGCGCGCCGCGACGGCGGCCAGGTCGGCGGTGGTCAGGTATCCCGTCAGCGGCGCGAAGGCGCCGGAGGTGATCAGCTCAAGCTCCCCGAGCTGCGCCTCGCCGGGGGTCCAGGCCGGCCACTCGGCCAGCTCCGCGGGCAGCTGGTCGGCCGTCACGTGCGCCTCTTTTCGTTATTCCCCGTTGGCGTAAACCAGCCGGCGTGTGCGTGCTGTCCGCCGCCTGGGGTCGTCACACGACGCGGGCGAAGCGGTCCTGCGGCTTGCGGATCACGTACAGCAGCTCATCGTGGCCGTCGTCGAAGCGTCCTCCGGTTAGCCGGGAGATGACAGTGCAGGTGATACGCACCGACGATGATATCGCCGTCGGCCGTCCGGGCAGCGTCAGCCGCGCGCCGCGCGCCGCGATGACCAGTCCGCGCATCAGCGTGTAGGAGGCGATGCCCTGGTCGCAGACGGGCTTCTCGTACACGGCGGGGAACGGGCCGGGGACGCCCGGATGCAGCCGGGACCAGATGGCCTTGCGGGCCGGCCGCGGCAGCAGCCGGTCGAGCAGGCCCGCCGCGCAGCGCCGGTCGCCGGTTCGCAGCAGCAGCAGGCCGCCCGGTTTGAGCGCGCTCACCAGCCGGTCGAGCACCAGCTCCACATGCTCGATCCGCTCGAGCAGCAGCGCGCAGTACACGATGTCGAACCCGCGCTGCGGGACCGGAACGGTGCGCAGGTCGCCGGTGATAACGTGGTCGTAGGCGCTCCCGGTCTGCTGCAGTACCTGCCTGGCCAGCGGGTGGTCGGCGTCCACCGCGGTAACCGAGATCTCGAACCCGCCCTCGGCAAGCTCGGCGATGCCGAGTTCGCGAAGCGGGGCTAGGCAGCCCGCCTGGAGCAGGCTGACCGGCTGGCCCAGGCACTGCAGCACATAGTCACGCAGCGGCTCGGCGAAGAACCGGTCCGTCGTCCGCCGCGTACCAGGTGCGCCACGGTCAGCAGTAGTCATAACACCGCATGGTAGTTGATCAACTACTCAGCGCATTACCTTTGCCTCAGGCATACGGGCTGGCGCCTACCGACCGCGACCGGCCACGTAAGCTGGAGGTTGCCGAAAACTTCGACATTGGGACAGTATGAGCCTCGCCGGACTACTAGCCGCCGTAGCCGAAGATCCCCAGCTAAGCAGCCTCCTCGCCGGCAGTGACGCGCCCGAGCGCGACATCGTCGCACCGTCCGCGCTTCGCCCGCTGCTCGTCGCCGCGCTGGCGGCCGGCCCGGCGGGCGGCCGCGATCGCGATCGCGGCCGCGGTCCAGGCCGGTTCGTGCTCGCGGTAACCGCGACCGCGCGGGAGGCCGACGACCTGACCGCGGCGCTTGGCGCGTTCCTGCCGCCGCACACCGTCGCCTGCTTCCCCGGCTGGGAGACGCTGCCGCACGAGCGGCTGTCGCCGCGCTCGGACACGGTGGGCCAGCGGATCGCCGTCCTGCGCCGCCTCGCCCATCCCGCTGGCGTGGCGGGGCATCCTGATAACAGCAAGGGTGACGGGGAACCCGCACGCCGGCCCGCCGGTGATAACAGCAAGAACGATGGGGAGCCGGCAGGCCGGCCCGCCGGCGATAGCAGCAAGGATGACGCGGCGCTTGCCGGGCCACTCCGGGTGGTGGTCGCGCCGGTGCGCAGCGTGCTGCAGCCGATCGTCGCCGGGCTCGGCGACCTGGAGCCGGTGCGGCTGCGGGCGGGCGACGACGCCGACCCCGACGACGTGATCGCCCGGCTGGTGGAGATCGGCTACGCCCGGGTGGAGATCGTCACCAGGCGCGGCGAGCTCGCGGTGCGCGGCGGGCTGCTCGACATCTTCCCGCCGACCGAGGAGCACCCGCTGCGGGTGGAGTTCTTCGGCGACACCGTGGAGGAGATCCGCGTGTTCCGCGTGGCCGACCAGCGCAGCTCCGGCCAGGCGCCGCACGGGCTCTGGGCGCCGCCCTGCCGTGAGCTGCTGCTGACCCCGTCGGTCCGCGCCCGCGCCAAGGAGCTGGCCGACCAGCACCCGGCGCTTTCCGAGCTGCTCGGCAAGATCGCCGAAGGGATCCCGGTCGAGGGCATGGAGGCGTTCGCGTCGGTGCTCGCCGACCGGATGGAACTGCTGCTCGACCACGTCCCGCTCGGCGGCATCGTGGTCGCCTGCGACCCGGAGCGGATCAGGACCAGGGCGATCGAGCTGGTCGCGACCAGCCAGGAGTTTCTCGAAGCGTCCTGGGTGAGCGCCGCCGCCGGCGGCGAGGCGCCGGTCGATCTCGGCGGGTCCGCGTTCCAGCCGATCGCGAAGATCCGCGAGGCCGCGGCCGACCTCGGCATCTCGTGGTGGACGCTCGCGCCGTTCGGGGCGATAGAGGACTTCGAAGACGGCACGGACGGTCAGGCAGAGCCGGCTGGCGACCAGAGCCGGCCGGGATCGTTCGGGAAAATAGACGCGAAGCCCGCTCCCGCCTATCGCGGCGATACGGCGCGGATGCTCGCGGACGTGCGGGCCGCGCTCGCCGGCGGGTGGCGGGTCGTGCTGGTCGCCGAGGGGCACGGGCCCGCGCAGCGGCTCGCGGAGATGCTGCGCGGCGAGGGGTTCGGCGCCCGGCTCGGCGACGTCACGGCCGAACCCGAGGTCGGCGTGCCTTACGTGTCCACCGGCGAGCTGCGGCAGGGCTTCAGCTGGCCGGCGGCGCGGCTGGCCGTGCTCACCGAGGCCGACCTCGCGGCGCGCGGCGCGTCCCGGCCGAGCACCAGGGACGAACGGCGGATGCCGTCTGCCAGGCGGCGCGGCGGGGTCGACCCGCTGCAGCTCAAAGCCGGTGACTACGTGGTGCACGAGCAGCACGGGGTGGGCCGGTACGTCGAGATGACGAGCCGGACCGCCGCGGGCGCCACCCGCGAGTACCTGGTGCTCGAGTACGCGCCGGCCAGGCGCGGGCACCCGCCCGACCGGCTGTACGTGCCGACCGACCAGCTGGACGAGGTCACCAAGTACTCCGGCGGCGAGGCGCCCGCGCTGCACCGGCTCGGCGGCGCCGACTGGGCCAAGACCAAGGGCCGGGCGCGCAAGGCCGTGCGCGAGATCGCCGCCGAGCTGATCCGGCTGTACTCGGCGCGGATGGCCTCGCCCGGGTACGCGTTCGGGCCGGATACGCCGTGGCAGCGCGAGCTCGAGGACGCCTTCCCTTACGCGGAGACGCCCGACCAGCTCGCGGCCATCGACGAGGTCAAGCACGACATGGAAAGGCCGGTGCCGATGGACCGGCTGATCTGCGGTGACGTCGGCTACGGCAAGACCGAGATCGCCGTGCGCGCGGCGTTCAAGGCGGTGCAGGAGGGCAAGCAGGTCGCGGTGCTCGTGCCGACCACGCTGCTCGCGCAGCAGCACCTCAACACGTTCTCCGAGCGGTACGCGCCGTTCCCCGTGGTGGTCAGGCCGCTGTCGCGGTTCCAGTCCGACGCCGAGGTGGCGGACACGCTGCGCGGCATGGCCGAGGGGTCGGTGGACGTGGTGATCGGCACGCACCGGCTGCTGTCACCGGAGACCCGCTTCAGGCGGCTCGGCCTGGTGATCATCGACGAGGAGCAGCGGTTCGGCGTCGAGCACAAGGAGTACCTCAAGCGGCTGCGCACCGAGGTGGACGTGCTGGCGATGTCCGCCACGCCGATTCCGCGCACGCTGGAGATGGGCGTGGCCGGCATCAGGGAGATGTCCACGATCCTCACCCCGCCCGAGGAGCGGCACCCCGTGCTGACGTTCGTCGGCGGTTACGACGACAAGCAGGTCGCCGCCGCGATCCGCCGCGAGCTGCTCCGCGACGGCCAGGTGTTCTACGTGCACAACCGGGTGCAGTCGATCCGCAAGGTGGCCGCCCGGGTCGCCGAGCTCGTCCCCGAGGCGCGGATCGCGGTCGCGCACGGGCAGCTGAACGAGCACGAGCTCGAGAAGATCATGGTGGACTTCTGGGACCGCGCGATCGACGTGCTTGTCTCGACCACGATCGTGGAGTCCGGGCTCGACATACCGAACGCGAACACGCTGATCGTGGACCGGGCGGATGCGGCCGGGCTGTCCCAGCTGCACCAGCTGCGCGGCCGGGTGGGCCGCGGCAGGGAGCGGGCGTACGCCTACTTCCTGTACCCGACGGAGAAGGCGCTGTCCGAGGTCGCGCACGAGCGGCTGGCCACGGTCGCGCAGCACACCGATGTCGGCGCGGGCATGTACGTGGCGCTGAAGGACCTGGAGATCCGCGGCGCCGGCAACCTGCTCGGCGGGGAGCAGTCGGGGCACATCGCCGGCGTCGGGTTCGACCTGTACGTCCGGATGATCGGCGAGGCGGTGCGCGAGCTGCGCGATGACGCGCCGGCCGAACGGCCGGAAGTGCGCGTGGAACTGCCGGTGAACGCGCACATCCCGCACGACTACATCCCCGGCGAGCGGCTGCGGCTGGCGGCGTACACCTCGATCGCGGCGATCGACTCCGAGCCTGACGTCGACGCCGTCACGGGCGAGCTCACCGACCGGTACGGCGAGCTGCCGCTGCCGGTGGCGACCCTGCTCGACGTGGCCAGGCTGCGGTTCGCCGCGCGCCGCGCCGGGCTGACCGACATCACGTTGCAGGGGGCGCACGTCCGGTTCGCCCCGGTCGTGCTGCCCGATTCGCGCGTGGTGCGGGTTCAGCGGCTGTACCCGAAGACCGTGCTCAAGCCGGCGGTGCGTACGATGCTGGTACCGGTGCCGAAGACCGCCACGTTCGGCGGGGAGCCGCTGCGTGACACCGAACTGCTCGCGTGGTGCGCGGAGGTCATCCGTTCGGTACTCTCCGGTTTGTAACTCAACGTCCGGAACGCCTGACGTCCGGGAAGCTCGATCGTCCGGGAAGGGATCGCCTGTGTTCGGCAAGCCTGGCGCGGCGGCGCGTGCGGCCGCCTTCGGGGTCCTGTCCATCAGCACGTGCCTGGCGCTGGCCGCGTGCTCCCCGGTCAAGTTCGGCGCGGCGGCGGTCGTCGGCGGCCAGCGGATCAGCCTCTCGGCGCTTGACACCCAGGTCTCGAACCTGAAGGCCGCGGCCGCCCCGTACGGGAGCCAGATCTCGCTGACGGCCGCGGAGATGCCCGCCGCGGTGCTCGGCTGGCTGATCAAGTTCCAGATCGGGAACCAGATGGCCGCCGCGGCCGGCGTCTCGGTCACCCAGGCGCAGGTTCAGGCGGGCACCGCGGACATCAACTCGGAGGCCGCCGAGGCGGCCGAGGAGGAAGGCCTCAGCAGCGCGCAGGCGGCGCTGCTTGACGCGGGAGTCACGCCGCAGATGCTGCCCGACCTCGGCCTGTTCCAGGCCCAGGAGCTCGCGATCGCCGAGAAGAGCAACGGCGGCAAGCTGCCGACCACGACCGCGCAGGACAACGCGGTCAGCGCGCTGCTCACCAAGGATCAGTGCGCCGCGGCCAAGTACCTGAACATCCAGGTGAACCCGCAGTTCGGGCGGCTGGACTACAGCCAGCTCACGGTCGTCCCTGTTAACGACACGCTGTCCCGGCCGGCCGGGACGCCGTCGCCCGCCGACACCTCGGGGCTTACCCCGGCGTCGTGCTGACCGTCCTGCTGACCAGCCCGCGGGTGGCGCCGGGGCTGCTCACCTGGCAGGCATGGTCGGCGCTGCGGTCCGCCGCGCGGGTGCTAGCCGGGTCGGCGGACCATCCGCAGCTGCCCGCGCTGACCGCGGCCGGGGTGAACGCCGAGGTCCTGGCGGGGCGGCCCCCGCAGGACCCCCAGTCACTGGCGGCGGCGCTGCGCGCCGCGGTTGCGGCCGCGGCCGGGGCCGGGGCGGTGGTGTGGCTGGCCCCGCCGGGGGACGCGGATCCCGGCCTGCTTGACGCGCTGGCGGAGCCGCCCCTGCTCCTGCACGGCTCCCGCGACCTTCCGGGCGCCCACCTGCTCGACGTGGTCGGGGTCATGGACGCACTGCGCGTTTCCTGCCCGTGGGACGCGCGGCAGACGCACGAGTCGTTGCTGCCCTACCTGCTTGAGGAGGCCTACGAGGCGGTCGAGACCGTGGAGGGCGGGGACCTGACCGCGCTGCGCGAGGAGCTAGGCGACGTGCTGCTCCAGGTGCTGTTCCACGCCAGGATCGCCGCCGAGCGGTCGCCGTCCGACGGCGGCTTCACGATCGACGACGTCGCCGACACGCTCGCCGCCAAGATGATCAGGCGGCACCCGCACGTGTTCGGCTCGGTGGCCGTCTCCTCCGCCGACGACGTCGCCGCGAACTGGGAGGAGATCAAGAAAGCCGAACGCACGGAGCGGTCCGCGGCGTCCGGTTCGCCGCCGCCGTCCGTGCTTGACGGGGTGCCGTTCGGGCAGCCGGCGCTGTCGCTGGCCGCGCAGCTGCAACGGCGGGCGGAGCGGGCGGGCTTTCCCGCGGCCGCTGCTGGCGCGGCCGCTGCTGGCGCGGGCGAAGGGGCCTCGCCGGCGGAGGAACTCGGCGCTGAGCTGATGCGCGTGGTGGCCAGGGCGCGCACGGCGGGAATTGACCCGGAAACGCAACTACGAGCCGTTGCGAGGCGCTACGCTGAGCGCGTGCGCCGGTGGGAACGGTCCGGTCGCGCCTGACCCTGGGGGGCAGGCGACGGGTCACATTGTTTCTGGTGTGTTTCTGCTGGTCATGGTGGGGTTTGTTCCGTGCTTTCTGATCTAAGCGTGTCAACCTGGCGCTGAAGCTGCGCGTCTTGTTAACGGGAAAAGCTCTTCTTACTTTGGTTCAACTCAGACGGTGGGACGGCTGGCTTGCCAGTCCACCTAAGGGGTGGGGACGGTCTGGTGTGAGCAACTATGTCATTACCGCCAGCGACAGGCGGGCGCGCATGGCGTCCGGGCTGGCGATCTGGACCCGGGTTTACCTTCGCCGTGCGGCGACGTTCGATTTCGCGATTGCGGTAGTTTCTTCCACGCTGGCACTCCAAGTCCGATTCGACGGCCATATCAGCGCGGGGTACGCCGCGCTTAGCCTTGTTTTCCCGTTGTCGTGGGTGCTCGCGCTGTGGCTTTCCGGAGCCTATGACGTCCGGTATATAGGGACTGGCTCCGATGAGTTCCGCAAGGTGCTGAATGCCGGAGTAAGCCTGACGGCGTGCATCGCGATCCTCTCCTATGCGGTCAACACCGAACTTTCCCGCGCGTACCTGCTGATTACCATGCCGAGCGTCACGGCCGTTGACCTGACGGTCAGGTACGCGATGCGCAAGCGGCTGCACAAGCAGCGCACCCTGGGCCGCTGCATGTCCACCGTGCTGGCCGTCGGCCCCGAGTCCGCGGTGGCCGACCTGGTTGCCGAACTGCGGCGCGACACCTACCACGGGCTGACCGTCGTGGCGACCTGCCTGACGGGGGAATCGGGACGCCGCGACGTGGCGGGGGTCCCGGTGTTCGGCGGACTGGTCGAGGTGGCCGACGCGGTGCGCCGGTGCGGCGCCGACACGGTCGCCGTGCTGTCGAGCAGCGAGATCGACAGCGCCGCGCTCAGGCAACTCGCCTGGGAGCTTGAGAAGACCGGCACGGACCTGTGCGTCGCGCCCGCGCTGCTCGATGTCGCCGGCCCCCGCACGACGATCCGCCCCACCGCGGGGCTGACGCTCCTGCACGTGGACCATCCCCAGCTCACCGGGCCACGCCTGGTGGTCAAGGAGATCTTCGACCGTGTCGCGGCCGGCCTGGCCCTCGTCGCGCTGTCCCCGCTGTTCGCGGCGCTGTCGCTGGCGATCCGGCTCGGCGACGGCGGTCCCGCGCTGTTCACCCAGACCCGGGTCGGCAAGCACGGCCGCACGTTCAAGATCTACAAGTTCCGCACGATGGTCGTGGACGCGGAGAAGCGGCTGGAGGAACTGCGGGCCAGGAACGAGTTCGACGGGGTGCTGTTCAAAATGCGCCGCGACCCGCGGATCACGGCGGTCGGTGCCCGGCTGCGCAAGTGGTCCATAGACGAGTTGCCGCAGCTTATCAACGTGTTCCGAGGCGAGATGTCGCTGGTGGGACCACGGCCGCCGCTACCGGACGAGGCGGCGCGATACGCCGACCATGTCCGGCGCCGGCTGGTCGTCAAGCCGGGGCTCACCGGCATGTGGCAAGTGAACGGCAGGTCGGATCTGTCGTGGGACGAAACAGTGCGCCTTGACCTGCGCTACGTCGAGAACTGGTCGTTCGCTCTCGACCTGCAAATCCTGTGGAAGACGCTATCGGTGGTCTTCAGGGGTTCGGGCGCCTATTAGCTACCGAACCTATCCCGCTGAGTCCTGGACCCGCACAGGAACTCGATCTCGCCGAGGCCTTGGTAAGGGAGATGCAGATGACCGTGATGATCGACTGTGAGATGACCGATATGGAGCACGCGGACCGGGGGGCTGGCATCCGCGGTGTCGCCGAGCCTGACGTGGCCCGGCTGGTCCGGCAGGCAGCGAACGGGGACAAACACGCCTGGGAGCGGCTTGTTGACCAGTATTCCAGGCTTATCTGGTCGATTACGAGAGAATTTAAGCTTGTCGAGAGCGATGCCGCGGACGTGGTGCAGACGACCTGGATGCGGTTGATCGAGCACATTGACCGGCTGCAGCATCCGGAGCGCGTTGGCTCCTGGCTGGCGGCCACCGCACGCAACGAGTGCCTGCGGAACCTGGCCGCGCGCAAGCGGATCGTGCTCGCCCACGAGGATGTCGCGTTCGACGGTCCCGCCGAGCACGAGCCCGAGATCGACGAGGCGTTGCTGTCGGAGGAGCGCGCGGAGGTCGTCAGGGAAGCGGTGGCGCATCTGCCGCGGCGCTGGCAGCGGCTGATGGAACTCCTGATGGCCGACCCGCCCGTCTCCTACGCCCAGATCTCCGACGAGCTCGGGCTCCCGGTCGGCAGCATCGGCCCGACGCGGGGCCGCTGCCTAGCGAGGCTTCGCGTGCTGCTCGACGCCTGCTGAGCCGGGTGCGGGGTCGCCTGCTGGCAGTCCGTCACCGTCCACCCACCGCCCACCGCTTGCCTCGATTTCCGGGTAGGCGTGCCGGACCTCCGCCATCAGGTCGGGGACGAAGAGCACGACCGCCGCCGGGGTGCGCGCCGTCAGCTCGGCCGGGCTGATGACCGGGATGGCCGTCCCCGGTATCCGCAGCCCGTGCTTGGCGGGCGAGGCGTCCGCCACGGCGGGCAGCAGGTCACGGTCCACGCCGGCCAGGCGGAGCAACGCGACCGCCCGGGATGCGGCGCTGTAGCCGAGGACGGTCTTGCCCGCCTCGGCCATGACGGCGAGCCAGTCGTGCAGCGCGCTCGCGCGGGTCCGCGCGTCGCGCTGGAGGCCGCCGACCACCGCGGGGTCGCGCACCCCGGTGCGGGCCTCGGCGGCCAGGAGTTCGGTGACGGTGCCATCGGGCTGGCACGGACTGCCGGGAGCGCCGGCGTCGTGCCGCGCCGCGAGCAGCACGGTTCCCCCGTACAGGGGGAACCGCCACGAGGTGGTCGGGCTGAGGCCCGCCGCGGCGAGCATCCGGGTGAGGGCGGCGGCAGAGTAGTAGGCGTAGTGCCCGTGCCGGAGCACGTTCCACTGTCCGCGGCGGACGATCGTGTCCAGCCAGTGATACTGCAGCAGCAGCACCCCGCCAGGCGCGAGCCTGGCGGCCCGCTCGGCGACCGCCGCCGCCTGGTCGGCCGCGTGCATGATCCCGAAGCAGTCGAGGATCACGTCGGCCTCGGCCCCGGCGCCGACAGGAACGAGGCCGCGGTCTGCGAGCAGCCCCAGCCACGAGCCGCCGTGCGGGCTTCCGTACTCGGCCACCCGTGCGCCGGGGGCAAGCAATCCCGCCGCGGCGACCTTGCCCACCGCGTCCGCGGCCTGGGCCGCCAGCGCGGCGGGCTCAGCGCCCTTGGGCTCCTCGGGAACGGTCGGGTCGGCGAGCAGCTGGGCCAGCCCGCACGACGAGCAGAGCCACATTTGCAGTGGGTAAACCGGATCGGGTCCTGGATCGTCCCACTGGGGGAAGTAGTCGCACGCGGGCTGCTCGCCCAGGTCGAGGACAAGATCGCCGGCCTGCCCCCGGCACGCCCGGCACTGGTGTACGGTCACGTTAGTCCTAACCTGGGAAACGTCGTCGCAGCCAGCCTATAGTCCTAGCCGGCCAAGAATCAGGAAATTGGGGGAGCATGTCGTCAGGGCATGCGTGCCGATTGTGTGGCGCGGAACTCATACGCACGTTCGTGGATTTGGGAATGTCGCCGCTTTGCGAGAGCTATGTCGCGGCCGAGCGTCTTGACGAGCCAGAGGTGTTTTACCCGCTGCATGTGCGGCTATGCGAAGAATGCCTGCTCGTCCAGCTTCCCGCTTATGTTCCAGGCGAGGACATATTCTCCGATTACGCGTATTTTTCATCGTATTCCTCGTCGTGGGTCGCGCACGCCAAGCGCTACTGCGACGATATGATCGCCCGGCTCGGCCTGGCTCGCGGCAGCCTGGTCACCGAGGTGGCGAGCAACGACGGCTACCTGCTGCAGCACTTCCGCGCGGCCGGCATCCCCGTCCTCGGCGTCGAGCCCGCGGCGAACGTCGCCGCGGCCGCACGGGCCAAGGGCATCCCGACCGTCGTGCAGTTCCTCGGGCCGGACACGGGCGCGGCCATCGCCGCCGAGCACGGCCGCGCCGACCTGGTGGCGGCGAACAACGTCTTCGCGCACGTCCCGGACATCACCGGGTTCGCGGCGGGGCTGCGCGAGCTGGTCAAGGACTCCGGACTCGTGACGCTGGAGTTCCCGCACCTGCTCAGGCTCATCGAGCGGCGGCAGTACGACACGATTTACCACGAGCACTATTCGTACCTGTCGCTGCTTACCTCGAGCCGTGCGCTGCAGACCGCCGGCCTGCGCGTCGTCGACGTCGAGGAACTCAGCACGCACGGGGGTTCGCTGCGGGTGCACGCGCGGCCGGCGGCGGCCGCGGGAGAGCCCGCCGAACGGGTGAAGGCGGTGCTCGACGCGGAGGAAGCGGCGGGCCTGCATTCGGTCGCCGGGCATGCGGGGTTCGCGGGCGAAGTCCTGCGGATCAAGAGCGACCTGCTGAGCTTCCTGCTCACCGCCGCGGCACAGGGCCGCCCGGTGGCCGGCTACGGCGCGCCCGGCAAGGGAAACACGCTGCTCAACCACTGCGGGATCAGATCGGACCTGCTCGGCTACACGGTCGACAGGTCGCCGGTCAAGCAGGGGAAGTTCCTGCCGGGCACGCACATTCCGATCTACCCGCCAGAGCGCCTGGCACAGACCAGGCCGGACTACATCCTCGTGCTGCCGTGGAACCTGCGCGATGAGATCACCACCCAGCTTGGGTACGTGCGATCCTGGGGCGGGCGCCTGGTCTTCCCGATTCCCTCGCTCGAAGTCGTGTGAGCCTCGTATTACAGAGCGTGCCTGGCAGGTCTGATAGCTCAGGTGGCTTCAAGGAGGAGGGTGGCATGAAGGTAGTCCTGTTTTGTGGTGGCCTGGGCATGCGCATGCGGGACGGGGTAACGACCGCTCCTAAGCCCATGGCATTGATCGGCGAGCGTCCGCTGCTGTGGCATGTCATGCGCTATTACGCGCACTACGGGCACACGGAGTTCGTGCTCTGCCTCGGCTATGGCGCCTCCGCGGTGAAGGACTTCTTCCTCAACTACGACGAGACCCGGTCCAACGATTTCGTGATGAGCGGCGGCGGTCAGGTCGATTTGTTCAAGACGGATATTTCTGACTGGCGAATCACGTTCGTCGACACGGGCCTGCATTCCGCGATCGGCGAGCGGCTGCGGCGCGTCCGGCGCTTCGTCAAGGACGAGGAGATGTTCCTGGCCAACTACGCGGACGTTTTCACGAACGCGCCGCTGCCGGACATGATCTCCCGTTTCACGGCCAGCCAGGCGGTGATCAGCCTGCTCGCCGTGCCTCCGCAATCCTCCCATCACGTCGTTGACATCGACGAGAACGGGCTCATCACCCAGGTGACCCCGGTGCGCGACCTGCGCCAGTGGGAGAACGGCGGGTATTTCGTGATGCGGCAGGAAATCTTCGACCACCTCAACGAGGGCGAGGACCTCGTCGAGGACGCGATCGTGCGCTTGGTGCCGCAGGGGCGCGCGCTCGCTTACCCGTACAAGGGGTACTGGTCGCCGGCGGACACCGTCAAGGAACGCGCCCAGATGGAGGAGATGTACCACAGGGGGAACTGCCCGTGGATGATCTGGGACGCCGAGCGCTCCGGGCACACCGCGCCCACGTCCGCGGACGTGCTGGCCCGCGCGGCCGGCGCGGCCGGCGCGGCCGCGCTCGCCGCCGACCAGGTGGTCAGCGCGTGATCAGCTGGCGGCTGAACGCACCGGCCGGCGGGCCCCTGTCGGTGCTCGCGATCGGAGCGCACCCGGACGATATCGAGATCGCGGCGGGTGGCACCCTGCTCAGCCTCGCCGGACGCCAGCACGGGCTTCGGGTCAGGTATGTGCTGCTCACCGGAACGCCGGAGCGGCAGCGCGAGGCCAGGGCGGCCGCGCGCGGCTTCACGCCAGGCGCCGACCTCGAGGTCGAATTCCATGATCTGCCCGAGGGACGGCTGCCGGCCGTCTGGGCCCAGGTCAAGGAGATTATCGAGGGCGTGGCCCGCTCGTTCGCTCCCGACCTCATCCTCGGGCCCGCCACGGGCGACGCGCATCAAGACCACCGGACGATCGCGGAAGTGCTGCCGACGGCCTTCCGCGATCAGGTCTGCCTCGGCTACGAGGTCCCCAAGTGGGACGGCGACATGCCCCGGCCGAACACGTACTTCCCGCTGACCGACGAGATCGCGCGGGCGAAGGCCGACCTGCTCGACGAGTACTACCCCTCACAGCACAAGCGCGATTGGTGGGGAGCGGAGACGTTTCTCGGGCTGGCGCGCCTGCGCGGCGTGGAGTGCCGCGCGCGCTACGCCGAGGCGTTCACGTGCACCAAGCTGGTCATCTCCTGACGGCCGACTCGGCCGCGTGACGGCCCCGAGGGCTCGCGGGAACGGCCTTGCCCCCGCCGTCCCCCTCGTCCCCGCTGTCTTCGTCGAACAGCACTTGCGACAAGACCGTGAACTGGTCGTCCAGGGCGCGCATGTTCGCCGCGTTCGCTTCCGCCATCTGCTGCCGCAATTCGGCGTGCCGTGTCTTGACCGCCTCGAACTGCTCGATGAGCTGGGCGACGCTGAACGAGTTCGCGGAAAGGCTGAATTCCGCCAGCCCCATGTCGGTCATCAGGTCGGCGAACTTTCGTGAATAGCCAAGGGATATGGTCGGCTTGCAGAGTTTCAGCGCGCACATCACATTGTGGTAGCGGGTGGCGACCACCGTTCCCATGGGGGACATGAGCCGCATGAGGTCGGCGTAGGAATCGGCGCGTTCGGCGGACACCACTGCCGGGCCGAGATCTGGCCGCTCGCGCCGTACGGCGGCCAGCACCTGGTCGGCGACGTCCCAGTCGAACTTGCTGTCCCCGCCGAAAAGCCGCACCCGATGGCCGGAGTTCACGAGCCAGCTGGTGAACTGCGTCATCTTCTCCACATAAGACGAGTGGATCTCCGCCGCTTGCGCCCTGTCGTCGTTTCCCCCGTGATACGCCATCACGCCGACTCCGACTGCCCGCAGGTCCCCGGGCTCGTACGGCGGGGTCGGGACGCCGAAGACGAGGTCGGGATACACGCGATCCCGCGACGTGTCGATGCCCCGGGCCCGCATCGCCGCAAGCGAGTGTTCGTCGCGGTAGGACCGGTAGCACGCCAGCCGTGCGGTCGCGTTGGATAGCCACCGGCTGGTCCGCTGCCTGACGGGGCCGGCCCCGACGCTCACCAGCGCGACCTTGGTGCGGAAGATTCTCCCGGACACCGCGACCACGAGCAGCGTGAACGGGTATCCCCACGGCCGCACCGGCAAGGTGAGCTCAAGCGGGCCGGTGCCCGGCATGATCACCACGTCGTGGCGGCGTACCCAGGACATCGTCCTGAACACGTCAAGCCCCTTGCCGAGGGCCTTGACCGGGGCCGCCACCGGGCCCGGCATGCGGCCCTCATGTTTGGAGTACCAGTACAGGGGCGTGATCGCGATGCCGTACCTGGTGCGCATCTGCTCGGGCGTCCCGCCGCCCATGACATCGACGATGGCGTCCGGGTGGGCGGCCGCGAGGTAGTCGAGCACGGTCTCCATAGACGCGTCGTTGCCCGAGTTCCCGGAACCGAGGATGCCGAAGAGGCCGACCTTGGCAGTCTTCGGCGGGGGTGGCTTGTTCACGTCTGTCCCTAATCTCCTTCGGCTGCCCGGGCTGGACTAAGCAGCTGACGCGTGTGCATGCAGGAGATCGGGGAGGACCGCGGCCTGATACAGCCGGTGGCATCCGGGCGGCCGGGCTGGCCGCCTGTGGCGCCGCGCCGTAGTCCGCGGTCCGGCAAATCTACCTTTGCGCAGCCGTATCACCACGCCGCCCGTGCGCTCTTATTCGATGGCAGAGTACTCTCCCGGAGGCTGAGTGAGCGGGCAGGCGCTGGATCTGAAGAGGTCAGCCACGACCGTGTGGCGGCACAAGATCGTGGCGGGCACGATCGTGGCCTTGGGGTTGATCGGGAACACCGTGTACTTCGCGGCTCAGCCCCAGGTGTACACGGCAAGCGCGCTCGTCGTTCTCCCCCCTCCGCTCAACGCCTCAACGGCCGGCGGGCAGACGCCTTCCGTCAACGTCTCCACGCAGTCTGTCGTCGTCACCAGCGTGCCGGTGCTCCTGGCCGCGCTGCGCACCGCTGACCTGTCAGTCTCCCTCGCGGCGCTGCAGCACCGGATCACGGTCGCTGAGGCGGGCTCGCTGACCATATCGATCAGCGCCCAGGGCGAGACCGCACAGCAGGCGGAACGGACGGCGAACGCTGTCACCCGCAGCTACATCGCCTATATCACCGCCGCCAGCAATCCTGCCGGGCAGCAGCCAGCCGAGCTGCTGCAGCCCGCGGCGACCGCGATCGCGAAGCCCCGCACCACCCGTGTTTACGAGGCGGCCGCGTCTGGCGCCGCGGCAGGCGCGCTGGTCGCGTTCATCGCGGTGCTCGCGATCTGGGGTAACGACCGCCGGCTGCGCAAGCGCGACGCCATCGCCGACTCGATCGGGGTACCCGTCCTGGCCGGCGTCCGCGCCAGCTCCCCGGCCGATGCGGCCGGCTGGACGAGGCTTTTCTGGCACTGCGAACCCCGGGCGGGCGACGCGTGGCTCCTGCAGCGCGCGCTTCGCGAGCTCGGCCTGCCCTGGCAGGCCGGTCACGGCGGCGCCGGGTCGGTGGCGGTGCTGTCGCTGTCGCCGGACCGCGCGGCTCTCGCGCTAGGGCCCCAGCTCGCGGTGTCCGCCGCCGGGCAAGGCATTCCCACCGCGCTGGTGATCGGCCCATGTCAGGCCACCAGGGAGGCGACCGCCCTGCGGGCGGCGGGCGGCGCCGCGACAGGACAGGACGCGGGGAACCTCCGGGTGCTGGTGACCAACCACGAGGACATCTCCCAGCCGCCCGCGCAAGCCCTGACCGTCGTCGTCGACGTCGTCAGCCCGCAGGCGCCTCGCCTCGCCGGCACGCCGCGCGCCGACGTCACGCTGCTGGCGGTTACCGCCGGCGCGGTCACCGCGAAGCAACTGGTCCGCGTCGCCGCCGCCGCCGCTGGCGCCGGCCGGACCATCGCGGGAATCTTGGTGGCCAACCCCGAGTCAGGTGACCAGACAACCGGGCGCCTGCCACAGCTGGCGCGGTTGGACCAACACCAAACGCCAACCCGCATGGTCGGCCTAGTGACGGAGAGTAGACGATGACGGAACGTGAGCAGGCGGTGACGTACTCACTGAACGGGGACCATGACGGTCCCGCGCGGCTCACAGCCTTTCCCGACTTCATCCTGCCCGAGGACCAGCCGGCCGATGTGGCCGCCGGCCTCGTGAGCCTGGGCTACATCTGGGCGGCCATTCACCGCAAGGCGCGGCTGGTGTGCGCGCTTGCCCTCGTCGGTATCGTGATCGGCCTGGGCTTCTTCAAGATCGACCCGCCCGCGCACAGGGCCCAGACCTCGGTGCTGATCACGTACGGGGTCGACGAGAACCCGTCGGAGGCGGTCTTCGACGAGCAGGCGATCGCCGAGAGCCACCCGGTGGCCGAGCTTGCCATGGCCAAGCTCGGAATTCACCAGAGCCTCGGCAGCTTTGCCGCCTCGTACTCGGTCACGATCGTTACCGAACGCGTGCTGCAGATCACGGCGAGCGCGAAGACCAGCAGCGAGGCGGTCAGCAGGGCCAACGCGATAGCCAGCTCGTACCTGCAGCTGCGGGCCGAGCAGCAGGAGCAGGCTCAGCAGGTGGTCACCCAGTCCATGCAGCAGGAAGTGCCAGGGGACATGCAGAGCGTGGCGTCCCTGGAAGCGAAGGTCGCCGCCGTCGAGCGCGAGCCCAAGACGTCGGCGCAGCAGGCCGAGCTCAAGAAGGTGCAGGCCCAGGAGAGCCAGGCCGCCCTGTCGCTGAGCGTGCTCCAGGAGGCCATCGCCGAGAACCAGGCAG
>NZ_JASIAL010000205.1:0-6788 GCF_030042015.1 Trebonia sp. | reverse complement strand
TCCGGCTGCCAGTTCTCGGCCGTCTGCGCGTTGCCGTACCCGTCCGTCGCAAGCAGCAGCGCAAGCAGCGGGTCCGCGCGCAGGTCAAGCGCGCAGGTACGGAAGTCATCCTCGGCGTCCGGCTGGCACAGGCTTGTCGTGTGCTGGCCGTCGAGCCTGCTGTCTCCCGGCACCGGGGACAAGGCCGTCCCGTCCGGCCGGACCGCGAGCAGGTCGCCGTCCCCGATCTGCGCACACGCCAGCCAGCCCCCGGCGATCACAGCGAAAAGCAAGGTAGAACCGTAGGGGACCTCCGGTTCGTCCCCGGCGTCTGCGAGGGCAGACTGCTCCTGTGCCGTGTAAGGGTGTGCCGCGAGATGCTTGGCAACCTCGGTACGCCATTCGCCGACGATTGCTTGCGGCAGGCTGTCGCGCACCGTCTCGGCCACCCCGGCCGCAGCCGGGTCGCCGGTCAGGGTGGCGGCAAACTGAGCGCCCACCCGGCAGGCAACCTCGACCGCCAGCGCGGATCCGGTGGCACTGCGGGCATGACGGAAGTGGCCGTGCCCGTCGGCTACGGCGACGATGGTCGCGGGGAGGTCGATAGCGGCCTCATGCGCGATCGAATCCTGGTTGGGCATGTCACGCAGGAAGTGGGTGACACCCCGGGCGGTACCGGGAATGAAGTGCCAGCCGGCTGGGTCGGGTTCGCTTCTCATGACGCCGTCAGACGATCGTGTCCTGGTCGAACACCCCCGACGGGAAGCCCTCCGCCGGGCCGAACAGCCTGCGCATCACCGCTCCCCGGTCAGCGCCTGTCTCCGACATCCTGGACAGCGCCAGCGACGCGGCCACCAGGCGGTCCGCGATGTCCTCGGTGCTGTCCGCCACGAGCACCGGCACGCTCGGGTCGCCGATGAACCGGGTGAGCGCGTCGGACTGGGCGTCGCGCCCGATCGCGATCGACAGCCGCAGGGCGGCCCTACCAGCGGGCTGAGCCAGCAACGTGGCAAGGCCGGCTTCGAACCCGCCCGGCGGATCGGTGGCCAGCCCGTCGGTGATCAGCAGGATGGCTGGCCGGAGCGCACGGCGTTCGATCTGGCCAGGCGCCAGAGCCTCGGCCGCCAGGGCGAACGCCGGTCCCATGTTGGTCAGCCCTTTGCTCACCGGCGTGAGCGGCTTCCAGCGGATCCCGGCTACCGGCACCGGTTCGCGGATGTGCCAGCGCGGCTCCGTGGCGAAGGCGATCGCCCGGATGAACACCTGCGCCTGTTCCTGGTCGCGCTCCCATGCCTCAAGGTGCGGCATCATGTCCGCGATGGCGAAGTTCAGCGCCTGGATCTTCTCGCCTTTCATCCCGCCGGAGCAGTCCGCCAAGATGATGACGTGCAGCGGTCGCCTGGAGATGCCCCCTCCGGGCATGCGGGAGTACGGTGCCGCCGGGGTCATGTGTTCAGCCACCAGGTGTTGAGCTGGCTGAACGTCCAGGTGTGCGGAGCCTGGGCGATGATGAACCCGTCTTCGGTCGGGAACGTCCACGTGTATGACGCCTGAGTGGTGCTGCCGCTGCCCACCGTCTCGCACTCAAGCACCTGGCCGTTACGGTACGGGAACTGATTGTCCTTCCATTCCGTCGTCCCCTGGGTGTCGCTCCCGGACGGCGGGCAGACCGTTCCTGCGCTTGACAGGTCGAAGCCCCACCACTTGTTGAAGTTGTTCCAGGAGGTGAGGTAGTTGGCCGAGCTGTCCATCTGGAACGCGAAGACCTGTCCGCCCGGCAGGCCGGGGTCGGTGCACTTCAGCGCGGTCACCAGGCCGGGCATGGTCCAGGGGAACGGAGGAGTCTGCGTCACGCACTCGCTGGCGACGTCGTCCAGGTCGGTCGGCAGCAGCGTGCTGATCGGGACAACGCCAGACGCCAGCACGTTGGTCGGCGTCACCGCGGGCGACGACACGGGAGTCGTCACTGGGCTCGTCGGGGGGATTGTCGTGTGCGTGCTGGGGATCGGCGAGCGCGTCCCTGACGCGTTGTTCGTGCTCGACTTGGAGAAGGGGAATGCGTGCGCCACGACCGCGATGATCAGGTAGATCACCACGACCGCGGCGATCCCGCCGCCGATGGCGAGGCCTCGCTTAGAGCCTGACCCGCCGCTGCCGCCCTGGGTAACCGGAGGCTGTCCCGGATACGGAGGCGGCGGGACCGGCGTCTGCTGTCCAGGGGCACCCGGGCGGGCTCCCGCCTGGAACTGGGCTCCTGGCTGGTACTGTCCGGCCGGCGGGTACTGTCCGGCTGGCGGGTATTGCCCTGCAGGCGGGAACTGGCCTCCCGGCTGAGCCTGGCCTCCCGGCTGAGCCTGGGCTGCCGGCGGGTACTGGCCTGCCGGCTGGTACTGGCCTGCCGGCTGGTACTGGCCTGGCGGCTGAGCCTGCGGTCCGGGCTGGGCCTGGGGTGGCGCCGTCGGCCCTTGCATCGCCGGGGTTGGCTGCGCCGGGGCCGCGGGGCTTGGCCGGGCCGGAGGCGGCGGAACAGGCATCGGCGCCACCGGCGGCGACTGCGGCGTCATGGCCTTCATCGTGACGGTCGGCGCCGCGCCTGGGCTTTGCTGGGCTGGCGGGGCAGCCTGCCCGGCTTGCGCCCGCACCGGATAGCCGAGGGCCTGGGCATACTCTGTCGTCACCCACGTGCTGGCCGCCGTGTCAAGCGACCTGCGCTCGGTCAGCGACCGCGCGACGAGCTGGATCGCGGTGTCGACGTCTACGTGCTGCTGCTCCACGTGCTGGATCAGCTCGCCGGCCACGCCAGCCTCGGCCGCGGTGACGAGGAGGCTTCGCTCGCGGGGCAGGTCTGGCAGCAGGTCGGTCACCAGGTTGCCGAGGATGCGCGGGTCGCCAAGGACCTTCGAACCGTAACTGCCGACCGCCGTGCTTAGCGCCTCGTGGGCCTCGCCTTGCGCGTCGAACGAGTTCCCGCTCATTTCATGTACCTCCACACACTCGTATGACTTCTGGCGCTACGGCGCACCCGAGGCTGCGGGTCCGCCACTTGCGCCCACGGTGAGGGCGGCAGACCCGCCGATCGGGGTCAGGTTCGGGCCGCCGTAAAGCTGGACGTGATAGGTCCCGTCCGGCAGGGCAGCCAGCCCGAGCTGATCGGCGTCGAGATCGACTGTGAAACACGCGCTGCTTGATTGTGCCGTCGCTTGCGGCAATCCGCCAGTGGGCACGGTCACGGCGGTTCCGTCGGGCAGCGCGACCAGCATCGCGAGGTCAAGGCCGACTGGAACCCGGGCATAATCGATGCCGAATACCGCCGACGCCGACGCCCCTACCGCGCTGCCGCCTGCGCACGCCGCTTGCGGCGTGGCTCCGACCCCGGCACCCGTCGCCTGCTCCGCGCCCGTCCGCTGCACCAGGATCTTGCTGCGGTATGCGGTATGGTCACGCGCCGCGGTGATGAGCGGCATGGCCTCGCTTACCGCGCGCAGCCGCCAGGAGATGTCACCGCCTTCCCCGGTAACCTCCAGGCTCGGCACGCCGATCAGCTGGCCAGCGTTGTTGATCGCAGCTCCGCCCGAGTTGCCGTGCGCGAGGCGCGCCGTGGTCTCCAGTTCGAAACGAGGGTTGTTCACGTGCCCGAGCGGGTCGGGTATGAAGGTGGAGATCACCCCGCTTGTCACGGTGATCGAGTCGGAGTCGGCCACGCCAGGGAAGCCGAGCACGGTCACTGGCTGGTCCAGCTGAACCGTCGCGTCGTTGCCGATGGTGAAGTAGGGCAAGTGCAGGGAAGCGGGGTTCACCGGCTTCCCGCTGCTGGTCGCGTAGATCTGGACGACCGCGAAGTCAAGGTAGCCGTCGACGGCCACCGGCTTGGCCCGGTACCGGGGGACCACGGGCGAAGACGGTCCCGTGGTCAGCTCCACGGTGAGGAAGGGCGGATCTGGCTCAAGTTCGGCGGCAGGAATCCCGAGCGCCACTCCGGCACCTGTCGCCTGCGGCTCGGCGACGTGCGCGTTTGTGAGGATGAGGCCAGTCGGGCTGATCAGGGTTCCCGAGCCCCACCCGGTGAAGGAGGACTGCGAGCCCTGCAACAGCCGGACCGTGGCCGCTTCCGCGCCCGCCAGGACGGAGGGTGACAGGCCGCCGCTCAACCCGCCGCTCGCCGGCGCCGACCCGCCGCCCGACAAGACCACCGCCGCCGCCACTCCGCCTGCGATTGCGACGGCCGCTAGCCCCGCACCTATCCGGATACGGCTGCGCAGTATCCGGCGGTCCCTGTTGTGTTCCAGTTCCGCCCCGCTGAGCGGCGGGGTGATCCCCAGTTCCTCGCCCGTTGCCGGATCGCCGAGGCGCAGCACGACGGACTCGGTAATGCGCAGCGGTCCGCGCAATCGTTTCCCGTCGAGGAACGTGCCTCGCCGGGACTTATCGGTGTAGACGGCGCCCTTTTCGTCAGAGGTAATAAGCCCGTGGCACTGCCTCGACACAAGCGGATTCACCGAAACGAGCTCTAGCGACGGGTCGCGGCCGACTCGTACCTGTGTGCCGACAGGGAAGACGCGCTGATCGGGGCCGATCCGTGCGACGAGCACCGGTGTGCGCGCCTGCTCGGTGACTGGCTCCAGGTAAACGGTGGCCTCACCGCCGGGACCGAGTTGCACGCTGACCGCGCCAGTCAGCTGCAGCGAGGTTGCCCGCCCGCCGGCTACCCAGACATCCCCCTCATCCGCCGCCAGCCACCAGCCGTGCCCGTCAGGCACCAGGCGGGCATGGAACGGGCTGACCGCGGGCGAGTGGAGGACGACGTCCGCGTTCTGCGCACTGCCCACGCGAACCACGGACCCCTGTGAAAAGGTATAGCCACGCCCTTCCGCGCTAACGCGTATCGACGTCACGACAGCACCAGGCCCGCTTCGATATCGCAACGCTCAGGAGCGCGTTTCCCACAGTCCCCTCAATTCTCCCGGTACTTACAGGCGTCCGTGCAACCCCGACAAAATGTACTAAAAAGGAAGAGACACCCCGCTACCGCCCCGCCCCAGAGACATAGCACACTTTCCCGCAAGCATACTTCTAAAGCTCATATTCGGTAAACATCGCACGGCCTCGGCTCCGAATGCGGGGCCGGACCCGCAAAGACACTGACCGCTAATCTTCCCGCCACGCTGAAGGAGCGGCAACCGGATCGCGGAGGACGGCTCCGCGGGGGCGGGAACTTCACGAGAACTTCAGTGGACGAGGACGTCTGTGACCGGAAGGGAGGAGTCGGCAGGCAAGCCGAGGGACGACGGCGGACGGCCGCTCGACACCAGCTGCGCGCCCAGGGCGGCGACCATGGCCCCGTTGTCGGTGCACAGGCCGGGCCGCGGCACCCGCAGCCGGATCCCGGCCTGCTCGCAACGCGCGGCCGCGAGCGCGCGCAGCCTGGAGTTGGCCGCTACCCCGCCGCCGATCACCAGGTCTGATACACCCTGCTGCCGGCAGGCAGCGACCGCCTTCCTGGTGAGCACGTCGGCGACGGCCTCCTGGAACGATGCGGCGACGTCGGCGACCGGCACCGGGGACCCCGCGTCCTCGCGTGCCTCCACCCAGCGGGCCACGGCGGTCTTCAGGCCGGCGAAAGAAAAGTCAAGCGTGCCATCGTGGTACTTGGCGCGCGGGAAGCTGATCGCAGTGGGATCGCCTGACACCGCGGCGCGGTCGATCGGCGGGCCACCAGGGAACGGCATGCCGAGCACCCTGGCCACCTTGTCGTATGCCTCGCCCGCCGCGTCGTCGATCGTCGCACCCAGCGGCTCCACGCTCCCGGTCACGTCGGGAACAAGCAGCAGGGAGGAATGCCCGCCGGATACCAGCAGCGCCACGCACGGCGAAGGCAGCGGGCCGTGCTCGAGCTGGTCGACCGCGACGTGCGCGGCCAGGTGGTTAACGCCGTACAACGGCTTGCCCAGCGCGTACGCATAGGCCTTCGCCGCCGCTACTCCGACCATCAGCGCGCCGGCCAGCCCAGGACCGGCGGTCACCGCGACCGCGTCGATGTCGGCGGGCCGCACGCCCGCCTTGGCGAACGCGCCCTCGATCACAGGGACCATCGCCTCAAGGTGCGCCCGGCTCGCCACCTCGGGCACCACCCCGCCGAACCGCGCATGCTGGTCCATGCTGGTCGCCACGCTGTCGGCAAGCAGTTCACGACCGCGCACGATCCCTGCCCCGGTCTCGTCGCAGGACGTCTCGATGCCGAGCACCAGTGGTCCGCCCATCAGCGCAGCATGTCCTTCCGCATCACGATCGCGTCCACGCCCGAGGGCTGGTAGTAGCCACGGCGCACCCCGATCTCCTGGAACCCGCGCCGCAGGTACAGCCCTCTGGCACGGGGGTTGTCCTCGCGCACTTCAAGGAAGACCTCGGCGCAGCCGCGGTCCCGTGCCGCCTGAACCAGCGCGCCAAGCAGCGCGGACCCGATACCCCGGCCCCAGCAGGAGGCGGCGACCGCGATCGTCAGCACGTCCGCCTGCCCGCCGCCAGAGACGAACATCATCCCCGCGTACCCGGTCAGCGCGTGCCTGCCGTCATCAGCGACGGTCTCGGCGACCAGGTACAGCCGGCTGGCCGACGGCTGGGCGACCTCCTCGGCGAACATCTCCGGCGTCCACGGATCGTCCGCAAACAGGTCGCGCTCCAAGGCGAGCACGCCCATCAAGTCGGCGGAGACCATCCGGCGCAATCGCACCCCGGAGCCGCCGGCCGGGCCACCCTCGCTGGCCCGCCCGGCCGGGCCGGCCTGGCCGGCCGGGCCAGCCTGGCCACCGGGA
>NZ_JASIAL010000204.1:0-4188 GCF_030042015.1 Trebonia sp. | reverse complement strand
CGGCGCGGTCCCCGGCGCGGTCCCCGGCGCGGTCCCCACCGCCGTCCCCACCGCCGTCCCCGGCGCGGCCGCCATCCGGCCCCGGCTCCGCGCGGTGCTCGCGGCCGGCGCGCTCGTGGCCGTCCTGGCGGTCGGCTGGGTGACCGACTACAGGTACCTGACCCAGCGCACCACGAACGGCTGGTGGGGGCCCGTGGCGGCGTCGTGGCTGGACAGCTGCGCGCACAGCCGGACCGGCACGATTTCCATCCGCGCGTGGGGCAAGCCGGCCTGGGTGACGGTGTCCTGCTCGAACATCCGCCGCTGACCCGGCCAGCGGGATCCCCGGTCACGGCGCCGGGGGCCTTTTTCGCCGGCTTTCTCCCGCTGGCCCGGGCGTCGCTAAGATCCTGCCATGCAAGCACCGCGGCGGCACCGTCCGCTCGCCGAGCAGTATGAGCAGTGGATGGCCCACCTGCGCCGCCAGGTCGTGAGCCGCCGGACGATCTTCAAGGGCCCGGTCGGGTCCGCCGCGGGAACCCTGCTGCTCGGACCGGGAAAGTGGTCAGGCCAGGCCGTCGCGGCCGCCGCGGCCAGCATGGGGACGATCGCGGACGGCTTCCTCGTCAACGGCCGCCACCTCGCGTTCGGGAACGACCCGGGCACGCAGATGTGG
Source organism: Trebonia sp. (assembly GCF_030042015.1). Lineage (GTDB taxonomy): Bacteria > Actinomycetota > Actinomycetes > Streptosporangiales > Streptosporangiaceae > Trebonia. The sequence goes on along the minus strand of NZ_JASIAL010000204.1, from coordinate 3,533 downwards.
GTCGGCGGCCAGCTGTTCAACCTGCGGCAGTACAACGCCCTCCCGCCGCGGTCGGTCCGGGTCTGGCTCGAGTACGGCACCGACCGCTCCTACGGGCACACCGCCGAGGCGGAGATCCGGGAGCTGCTGACCCATGTCCCGGTGTGGGACGGCGAGCCGGGGGTGCTGCGCGCCTCCCGCACGCTGAACGCCGACCAGTTCTTCGTGCACGCGCACCTGTCCGGCCTGACCCCAGGCACCGAATACCACTACCGCTTCCGGTACGCCACCCGCCGCGAGAGCGGCGCCACCGCCGACGCCACGTTCCTGACCGCCCCGGGCGAGGTGACCGAGCCGTTCACGTTCACCGCCTTCGCCGACGAGGGCATTCCCGGCCCGTCGCTCGACCGGGACCCCTCGCTGCTGCCCGAGTCCGTGTGGGGCATGTGGAACAACGGCTCGTTCGAGTCCACCGACCCGGACGACCCGACGAACACCAAGGTCAACACCACCAACTCGGTAATCAGGCAGATCACCCGAGTCCGCAACCTGACCAACGGCACCCCGTCCCGGTTCAACCTGCAGGCGGGGGACCTGTGCTACGCGCAGGCCAAGGGGGACATCCAGTTCATCATCAACCCCGACGGCCCCAACGGGCACCAGCCGTCCTCAGGCAACACGCCGGAACCGCCGGAGCACAGCCTGGGCTGGGGATACTACGACCCGTGGATCTGGACGAGCTGGTTCCCGATGATCGAGCCGAGCGCCGCCACGATCCCGTGGATGTTCGCCACCGGCAACCACGAGGCCGAGCTGTTCTCCGCGCAGGTCGCGGCAGGCAAGGCGACCGTCGGCGCCTACGGGCCGCTTGGCTACGGGGGGGTCGTGAAGCGGCTGGACCTGCCGACGACAGGGCCGTCCGGGTGCCCGTCCGTGTACAGCTTCAGCTACGGCAACGTCGGGATCGTCAGCCTGGACGCCAACGAGCTGTGCTGGGAGTTCCAGGGCCTGACCGGCTACAGCGACGGCGCCCAGGCCCGCTGGCTTGAGGACCGGCTGGCGGCGTGGCGAAGCGACCCGCGGATCGACTTCATCGTCGCGTTCTTCCACGAGTGCGCGTTCTCCACCTGCAACGGCCACAGCTCAGACGGCGGCGTCCGCTCGGCGCTCGCGCCGCTGTTCTCCCGCTACCAGGTCGACCTGGTGGTGCAGGGCCACAACCACGTGTATGAGCGGACCAACCCGCTCAGCTATGACCCGGCCACCAACAGCGCGCGCTCGGGCAAGCAGGCGGTCGCCCGCTCACCGCAGGAGCCCGCCGAGGTCGAGCCCGCCAGGGACGGCACGACCTACGTGGTGGCGGGGACCGCGGGCACGCCCCGCTACGGCTGGACCGGCGTCAACCAGACGGACCGCAACTTCGCGGCGGGCACGGGCAGCGGCACGACGGTCGTCGGGGACGCCGCGACCAAGACCGGGCCGTGGGTCACCGAGCGCGACTTCAGCAAGACCTACGAGACCGTCGACTGGTCGCAGGCCCGGTATGACGACTACGGCTTCGTCGCGCTCGACGTGACCCCGGCGGCGCGCGGGCAGCGCACCACGATGACGCTCCGTTTCATCGACGAACAGGGCAGGGAACTGGACCGGGTGGTCTTCTCCCGCATCGCGGGCGAGGTCCTGACCAGGCTCGCCCCCGGCTAGCGCGGCTCGCCCCGGGTAGCGCGCGGCTCGCCCCGGCTGGCTCCCTGGCTGGCCGCGGTCAGCCCTCCGCGTCTCCCGCCGGCGGCATGACGAGGCAGCTGCTCGTGGCCGTGGCGACGACCTTGCCGGCCGCGTCGAGTATCTCCGCGCGGGAGAAGGCGACTCGCCTGCCCGGCTTGACGACCGTGCCGACCGCGCGCAAGGACCCGCTGTCCCTGGTGACCGGCCGGGTATAGCTGACGTTCAGGTCGATCGAGGTGTACCCGACGCCCGCCGGGAGCGTCGTGTGCACGGCGCACGCCGCCGCCGTGTCGGCCAGCGTGCAGACAAGCCCGCCGTGCACCACGCCGATCGGGTTGTAGACCGACTCGTCCGGCGTTCCCTCGAAGACCACGCGGCCCGGCTCGATCTCGACCGGGCGGAAGCCGAGCAGCGACGCGATCGGCGGGGGCGGCAGCTTGCCGTCCATGATGGCCCGCAGGAACTCCAGGCCAGGCAGGCGGCGCGCGGCCGCCGCGGTGATCATCGGGTCGTACCACTCGACGATCTTGGCCGCCGGCGTTCCCCAGTCCTGTACGCCAGCCGCGACGGCTGCCTGTTCCGCATCTGTCATGACGCTCTCCTCGACGGCTCGCTGACCGGTCCTGCCCCCGCATCCGGGGTGGATTTGATTATACAACCCACTTGAGCGGGGGGACGTTCGTCCCTGATTGCCGGCCGGCCCGGCCGGGCATGATGCTGCTGTTCCTGACCCCGGCTGAGGAGGTGCGCGGAGATGAAGAAGTGGTTTGTGCTGGCGTCTGCGGGAGCGGTCACAGCCGCGTGTGTGGCGGTGCTGGCGGGCAAGGACGACATCCGCCGGTTCCTGAAGATGCGGAACATGTGAGGGCGCGCCTGATTGGCCGGCCCAGCCGGCCCAGCCGGCCTAAGCCGGCATAGGTCAGGCCGCGGCGCCAGGTGCGGTCACTTCTTACGGCCGACAGCGCAGTAGGAGAAGACCGCGTCGGAGGAGGGGAGAGAGCCGGGGTCTGGCCGCCACTGCGGGACCGGCACCAAGCCGGGCGGCACGAGATCCAGGCCGTCGAAAAACCGGGCGAGCTGGTCCGGGCCGCGCAGGTGGTAGGGGTCGGCGCCGCTCTCGTTATACTGCCGCTGCGCGGCAAGCAGTCCCTCGCTGGTGTTCGACCCGTGAGCGATGACCAGGTAACTGCCGGATGCCGCGGCAGCCATCAGCCGCCGGATGAGCGAGGCCACTTCCTCGTCGTCGGAGAAATGTCCCAGGATCCCCAGCAGCATCACCGCTACCGGCCGCGTGAAGTCCAGCGTCCTGGCGGCCGCTGCCAGGATCGTGTCGGGATCCCTGAAGTCAGCCTCGATGTAGTCGGTCGCGCCCTGCGGGCCGCTCGTCAGCAGCACACTCGCGTGGATGAGAACCATTGGGTCGTTGTCGACGTAGACGATGCGGCTCTCCGGAGCCACCCGCTGGGCCACCTCATGGGTGTTGTCCGCCGTGGGCAGTCCGGTACCGATGTCCAGGAACTGACGGATGCCTACCTCACCGGCCAGGTAGCTGACCGCGCGCCGCAGGAATTGCCTGTCGGTGCGCGCCAAGTCGACGATCGCTGGGTAAACCTGGCGCAGCTGCTCACCGACCTCGCGGTCGGCCGCGAAGTTATCCTTGCCGCCCAGCCAGTAGTTCCAGATCCGGGCCGAGTGCGGGACGGTCGTGTCCAGCTTCGCGACTGACGGGCCCCTGTCTGGCCCGGTCTCTGCGGCCATCCGGCCTGCACCTCCCGCACGGCGCGATCGTCCCTGAAAACGCCATGATAACGTGATCAGCGTCGGCGAGT
>NZ_JASIAL010000203.1:0-69645 GCF_030042015.1 Trebonia sp. | reverse complement strand
CGGCCTCCGCGGCGGGTCCGGCTGACGGCCGCTGTGCGTCCCTGGTGCGGATGCCCGTGGCGAGCAGGTAGGCGCCGGCGGCGGCGGTGCACATCCAGAGCACCATTGCGGCGATGGCCACGCGCTGTCTCCTCTCATTCCCCGGTCGAATCTACCCGTACCGCCCGCGGCCGGTCAGGCCGGGTGCGGGGCGGCGGATGTTGATCTTGACACGCTCCGCCCCCGTGATGGGTCAATTTGTCCACTGGAGTACCCAGGACACCGTCGTGAACATCGAGGCGCTGCGCTGGCGGGGCTGCGGGAGCTGACGCTGCTGTTCGCGCCGACGATCAACTCCTGCAAGCGGTACGCTCCCGGGAGCTTCGCGCCGACCACGGTGGCGTGGGGACCTGACAACAGGACCTGCGCGCTGCGGCTGGTCGGGCACGGGCCACGCGTACGCGGTCTCGGGGATGCCGCGGGTGCCGGTGTCGCTTGACGCGGCGCTGGCGCTATGGTCGTCGTCGGCGCTCGCGGCCGAGGCGTTCGGCAAGGACGTGGTCGGCCGCTATGCGACGATGGCGCGGGTGGAGCTTGCCGCCTACGGCAGCGCGGTGACGGACTGGAAGCTGCGCAGGTACTTCGAGCGGATCTAGGGGGCGCGGGCGTGGACAGGCTTGAGGGACGCACGGCGGTCGTCACCGGGGCGGGCAGCGGGATCGGGCTGGCGACCGTGCAGCGGTTCGCCGACGAGGGCGCCAACGTGGTCGCGGTCGACATCGACGTGGCGGCGGGCGACAAGGCGGCGGAGGCGGCCGGCGGGGTGTTCGTCCAGGCCGACGTGAGCGTTCCCGCGGATGTGGCCCGTGTCTTCGCCGTGGCCTATGACACGTACGGGTCCGTCGACGTCGCCTTCAACAACGCGGGGATCTCCCCGCCCGGGGACGACTCGATCCTGACCACCGAGCTTGACGCGTGGCAGCGGGTGCAGGAGGTGAACCTGACGTCGGTGTACCTGTGCTGCCGCGAGGCGATCCCGTACATGCGGCGGCAGGGCAAGGGGTCGATCATCAACACGGCGTCGTTCGTCGCCGTCATGGGCTCGGCGACCTCGCAGATCTCCTACACCGCGTCCAAGGGCGGCGTGCTCGCCCTGTCGCGGGAGCTTGGCGTGCAGTTCGCGCGGGAGGGCATCCGGGTCAACGCGCTGTGCCCCGGGCCGGTCAACACGCCGCTGCTCGCCGAGCTGTTCGCCGCCGACCCCGAGCGCGCCGCGCGCCGCCTGGTGCACGTGCCGGCCGGCCGGTTCGCCGAGGCGTCCGAGATCGCGGCGGCCGTGGCGTTCCTCGCCAGCGACGATGCCTCGTTCATCACCGCGGCGACGTTCCTGGTCGACGGCGGGATCTCCGGCGCGTACGTGACGCCGCTGTGAGGTCGCGGCCGTCACGTCCGCGCCCAGGATCTGCAGGTGCAGCGCGGCCAGCGCGGCGGGCGCGCAGCCGTGCCCCGCTGACCTCAACCGCGGACCCGGCGTCGTCGCGGACCTCGAGCGGCCCGGGGATCGCGACCTGCACGCTTCAATTGTGCCCGGAGCATATGGTTGTCCCGTGCCGGAACGACAGCAGGACAAACCGGCGGATGCCGACCTGCCCGGGACCGGATCGGCCGGCCGCCCGGCCGCGGACACCACGGTCACGGCGGGCCGCGGCCTGTGGCACCACCGCGACTTCCTGCTCCTGTGGGGCGGGCAGACCGTCAGCGAGATGGGGTCGGCGGTCACGAACCTGGCGCTCCCGCTGACCGCTGTCGTGGTGCTCAAGGCGACCACGTTCGAGGTGGGCCTGCTGACCGCGGCGGCCACCCTGGCCTTCGCCCTGATCGCCTTGCCCGCCGGCGCGCTCGTCGACAGGCGGGCCAAGCGCGGGATCATGGTCGCTTGTGACGCCGCGCGCCTGGTCATCATCGGCTCGGTGCCTGTGGCGTGGTACGCCGGCGTCCTGACGATGGGCCAGCTCTACGCGGTCGCCGTGACAGCCGGGGTCGGCACGGTGTTCTTCGACGTCTCCTACCAGAGCTACCTGCCCGTGCTGCTGGCCCAGGAACACCTGATGGACGGCAACGGCAAGCTGGGCGCCACCCAGTCGTTCGCGCAGCTGGTCGGCCCTGGCCTGGGCGGCGGGCTGGTCGGGGCGTTCGGCGCGGCCGGCGCGATGTCCGCGGACGCCGTGTCCTACCTGGTATCGGTCGCGTCGCTGCTCGGCATCAGGCACCGCGAGCCCCGGGCACGGCCGGCGGACGGAGACGCCGCCGCGCGCCCCGGGCCCCGGGGTCTTCGCGCGGAGATCGGCGAGGGCCTGCGCTACGTGGTGGGGCACCCGATCCTGCGCAAGGTCGTCGCGTGCACGGGAACCTCGAACCTGTTCAGCTCGATGGCAACGGCGGTGGAGATCATCTTCCTGGTGCGCGTGCTCCATGTGCGGCCCGCCTACACGGGGCTGATCTTCGCCATTGCCGCGATCGGGGGTGTCGTCGGCGGCGTGTTCTCCGGGCGGCTGGCCAGGCGGGTCGGCACGGCGCGGATCATCTGGGTCTCGATCCTGATCTTCGGCCTGCCGCAGCTGCTGCCGGCGCTCGCCGAGCCCGGCTGGCGAGTGGTGCTGTTCCCGATCGGGTTCGCGGGGACGTTCTTCTCGGCGGTGGTGTACAACGTGGCACAGGTCAGCTACCGGCAGGCCGTCACCCCGCCGCGCCTGATGGGCCGGATGAACGCGGCCACCCGCTGGATCGTGTGGGGCACGATGCCGCTCGGCGCCGTCATCGGCGGGGCGCTCGGCACCGCGATCGGGATCCGCCCGACCCTGTGGATCGGGTTGGCCGGCAGCTGGGCCGCCGGGTGGTGGGTGTACTTCTCGCCGCTGCGGCGCATGCGCGACGTGCCGCACGAGGCCGCGGCCGAGCCGGCACCGGGCTAGCACGCGCCCGACTCGACGTCCTCTCGCGGCGGTGCTCGCCGTCGGCTCGGCTATCCGGCGCTATCTGGGCCGCAGGCCTGGCCTTTCCTCAGGCGCGGGTGACGGCGACCGTGGCCGCCGTCAGGTTGTTGAACAGGTCGGGGTCGGGGCTGGCCGAGCCGGCGGCGGCGGCGACAACCGCGGCGCCGGCCTGCTGCCCCGTCACGCTGATCGTGAGCGCGACGGACTGCCCGGCCGGCAGCGACCCCAGCGACCAGGCCAGCACCCCGCCGATCCGCGAACAGCCGCCCGAGCAGCCGGTCACCCGAAGCTGCGCCGACGCCACGGCTCCGGCCAGCACGCCGACGGCAAGCGCGGGCCCGGCGTTGGTCACGGTCAGCGTGCACGTCCCGGACTCGTCCACCGCCAGGCCGGAGGGACAGGACAGCCCCGCCTCGACGTCGGCCTGGTCCGAGACCGTCACCGTGAACACCGCCGTCGTCACGCTGCCCAGGCTGTTGGCCGCGGTCACCGGATAGCTGAACGACCCGGTGCCGGACGGCGGGGTCCCGGACACCAGCCCGGTCGCCGGGCCGACCGTCAGCCACGACGGCGCCCCGCCGCCCAGCGTGAACGCCGGCTCCGGCACACCGGAGGCCGCGAACTGGCAGGAATACGGCGTGCCGGCCGCCGCGGTCAGCGGCGGGGCATCGGCGGTGAACGCCGGCGCCTGCTGCACCTCGATCGCCTGCTGGACCTGCGCGGCCGCCGAGTAGTCGGTGCCGCCCGCCTGGTTGGCGTCGACCACGCAGGTCCCGCCGGCCAGGTAGCTGACCGTGTCCCCGGACACGTCGCACACCCCGGCACCGGAGGAGGCGTCGACCGTGAACACCACCGGGTTGCCCGAGTCGCCCCCGGTCGCGGCCAGCGTCGCGGTTGTCCCTGCGACTGCCGTGGCCGGGGCGGTGAAGCCGATCACCTGGCCGGCCTGCGTCACCGTGAACGCCCCGCCGACATAGTCCACCGCATACCCCGCCGACGCGCTCAGCCCCGAGCAGTTCGCCCCGTCGATCGTGTAACTGCCCCCGGCGGTCAGCCCCGGGGTCACCAGCGTCCCGCCGTTGACCGTTGTGCACGTCACCGTGCCGGAGACCGTGACCCCGCCCGGAGCGGCGTAGCTCGCGGTGAACACCGCGGCCGACGACCCGTACACCTGCCCGCCGGTCACCGTGACCAGGACCACCGGGTAACTGATCACGACCTCACCATTAGGAGCGTCATCCGGCGCCGGCCCGGCCGCCACCGACGCGTCCGTCGCCGAACCGGTGGAGCTGGAACCGCCGCCACCACCGCCGCCGCCGGCACCGGGGAGCACCGCGCAACGGACCAGGCTACAGCCCTGGCCGGCGCCGGACCGCGGGCGCCGGGACCGGCCTGCCGGGGGCTCGGGCTAAGGGGCTCGGGGCTAGCCGGACTCGATCGTGCGCAGCCTGATCGTCACGCCCATCGCGCGCAGCTCGTCGAGCACGTCCTCGCTGTAGGTCGTGCCGATGTCGGTGAGCACGTAGCCGAGTTCGTCGCGGGTGCGCAGCAGCTGGCCCTCGACGTTCACGCCGTGCTCGGCCAGGACCCGGTTGATCGTGGCGAGCACGCCGGGGACGTTCTGGTGCAGGTGCGACAGCCGGTGCGTGCCGGGCACCGCGGGCAGCGCGGCGTTCGGCATGTTGACGCTCATCGAGGTCGCGCCGCTCTCGGCGAAGTCGATCAGCTTGGTCGACACGAAATCGCCGATGTCCTGCTGCGCCTCCTCGGTGGAGCCGCCGATGTGCGGGGTGAGGATGACGTTGCTCAGCCCGCGCAGCTCGGACACGAACTCCTCGCCGTTGCCCTTGGGCTCGGCAGGGAACACGTCGACCGCCGCGCCGGCGATGTGCCCGGACTCGATGTGGCGCCGCAGCGCCACGTGGTCGACGACGAACCCGCGGGACAGGTTGAGGAACAGCGACCGCGGCCGCATCCGGGCGAACTCGGCCTCGCCGAAGAACCCGTGGTTGCCAGCCCGGCCGTCCACGTGCAGGGTCACGGTCTCGACCGACTCGAGCAGGTCCTCAAGCGAGGAGCAGCGGCGGGCGTTCCCGATCGCCAGCTTGTCGGCGATGTCGTAGAAGTACACGCTCATGCCGAGGCTTTCGGCGATCACGGACAGTTGCGTGCCGATGTTCCCGTAACCGACGATGCCGAGCTTGCGGCCGCGCACCTCGTGCGCGCCCCTTGATGACTTGTCCCAGACCCCGGCGTGCATATTGGCGTTCTTCTCCGGCAGCCGCCTGGCCATCGAGATGATCTCCGCGATCGCCAGCTCGACGACGCTGCGGGTGTTGGAGAACGGCGCGTTGAACACCGCGACGCCGCGCCTGGCGGCCGCCGCGAGGTCGACCTGGTTCGTGCCGATGCAGAACGCGCCGACGGCCAGCAGCTCGGGGGCCGCGGCGAGCACGCGCTGCGTGACATGGGTCTGGGACCTGATGCCGACGAGGCTGACCCCGTGCAGCGCCGCGATGAGATCGTCCTCGCCGAGCGCCCGCGGCATCGTCCGCACTTCGTAGCCGGCCTTCGTCAGTCGCGCCGTCGCGTCAGGGTGGATGTTCTCAAGCAGCAGCGCGCGGTTGAGCGTGTCCAGCGTCAGCACCTTTCCCAGGGAAACAAAATCGGCCACCATACGTAACCATATCGCATGGTCAGCAACGGCCGCGGCGGCCTCAGGCGCCGACGGCGCCCGCGGCGGCCGTGCCCGCCGTGGCGCCCGCCGCGGCGCCGTCGACGGCGAGCGTGGCCAGCCGGGCGCGGACCGGACCGCTGTCCACGCCGGGAAGCCTGGCCTGCACGGCCAGCGCGAGCTCCCAGCTGCGCCGGGCGGCGGCGGGCTGCCCGGCGGCGACCTGGACGTCGCCAAGCCCGGTCAGCGAGCCCGACTCGCCGTCCAGGTCGCCGATGTTCCTGTACAAGTCCAGGGCCCGCTCGTAGTGGGCGATGGCCTGCGGGTAGTCGGCCAGCCCGCGGTAGGCGTAGCCGATGCTGTCGAGCGTGTCGGCCACGGCGCCGCGGCTGCCCGAGTCGCGGTGCAGCTCAAGCGCGCGCCGGCAGTGCCGCAGCGCCTCGGCGTGCTGGCCGAGGTGCGCGTAGATCCAGCCGACCGCGTTCTCCGATGAGGCGACCGCCGCCCGGTCGGCGAACGAGCGGCGCAGCCGCAGCGCCTCGGACGCGTGCTCGATCGCGTCGGAGTACCGGCCCTCCTGGTCAAGCAACGCTGCCAGGCCGTACTGCACCATCGCGATGCTGACGTGATCACCGAGCCGGGTGAACAGCTCGAGGGCCTGCTCCAGGTGCGCGTGGCTCGCCGCGAAGTCGCTCACTCGCGCGCTCGCGTGACCGAGCTCGTAGTGCACGTGCGCGAGGGCGACCGGGTCGCCGAGGCGCTCCGCCGACGCCAGCGCCGTCCGCTGTAGCTCCGCCACCTCGTGCATCAGGCCGCTGCGCGTCAGGATCGTCGCCCAGTACCAGGCCAGCGTCCAGCACTGGGCGTCGAAGCCCGCCTCGGCGGCCATGGCGAGGACGGCGTGCAGCACGCGATGCTCGGCCGCGAACCAGGCGAGCACCGCCTCGTACGAGCCGAGGTTCTCGGGGGTGACGTCCGGTACCGCCGGCGGCAGCCGGACCTGGCTGCGCACGGGGTGCAGGCGCACGGAACCCGCGTAGGCGGTGCGCAGGTAGTGGTCGAGCAGCCGACGGCGTGCCGCGTCGCGCTCGTCCTCGCTCTCGTCGGCGGCCGCCCGCTCCGCCGCGTACGCGCGCAACAGCTCGTGGCAGCCGAACCGGCCGGGACCGCCCGCGTCCTCGCTCAGCAGCGAGGCGCGGGTCAGCTCGGCCAGCGCGGTGCGCGCGGCCGGCAGCGGCGTCCCGGCCAGGCTGGCCGCGGCGGCCACCGAGATGTCCGGCTTGGGGTGCACCCCGAGCAGCCGGAACATCCGGGCCGCCCGTTCGCTGAGCTTTTGATAGGACCAGGAGAAGACGGCCCGCAGGTCGGTCGTCACATCGCCGGTCTCGAGCACGTCGAGCCGTCCGCGGGCGTCACGCAGCTCGGCGGCCAGGTCCGCGAGCGCGACACCCGGCCGGGTGACGGCCCGCGCGCAGGCCACGCTCAGCGCCAGCGGCAGCCCGGCGGACTGCTCGATCAGCTCGGCGGCCGCGGTCGGCTCGGCGGCCACCCGCACCGGGCCCATCCGGTGCGCGAGCAGTTCGCGGGCCTCGGCTTCTGACAGCACCTGCAGCGGCAGCGGGCGGGCGCCCTCGGCGGCGACCAGGCCAGTCAGCTGGCTGCGGCTGGTGATCACGACCATGCACGACGGGCTGCCTGGGAGCAGCGGCCGTACCTGCTCCGTGGACCGCGCGTTGTCGAGCAGCAGCAGCATCCGCTTGCCCTCGAGCAGGCTGCGGAACAGCCCGGTCTGCGCCTCCAGGCTGGCCGGGACTCGTCGCTGCGGCACGCCGAGCGCCTCGAAGAAGCCGCGCAGCGCCACTTCCGGCTCGGCAGGCGCGCCGGAGGGGTCGAAGCCGCGCAGGTTCACGTAGAGCTGACCGTCGGGGAAGCGCTGCGCCACCTGGCGGGCGAACCGGACCGCCAGCGCGGTCTTGCCGACGCCAGCGGTGCCCGTGACGACCGCCACGGCAGACTCGCCCGGAGCCGCTCCCGGACTCTCCGGGACCATCGCGTGCAGCCAGCGCAGCTCCGCCGCCCGGCCGGCGAAGCCGGCGGTCTCCGGTGGCACCTGCGCAGGAGTCGGGGCGGCCGGCGCCACGGGATCGGCGAGCTGCCCCTGGCCGGCGCGGGGCATGTCAGCCGGGCCGTGGAGCGCGGGGTCCATCGCGAGGACCTGCTGGTAGATGTTGGTCAGCTCGGCGCTCGGGTCGATGCCGAGCTCCTCGGCCAGCCGCCCCCTGACGTCGTGGAACACCTGCAGCGCCTCCGCCTGCCTGCCGCAGCGGTAGAGCGCGATCATCAGCAGGCCGCGGGCTTGTTCGCGCAGCGGATGGTCGGCCGCCAGCGTGGTCAGCTCAGGCACCGCCTCGGCCGCCCTGCCCTGGGCGAGCAGCAGGTCGGCCCGCTCTTCTGCCGCCGCGGTGCGCAGCTCGCCAAGCCGCTGGCGTTCGGCCTCGGCGAACGGGCCTGGCACCCCGGCGAACGCGAGCCCGCGCCACAGCGCCAGCGCCTCGTCCACCGCGCGCGCGGCTCCCACCAGGTCGCCGGACGCGCGCAGGCCGCGGGCCCGGCCGAGGAACTGCTCGAACTGGTCGGAGTCGAGGCAGCCGGGATCGAGCCTGAGCACGTATCCCCCGCCCGCGGACACCAGCACGCGCGCGGGCGCGCGCCGCGGGTGGTCCGGGTCGCGGCGCGGCAGGTCAGGTTCCAGGACGCGCCGCAGTCCCGCGACGTAGGTGTAAATACCGCCCTCAGCGCTGGCGGGGGGCCCGTCGCCCCATACCGCGTCGACCAGCTCGCCCCGGGACACCACGTGGTTCGCCCGCATGGCGAGCACGCCGAGCACCGCGAGCTGCCGTGGCTGTCCCGCCGGGACCTCGCGCTCATCGCGCCATGCCGTCACCGGCCCAAGCACGCCGACCCGCAGCCGCACCACGGCTGGTGGCCCCCTTCATGCTGCGCCGCGTCCCGCCTGCTACGCGGCGTCGTCAGTTGGTACAACTATGCAGATTACCCGACTTCATCGTGCCCATCTAGAAAATATCTAGATCACATAGAGATAGGACGTTTATCACTGAACGAGTCCCTTCCGGCCAGGCGGTTGGCCGTTGGCCGTTGGCACCGCCTGGCCGGTGGATGCTGTCCGTCCGGCGCGGGACGTGTTCGATCGAACGCGCTCGCGGACCGGACTGGCGCGGGACGCTTCCCCCCCAGCGCCCCGCGCCGGGACGGCCGGCCCTCGCGGCACCCCCCTCACTCCCCCTGCCGCGGGGGCCGGCGGTCTGTCTCCTGCGACCCCGGCGCGCCCCGATTCAGGCCCGGTTTGGATGCCAGGCGTCCCGCCGGAACACCGCGCCGGTGAGTCGTGCCGAGGGCCTAGCATGGGTCGGGTGCGGAACCGGATGCTGCTCGCTGGCGGCGCGATCGTGGTGGTGGTCGCGGTCGTGCTCGCGTTCGTCCTGCTGCGCGGGAAGTCCCCGGCCAGCCACCCCACGGCGAGCAGTTCCCCGACCGGTCACTCCTCGGCCACCCCATCCGCCGGCGGTCCCACCGCGCCAACCGGGAGCGCGCTCGCCCAGCTCATCGCCACGACCACCACGGTCCCTGCCGCCACGCTCGACGCCGTCGGCGCCGGCCAGGTCAGCGCGCGCCCGACGTCGGTCAGCGGGCCGGCGCTGACCAGCGGCGGCAAGCCGGAGATGCTATACCTGGGCGCGGAGTTCTGCCCGTACTGCGCGGCCGAACGGTGGGCCATGGTCGTCGCGCTGAGCCGCTTCGGCACGTTCAGCGGACTGGCGGCCACGCACTCCGCCGCCCAGGACGGCGCGGGCAACTCGGAGCCGTACCCCGACACGCCGACCTGGACGTTCGCGACTGCGCACTTCACCAGCAAGTACCTGACGTTCACCCCGGTCGAGCTGTACACGAACATCCCCGACCCGGGCAACGGCGCGTACACCACGCTGCAGACGCCGACCAGCGCGCAGTTGGCCCTGATTAACAAGTACGACGGCCCGGGCGACATCCCCTTCATCGATTTCGGCAACAAGTACGTGATCGTCGGCGCCTCGTACGACCCCGGTGTGCTGGCCGGGCTGACGTGGAGCCAGATCGCCGCGGACCTGCACAACCAGGACAGCCCGGTGGCCAAGGCCGTGCTCGGCACCGCGAACTACATCACCGCGGCGATCTGCTCGCTCACCGGTGACCAGCCGGCGTCGGCCTGCACGTCCGTGGTGAAGTCGCTGCAGGCCCAGCTTTGAGGCCGCGGCCTCGGCGTTAGGTCGCGGCACGGTCTAGGTCAGGTTCCATTCGGGCCACCCAGAGGTTTCTCTCAGGTCCCCTCAAGACATAAGCAGCGAAAATCGCCCTACGATATGCGGCATGGGCAAAGCGAGCAGGACCAAGGTTCCCGACCGCCGCGCGCGGATCGCGGCGCAACGTGAGGCGGCGCGGCGGGCCGAGCAGCGCAAGCGGATCTACATAGCCGGCGGGTCGATCCTGGCCGTCGTCATCGTGGTGATCGCGTTCGTGCTGGTGAAGGCCAACAGCGGCAGCGGCACCGCGGCACCGGCGAGCAACGGCCCGACCGGCGCCGCGCTCGCGAAGTTGACCAAAGACGTCACCGGGGTGCCGCAGAGCGTCCTAGACAAGGTCGGCGCCGGCAGCATCGACAGCTCGAACTTCATCACGAGCGGCGAGATCTCCGACGCCAGCGGGGCAGGCGACGCCTACTTCGCGACCGTCGACGGCTCACCGCTCACGTCCGACGGCAAGCCGGAAGTGCTCTACATCGGGGCCGAGTACTGCCCGTTCTGCGGCGCCCAACGGTGGGCGATGATCGTGGCCCTGAGCCGCTTCGGCACGTTCTCCGGCCTCAAGACCATCCACTCCTCAAGCAGCGACTACGACCCGAACACGCCCACGTGGACGTTCTACGGCTCGACCTACACGAGCAAATACATCACGTTCACGCCGGTCGAGGAGACGACGAACGAGCGCCAGGGGAACTCCTCGAGCGACACCGTCCCGTACGTCACGCTGCAGACCCCGACGACCGCCCAGCAGAACTTGCAGACCGAGTATGACCCGGGCGACGGCGAGGGCAGCTCGATCCCGTTCATCGACATCGGCAACGAGTACGTCGAGGTCGGCAACCTCGCCCCGTACGGCCCTGACGAGCTCAAAGGCATGAACTGGGATCAGGTGGCGGCGGCGCTGACCCAGCCAACCTCGACGGTCGGGAAGGGCGCCGACGGCGCGGCGAACTATCTGATCGCCGGTATCTGCGCGCTCACGAAGAACCAGCCGAGCACCGCATGCACGCCCGCGATCCGGGCGCTGGAATCGGATTTCGCCACCTCCTAGCCCGTTCACGAGCGGTCATCGGCGGTAGGCTGAGCAGCGACCTGCCGCCGCGATCACAGCACTGGAGACCGAACCCCCATGGCAAGTTCGAAGGCGCGCTCCCGGAACCGGCCCGCCGCTAGCAAGGGGACTCGCGCCGGCACCACGGCCCGCGACAACTCCCGGACGGCAGGCGCGAGCGCTACCGGGTCATCCGCTACTGCCCAGGCGGTGGCCAGCAAGCCGACGGCACCCGGCGGCGTCAAGGCGACGCCTACGAGCAGGCCGCAGCCGGCCCCCCAGGCCAGGCCCGCCAGGCCCGGCGGGCGGCCGTCCGCTGAGGTCCCGCAGGAAGCCGGCGGCCCGTCCGGCCCGCCGCGGTGGCTGCAGATCGTCTCGCTCGCGCTGGCCATCGCGGGGCTCGGGGTGTCCGCCTACGAGACCTACGCGCACTTCAACGGGTCGAGGCTGTTGGGCTGCCCCACGGGCGGGCACGGGACGTTCAACTGCACCGCCGTGATCACCAGCCCGCAGTCGATGGTCTTCGGGGTCATCCCCGTGGCCATCCTCGGGCTCGCGTTCTACGTGTTCGTGGTCGCGATCATGACGCCGTGGGCGTGGCAGGCGCAGCGGCGCGAGGTGGCCTGGCTGCGGCTCGGCTCGATGATCGTGGGCATGGGGTTCGTGATGTACCTGATCTACGCCGAGCTGTACCAGATTGGGGAGATCTGCGAATACTGCACAGGCGTGCACGCGATCACGTTCCTGCTGTTCTGCATCACCGTGGTATCCGCCGCCCTCTGGGGACTCGGCAAGCCCAAGCCAGCGGAGTAGGACCTCCCGGCCAGCCAGGGGCCGGGATCCGGTCGCGCGCTCCGGTTCCCGGCCGCGCGTCTGTTGGTCCAGCGGGATCGATGACATCTTGCTCATGTTGCACTGGGGCCCTCACGATCGCGTCACGGCCCTGCGTACCGTGTTTGTGAGCTACAGCATGGCTACGCGAGTTAGGTGCCCGCATGCATTACATCCTGGACAACTGGTCGTTCGACCCGTTCCTGGTCATCGCGCTCGTGGTGGTCGTGTGGCACGAGATCGGGCTGCGGCGGCTCGCCAGCCGGTCCACGCCGGAGCGGACCAGGGAACGCAGGCTGCGGTCCTGCTGGTTCTACTCCGGCCTCGCGGTCTTCCTCATCGCGTTCGAGTCCCCGATCGACTATTGGGCCGGGTCGTACTTCCTGGTGCACATGCTGCAGCACCTGCTGCTGATGTTCGCCGCGCCGTCGCTGGTCGTCGCTGGCGCGCCGTGGCAGCCACTGCACGACGCGCTGCCCTGGCGGTCCGGCCCGCCGGCAGCGGGCGCGGGGGCTACGCACAGCTGGTCACAGCGGATGCGCAGGGCCGGCGGGTTCTTCCTGCGGCCGTGGGTGGCGATAGCCTGCTTCAACCTCGTGATGGTGGGCTGGCACATCCCTGCGCTGTTCGACGTGGGAGAGTCGAACTCGGCGGTGCGCGTGTGGCTGATGCTAACGAGCTTCTTCGTCGCGGGGGTGATCTTCTGGCTGCAGTTCATCCCCTCGCCGCCGTTCCGCAGCCAGCTGCCCCTGCTCGGCCGGGCCGCGGCGCTGCTCGCCACCAACGTCGTGATGATCATCATCGCGATGTCGCTGAGCATCTTCACGAACTATTCGGTGTATGCGATCTACAACCACGTGCCCGGCGTGACCCTGCCGCCGTTCGCTGACCAGCAGATCGGCGCGGCGATCTTGTGGGTGTGCGGCGACTTCTGGGCGCTGCCCACGATGATCGTCACGATCAGGAAGCTGATCGGTGACGAGGGCGGCGTCGGGACCGCGATGGAACGTTTCCTCGGCCGCGGCACCCAGAGCTCGACCGTCCGGGGCTGGGCCTCCTCGGGTTCGCGCGACCGGCTTTCGTAAGCCCCGCATACCGGGCTGTGACCGCTGGGCGGCCGCGTCGCCCGCCGGCTGCCCGGACGGGGCCTGGCCGTTCGCGGCCTGGCCGGCCGGGGGGCCCGTCACCGGCTCGGTGCTCGGCTGCTGGCCGTTCTCCTGCTGGCCGCTGTCCTGCTGCCCATTCGGCGCAGGCTCCTCCGCCGGCTGCCCGTCGGCGTGGCCGGAGTGCCTGCCGGGAATGCCGTGCGCAATCGTGGGCGGCGTCCACGTCCGCAGCTGCGACAGCGCCGGGGCACGGGCCACCATGATCACGCCGACGACCAGCGCGGCGATACCGCCCGCCTGGATCGCCAGCATTCCCGGGGCGACCTGGATGCGGTCACCGAAGACGATGATGCCGAGCAGGATGCCCACCAGCGGCTCGCCCGCGGAGATGGCAGGCAGCGACACCTGCAGCGGTCCGGCGTTGAACGCGCTCTGCATCAGCCAGATGCCCGTCACGCCCGCGCCGACCAGCGCGTATGGCGCCCACGCGGCGAACATCCCGCTGATCCCGTTGGACTGCAGGATCTGCAGGGTCTGCCGGGTCAGCGCGTCCTGGATGCCGAGCACCAGGCCCGCGCCGACCCCGGTGAGCATCGCCTTCGCCCGATTCGATCGCCTGCGGCCCGCCTGCACGGCCAGGAACGCGACCGCGGCGATCACGGCGGCGGCCGGCCAGTGCGACACCGAGCCGAACGACAGGCCGATCGGCTTCGCCGACCTCGACAACGACAGCAGCGCCACCCCGGTGCACAGCACCGCCGCGCCGAACACCTCCCAGAACCTGACCGACCGCCGCGCCAACGGCACCGCGAGCACCAGCGCGAAGATCAGGTTGGTGGCCAGCAGCGGCTCTACGAACGACAGCTCGAGGTGCCCGATCGACCAGGCCGCGAGAATGTAGCCGAGCACCATGCACGAGATCCCGGCGAGCCAGCGCGGGGCGCGCACCAGGTCGGTCATCAGCCGCCAGCTGAGAAAGCGCGACTGGGGCTCGCGTTCGGCCGCGTGCTGCTGCAGGACGAACCCGGTCCCGATCAGCATCGCGGCCAGCAGCGTGAGCCCGTAGTCGAGGCTGATGCCGATGTCACCAGCCAGACCAGAGCTCATGGTCGCTGTCGCCCCTGGTTTCGTACGGACGGGTCGCCTTGTGCGCGATCGCGCCGGAGCCCGGGATCCGGCGGTGCAGCACGCACTGGAACGTATGGTAGCCGGGTCCGGCGACCCAGCGGGCAGACGCGGGAAGCCGCCATCGGCCGACATCGAGCTGATACCCGGGCCGCCTATCATCCCGGGCTCGAAATGATAACGTTCCGGCGTTTCGCGGACCCGCCAGCCAACCGATTCCCGTCCGCGACGGCAATCTCTGCCGCCAGGGTCTGCCCAGGTCAGGCCGTACTATCATGAGGGCAGCCGCGGGTCAGCGGGCATGATTGCACAGCGTAGGGAGAGAGCCAGAGGTGGGGGACGCGATGGGCGGGTCTAAAATCACGCGCGCAGGCACGAAACGAACCGCCGGCCGGCCGCGGGCGGTCGGCACCCGGGACCGGATCATCGCTCATCTCGCGGCGGCCGCCGAGATCGCCGATCCCAACGGGATGGCGAGCACCAAGCTCGCCGGGGCAGTCGGGTACCCGGGTTCCAGCGTCGCGTTCGCGCAGCTGCTCTCCGGCATGGAGCGTGACGGGCTGATCGCGCGGGACGTGCGCGGCAAGCGCACCTACCGCATCGCCCTGCCTGGCACGCCGGCGCCGGCCACGCGCCCGAGGCGGGCGAACCCGGCCCCGACCGCCACCCAGGCGGCACCGCAAGCCGTCTCCGGCCTGGACTATGACGAGCTTGCCCGCAGGCTGCTCAGCCAGGTCATCCGGCGGCTCGCGACCAGCCCGGCCGACCTGGAGCAGACCGTGGCGGGGCTCGAGCGGGAGCTGGCCACCGCGTGGACCAGGCACGGAACGCTCACCGCGGAGAACGTGCGGTTGCGGCAGCAGCTCAGGCAGGCGCAACGCGACCTGGACCTGGCGCGCGAGCGCAATCGCCGCACTGCGATCGCCGGCGAGCTGGACCAGGGGGAGGCCGTCGAGCCCGAGCGGCTGCTCGACCCCGACACCGACGGCCGCGGCCAGCCGCCGGCCGGGACCGCGAGCTGGCGGCCGTGAGCCGGCCGGCCGCTAATCGTCTGGGGGCGGCAACGCCCAGGTGAACGCGGGGGCGGCGCGGTCGGGGGCGCAGGTCGGTTAGCGGAGGCGGCGCAGGCCTGCCCGGTGGTGGCGGGCGGTTTCGATGTAGGTGCTGACCGCCTGCCGTGTCCAGCTGGTGTCGACGCCGGTGCGCTTGATCGTCGCGGGCACGCCCGCCACCAGCGCGCCGGGCGGCACGACGAAGCCCTCGGGCACGAGGGCGGCCGCGGCGACGATCGAGCCCGCGCCGACGACGGCACGGTTCAGCGTCACAGACCCCGAGCCGATCAGGCATCCGTCCTCGACCACGCACCCCTCCAGGTGCGCGTTGTGCCCGATCACGCAGTCCGCTCCGATCACCGTCGGCGCGCGCACGCTCACGTGCACGACCGTGCCGTCCTGCACCGACGTCCGCGCGCCCACCGTGATCGTCCCGTGGTCGCCGCGGAGCACGGCACCCGGCCACACGGACGCCTCAGGGCCGATCGTCACCCGCCCGATCACCACCGCATCAGGGGCCACGTAGGCAAGTTCGTCGATGTCCGGCTCGTCATCGTCCAGGGCGTAGATCGGCACGTGCATAGGGTAGCGTCTCGCTCGTGGCCGACAGATCGCCTGCACAGGTTCAGGAGCTTCTCGCAAGGGCGATCGCCGCGATCGGCGGCTTGGAGCGGCCCGGGCAGACTCTGATGGCGGAAGCCGTCTGGACCGCGATGGCCGACCGAGCCCACCTCGCGGTCCAGGCGGGCACGGGCACCGGCAAGTCGCTGGCCTACCTGGTGCCCGCGCTGCTGCTCACGACCAGCCAGCGCGGCCCGGTCGTCGTGTCCACGGCGACGATCGCGCTGCAGCGCCAGCTCGTCGACCGCGACCTGCCCCGGCTCGTTGACGCGCTGCGCGGCCCGCTCGGCCGCACCCCCGCGTTCGCGATACTCAAGGGCCGCGCCAATTACCTGTGCCTGCACAAGCTGAGCAGCGCCCCGCAGGCCGGGCAGGAGGCGCTGTTCGAGCCGACCAGCGCGCTAGGCCTGCACGTCAAGCGGCTGCACGAGTGGGCAGGCGCCACCGCCACCGGGGACAGGGACGAGCTCGTTCCCGGGGTGCCCGACCAGGCGTGGCGCCAGGCGTCCGTGACAGCAATGGAGTGCATCGGGAGTCAGCGGTGTCCGTTCGGGATCCAATGTTTTAGTGAGCGCGCACGGCGGATAGCGGCGGACGCCGATGTGGTGGTCACCAACCATGCGCTGCTCGCGATCGACGCGCTCGGCGAGGGCGGGATCTTGCCCGAGCACCGCGTCGTCGTCGTCGACGAGGCGCACGAGCTTGTGGACCGGGTGCGATCGGTGGCGAGCGGCGAGCTGTCGGCGACCGCGGTGGAGGCGGCGGTGCGGCGCTGCGGGCGGCTGGCCAGCGAGGCGGAGACCGGGCGGCTCGCCGAGGCGGGCAACGCGCTTGGCCCGCTGCTGCTGACCACGCCCGCGGGGCGGATGGACCGGCTCGATCCGGCGCTGGCGGCGTCGCTCGGCGTCCTGCACAACACGGCCGTGACGTGCGCGGCGGAGGTGCGCAGCGCCGTCAAGCGCAACGAGGGCGACCCGGGGGTGGCCGCCGCCGGGCAGGCGGCACTGGTCGGCCTTGTCGACATCGCGGTCACCGCCGAACGCATGGTCACGACGTTCGACGAGCCGGTTGAGGAGCGCGACGAGGTCGTCTGGCTGGAACGGGCGGACGACGTTGCCGACACATCGCGCCCCGCGACGCTGCACGTCGCGCCGCTTGAGGTCGGGGAGGTGCTGGCAGCATCGCTCTTCGCGCAGCGGACCGTGGTGCTCACCTCCGCGACGCTGACCCTTGGCGGCTCGTTCGTGCCGCTCGCCAGGCAGTGGGGGCTTGACGCGGACTCGATGGGCACCACGTGGAGCGGCATCGACGTCGGCTCGCCGTTCGCGCACGGGCGCAGCGGGATCTTGTACGTCGCCAGGCACCTGCCACCGCCGGGGCGGGACGGGCTCCCGGCGCAGTACGTCACGGAGCTCGCGGGGCTGATCGAGGCGGCGGGCGGGCGGACGCTCGGCCTGTTCTCCTCGATGCGGGCGGCGCGCCAGGCGACCAACGCGCTGCGGCCGGAGCTGGGGTTCCCGCTGCTGTGCCAGGGGGACGACGCGACCGGGCAGCTGGTGCGGGAGTTCGCAGCAGACGAGCCGACCTGCCTGTTCGGGACGCTGTCGCTGTGGCAGGGCGTGGATGTGCCAGGGCCGTCGCTGCGGCTGGTCGTGATCGACAGGATCCCGTTCCCGCGCCCTGACGACCCGCTGGCGAGCGCGCGGACCCGGCAGGTGGAGGCGCGCGGCGGCAACGGGTTCATGGAGGTTTCCGTCGCGCACGCCGCGCTGCTGCTCGCCCAGGGCGCCGGGCGGCTGCTGCGGTCGGTGGACGACCGCGGCGTGGTCGCGGTGCTCGACCCGCGGCTGGTCACCAAGCGGTACGGGGACTTCCTGCGCGCGTCGCTGCCGCCCTTCTGGCAGACCACCGACCCGCAGGTAGTGCGGGGCGCGCTGCGGCGGCTGGCGGCGAGCTAAGCCGGTGCCGACTACGCCGCTCTGGTTACGCCGCTCTGGTTACGCCACGCCGGCCAGAGGTGGCGGTGGGTGTTCTTGGTGCGTTCTAATGGGTACTTGTGGGGGACATGAGGGAATCAGATGTTCTTGTGGTGGGCGGCGGGCCGTCCGGGCTTTTCGCCGCCGTGGAGCTGGCGCGCCACGGAGTGCGCGCCCGGGTAGTGGAGCGCGAGCGCCGCCCGCACGATCAGGCCCGGGCGACCGCCGTGCAGCCGGCCACGCTGGAAATCCTGCAGCAGGCGGGACTCGCGCAGCGGGTGCTCGAGTCGTCGGTGCACCTGGGGTACGCGCGGATCTTCGACGCGGGCCTGGCGTGCGTGGTCGAGCTGCCGCTGGCGGGGGCCGGCTGCCCCTGGGAGTTCCAGGCCAGCCTGCCGCAGTGGCAGACCGAGCAGATCCTCGCCGGCCGGCTTGCCGAACTCGGCGGCCGCGTGGAGCGCGGGGTCACGGCCGTGTCGCTCACCGAGCGGTCCGACGGCGTCGTGGCGGAGCTCAAGGGGGAGGACGGAGCGGTCGGCAGCGTCGAGGCGGCCTGGGTGATCGGGGCGGGCGGCGCGCACAGCGTGACGCGGGAGTCGATGGCCGAGGAACTCGCGGGCTCCACCTACGCCGGTGTGGCGCTGGCGGCCGACGTAGGTGTGTCGTGCGGGCTGCCGCGCGACGGCATGGCGCTGATCGCTTCCCCCGACGGCTACGTGCTGCTCGCGCCGCTGCCGCACGGGCGCTGGATCACGTTCGTGGGCGACCTGTCCGCGAGCGAGGCGGAGCTGCTGGCCGGCGATCGCTCGCGGAAGGCGGTCGCCACGGCGATCGGCCGGCGGATCCCTGGCACCCTGCTCACGCTCGATGACGTCGGCTGGGCGTCCCCGTTCCAGATGCATCGGCGCCTCGTGCCGCGCCTGGCCGACACGCGGCGCTTCCTGCTTGGCGACGCCGGTCACCTATCGAGCCCGTTCGGCGGTGAGGGCCTGAACTCCGGCCTGCACGACGCGCACAACCTGGCCTGGAAGCTCGCGCTGCAGCTGCGCGGTCGCGCCAGGCCTGGCCTGGTCGACAGCTTCGCCGCCGAGCGCTTTGCGGCCGACCGCCATGTCCTTGAGGTCTCCGACCGCCTGCACGCACTGGCGCACACGTCGGTCGAGGGCGCCAGAACCGGCTCCTTCCCTGCCCAGCCGGCGCCGGCCGAAGTGCTCGGCCTGGTCCGGGCCCGCTCCATGCTCGACGTCTCGTACGCCGACAGCCCGCTGACCGGCGAGTACTCCGCGCCCGGCGGGCCGCCGCCGCCGGCGTCCCCGGCGCCGGGCGATCGCTACCCCGACCGCACGTCGCTGAGCGGCACGCGGCACCAGCTGCTTGTGTTCGGTCCGGCCGCGGACGCTGACCTCGGCTACCTGCGCCGGCGGTGGGACGGGATCGTCGACGTCGCCTCCGCCGACGGCGATCCCAAGCGGGCCGGACTGGCGGGTGACGGCGCCATCCTGGTCCGGCCGGACGGCTACATCGGCTTCCGCGCGGTCCCAGCCGACCACGCCGGGCTCGGCGCGGTGGACGCGCACCTCGCGTCCTACCTCGTCCCCGCCGGCGCGTAGCCGGGGCACGCCGGGCCGCGTCGCTCGGCGGGGCCGGTCAGCGGGGCCGGTCAGCGGGCCAGGTCCAGGGCGTCGAACCGGTGGCGTTCCCACAGGTGCATCGACGCATCTTCTGGATACGGCGCGACGTCGGGCTGCAGGTCGTAGACCCGGGTCGTCCGGCGCTCGGTCCCGTACACCGGCCAGCCCGGGTCGCCGGAGTTCGCGAAGCTGAGCCACTCGCTGCGCATCAGGTCGCCGACCGCGACAAAGTCCGGCGGCGGCTGCTCGCCGGTCAGCAGGGCGCCGATGCCCTGCCCCGCCGAGCCGAACACCAGCGGCACGTCGAGCGCGTGGCATGCGCCGAACATGCCCTGGCCGGCGGGCGCTTCGGCGCGCAGCTCATACAGGAACGTCCTGCCACCCGAGGCCGCGTGCGCCTGCGCGAGGTGCAGCGTCGGCATCCGGAACAGCCAGTCGGAGAAGACCAGCTCGAACAGCCGGCCCGCGTCCGCCTCCGGGTACGACTTGCGGTACCCCGCGGGTCCGTCCGGGGCCGGCGCGAAGCTGTTCAGGACGGTGGCCGCGTCTTCTTCGGTGATCGTGCCGAGCCGCCCGGACATCGCGATGAACAGCCGGTACTCGTCGCGGTTGTGGCCGGTGAGCAGTTCGACCTCGCTGCCGGCGCCGGACAGCAGCGCCCGCCAGGGCGCGCGGGGCAGCACCTCACCGTCGACGACGGGGGAGAACGGGGTGTCGGTGAGGTTCACCGCGCCCCACTGGGGAAACTGCCTCATCCGGCCGGTGACCGCCATCTGCGCGTCGACCAGGAGCGTCGGCGGCGCCGCGCTGAGCGCCTCATAGGTGGCGGGGACCGCGGCCGCGGCCGCGATCGCCCGGGTTATGTCGGCGCTCAGCTCGGGGGTGAACACCGTCCCCGGCACGCTCTGCGCGATCGCCCTCGTGAACAGGCCGCGGGCGCTGTCCATCGCGAGCAGCGCCGAGATCGCGCCCGCCCCCGCCGACTCGCCGAACACGGTGACGTTCGCCGGGTCGCCGCCGAACCGGTCAATGTTGTCGCGCACCCAGCGCAGCGCGGCCACCAGGTCGAGCAGTCCCCGGTTGGCCGGCGCGCCAGGGATCTGCGCGAACCCCTCCATGCCGAGCCGGTAGTTGCAGGACACGAAGACCGTGCCGGCGCCCGCGAACTTGCCGCCGTCGTAGCCGGGATCGGCCGCCGAGCCGAACAGGTACGCGCCGCCGTGGATCCAGACCATCACCGGCAGCGTCCTCGCCGCGGGGTCCGGGGTCCAGACGTTCACGGTGAGCCACTCGTCGCTGTCGGTCTCCGCCGGCGGGGCGGCCGGCGACCCGGGGAACCGCGCCTGTGGCGCCGGCGGGCCGAAGGCCGTGGCGTCGCGCACGGCCTCCCATGGCTCCGGCGGCTGGGGCGCGCGGAACCTCAGCGCGCCAAGCGGCGGCTTCGCGAACGGGATGCCGCGGAACACGGCTATTCCGTCCTCGACGCTCCCGCGGATCCGGCCGGCAGTGGTGCGAACCTCAGGATCGGCTGGGCCCATGGACCGACCTCCCGCTACGTCGACGGAGCGTTCGTTCAGGTGTTATTTAACAGGATCGAGAACGACGACGGGAATCGTGCGGGGGGCTGCTTTGGTCGCGTACTGCGCGAAATGCGGGGCGCGCCGCGTCTGCCTTTCCCAGATCACGTCCCGCTCGGCGGGCTGCGCCAGGCGCGCGGTCACGGGAATGGTCTCGGTGCCGACCTCGACGGACGTGTCCGGGTGCGCGAGCAGGTTGTGGTACCAGGCGGGGTTCTCCTGGGCACCCGCCTTCGAGGCGAAGACCGCGAAGCCCTCCCCCACCCGCAGGTAAGCGAGCGGACTCACCCGCGCGGTCCCCGTGCGTGCCCCGGTATGGTGCAGGAGCAGGATGTCCGCGCCGGCGAACGGACCGCCCACCGTGCCGCCGTTCGCCCGGAACTCCGCGATGATCTTGCCGTTGAAGTCAGTGGGCTCCGTCATGGCCATTAGTTTAGGAAACAAAACCATGAAGTCACCGCGCAGCCTCGCGGACCTGCCCTTCGCGGCGGCATTGCGGCCGTTCGCCGGCGTGCTCGAGCTTGATGAGGATTACGACCGGGTCCTGTTCAACGATTCGGCGTTCGCCGACGCCGCGGCGGGCGGGTCCCGGTTCGCCGAGTCGGCCTTCACCGGCGTGACCTTCGACGGCGGACGGGCACGGCGGGCACGGCTGTCGCAGGTGTGGGTGTCCGAGTCGCGGTTCGTGGCCTTCGACCTGGCCGAGTCCGCGCTGGTTGACGTCTGGTTCAGCGGCTGCGTGCTGGCAGGCGTGCAGGCGTTCGCGCTGACGGCCAGGCGGCTGACATTCCGCGACTGCAAGCTGGACTCGGTGAACTTCCGCGATAGTTCGCTGACCGACGTGCTTTTCGACGGCTGCGTGCTGCGCGACGCCGACTTCGGCGGCGCCCGGCTCACCCGGGTACGGTTCCCTGGCTGCACGTTGCGCGGCGCCGATTTCACGAAGGCGTCGTGCACGGACGTCGACCTGCGCGGCGCGGCGCTGGGCGGCGCGGCGGGCGAGGCCGGCATCCGGGCGGGCTTCGACGCGCTGGGCGGTGCCCGCATCGACGCCCTGCAGCTCATCACGCTCGCCCCGTTCCTCGCCCGTCACCTGGGCATCATCGTCGAGGACGCCTAGCCACCCAGACAGGCGCGGGCATAGCCGAGCGGGCAACGGGAAAGATCCTCCGCCCCCCGGCCTCGTCGGGCAATCGCGATTGTCCGTTCCGCGCGGTTCCAGGCCGGTACGATCCCGGCGGCTATTGGCGGCGGGGCCAGCACGCGCGGCAACCTCAAGCGGGACTGACTACCGCAATCCGGGCAAATCGCTCGCGGAGGGTCGTTACGGCGTGCGGGCGCAGGCGCGCATCGCGCTGGCGAAAGCCTCGGCGCGGTCGCG
Organism: Trebonia sp.; assembly: GCF_030042015.1. Taxonomy (GTDB): domain Bacteria; phylum Actinomycetota; class Actinomycetes; order Streptosporangiales; family Streptosporangiaceae; genus Trebonia. The sequence continues at coordinate 47,290 of NZ_JASIAL010000203.1, read as the reverse complement.
GTAGTCGCGGAAGCGGCCGAAGCTCGGCGCGGCCGGGGAGAGCAGCACGATGCCGTCCGGGCGAGCCCAGCCGTACCCCGCGGCCACGGCGGCGTCCAGGTCGGGGCAGTCGGTCACGCCGGCCACCCTGTCGCCTGATCGGCCGTCCAGTGCCTTTTCGATCTCCGCGCGGATGCGCGGTCCGCTGTCGGGCAGCGTCAGGACGTACGTCTGGGCAGTCCGCCCGGCAAGTACCTCCGCGAGCGGCGTGTAGTCGATGCCGCGGTCCTCGCCGCCCACGATCAGCGCCACCCGGCGGCCTGGAAACGCCTCGAGCGCGGCGGCCGTCGGCAGGACGTTGGTAGAAAGGCTGTCGTCAACAAACGTCACCCCCGCGAGGTCGCCGATGATCTGCAGGCGGCTTTGCAACGGGAGGTATCCCTGCGCCGCACCGCGCAGGGCGTCGTCGTCGGCGGCCTCGGGAACGCCGAGAGCCACCAGGCACCGCCGCGCGATCAGCGCGTTACGCCGGTTGTGCGCGCCGAGCAGCCCTAGCGGATCCATCCAGGTGGCGCCGGGTTCATCCGTCGCGCATACCCACTCCACCCGGGGCCCGAGCTGGCCTGCGCGCTCGCGGATCAGGGCGGCGTCGCCGTTGGCGACCGTCAGGTCCGCGCCGGGCTGCGAGCACACGGACAGCTTGTCGTCGTAATACCGGTCGACGCCGCCGTGCCAGGGCAGGTGATCAGGGTTGAGCGACGTCACGGCGACGACCGGCGGCGAGCAGGCAAGGTCGGTCGCCTGATAGCTGGAGACCTCGATCACCCAGTAATCCCACGGCCCGGCGGATGCCTGCGGATCGTATGGGGGCGAGCCGAGGTTCCCGCCCATCATGCACGGGTACCCGAGTCCGTTCAGCAGGTGGCCGGCCACCGACGTCACAGTGCTCTTGCCCTTGGTACCGGTGACGCAGACGATCTTCTCGAGCGGGGCCTCCTGCAGCCAGAGCCCCAGTCCGCCCACCACGGGGATGCCGCGCTCGGCAAGGGCGGCCACCTCGGGACGGTAGCGGCTGATCCCCGGTGTCTTGACCACGACGTCACAGCCGCACAGTGCCGCGAGGCCATCCCCGCCAGTCGCCAGCAGCGGCAGTCCATCGATGAGATCCGCGCCCGGCTTGTCGTCGACGAGCACAGGTTCGATGCCCATCGAGCGAAGCTTGCGGAGGTTGGCCATGCCCTCGCGGCCGAGGCCCCAGACGCCGGCCCGCGCGCCGCGCAGGTCCGACCAGGCGAGCTTCGGACGTCCCGTCGTCGTCATGCCAGCAGGTCCTCGGGGCTGAAGGCGGCGGGGATGAAGTGGGCGCCGACTGGACGCAGCATGGCCGCCGACGCGGCGGGCGATGGAGCGTCCGGCAGGGCCGCCACCTCGGCCGCGAGCTCCTGCAACAGCTTGCAGTCGGCCCGGTCGGCACGCCGCGCGGCGAGCAGGGCTGCCGCGCGGCACTCGCCGATCTCACCGACACACTCGAAGGGCTTATCGCCCGCGGACGTGCCGAGCAACGCGCGGAACCTGTCCGCCTGCGCAGGATCTGCCAGCGGCTCACGACTGCCGGGGGCGGGCGGCAGGTCTCCGCCGGCGAAGATCTTCTCCAGTTCGGCGACCGGCAGGAACGGCGCGAGGATCAGGTCGATGAAGCAGCACTTGTCGCAGTGCCCGCACCAGTGGTCAAGGCGCAGCGTCGTGTCGATATGGAAGGCCCTGTTACAGCTGCGGAACGTGTCGTGGTAGCGCTTCAGGCCGGCGAACTTCCGCGCGACCCACAACTCCGTGCGGGGCCGGAGCAGCGAAAAGTACTCGGGAAGTCCCGCGCCGGCCGCCGCGAGCACCCGGCGGAATCCCGCTTCGAACGACTCGCTCTTGGAGTACTGGTGGTTAATCGGGCGGCCGCGATCTTCGAGCGTGGGAATGGACGCCGACCACTCGTTGGACATCACCACGGCGTCCCGGCCCGCAAGCACGGCCGCCAGGACAGCGACGGCGGAGAGGATCCCCGTCACCGGCACGTGCCCGTTGAGGAAACCGAGCTCCTTCGAGCGAAGCAGCTGCGGATCGATCTCGCGATCGGCCCGGATAACCGGCAAGCCGGTGACCGCCGCGGGGCGTTCGATGGCCGCGAACCTGTCCCCCGGCCTGCTCACGACGAACAGGGCGGCGTCGGCGCGCTGGCGGACCTGCTCCACAGTGACGATCGAGTCGATACCGCCGCCGAACGGCACGAGTGCCCGCAGCTGCCCACCGCCACCCGCCGACTCCGGCGCCGCGGCCGCGGCGACCGGGCCCTCGACGCGCAGCGACGTCAGGTCGATCCTGTTCTGGAAGCCGAACTCGCCAAGGCCCTGCAGGTAGTACTCGCGCAGGAAGCCGCGTTCGGTGTCGGTGACCGCGGTCTCGCCGAGGTCGATGACGGGCGGGGCGGCCGTCTTGTAGTAGGAGACGCCCGCGAGCAGGAACACCAGGCGGCCGGCCGCCCGCGCGGCCGGGGAGTTCCATCGGCCGGCCGGGGTCAGCGCGAACCGTTCCTCGAACCCCCGCCCGTCGACGCTGTAGCGGCAGGAGAGCAGGCCCGCCGCCTCGTCGACCAGGTAAGACTCGTAGCGGAAGACGTCTCCGCGGCGAGCTGAGTCGTCCACTAGCCGCCCCGGGGGCGCAGCCGCGCGACGGCGGCGAACCGGCCGCATGGCCGGACCTCGCGGTCGCTGAAGAACAGGCCAGTTCCGGCGGTTCCCGTGGGGGTAGCGGCCACGCTGACGTGCTCGTCGGCAAGGCCCGCCGCGCGCAGCACGATCCGGTTGGCGGCCCACAGGTCGAACAGCCACTTGCCCGTGCCGTCCGGGCGGATGACGTCGGCGGCCCCACCGCCGAGGTTCCGCTGTGCGGCCCCGACCACGTCCGCGCCCACCTGGTACCGGTCGGGCGAGATCGCAGGCCCCAGCCCGGCGATCACGTTCTCCGGGCTGGCCCCGAGTCCGCGCATCGCCGCCACCGCCGCCTCGCTGACCCGCGCCACCGTGCCGCGCCACCCGGCGTGCACGCAGGCAAGCACGTGCGCCACCGGATCGTAGAGCACGATCGGCACGCAGTCCGCGACCATGACCACGAGAACGACGCCGGGCTCCGCAGTGACCAGCGCGTCTGTCTGGGCTATCGCGTCGTCCAGCCTGAGCGAGCCTCGTCCCCGGTCGGCGGCAGAGACGACGCGCACCTCGCGGCCGTGCGCCTGGTCGCAGAAGACCATGTCGCGCAGGTCCGCCCCGAGCGCGACCGCAGCGCGCCTGCGGTTCTCAAGCACGTCTTCGCCTTGGTCGCCGACGTGCAAGCCGAGGTTGAGCGACGCGTACGGTCCTGATGAGACTCCGCCGATCCGGGTGGTCACCAGCACGTCGAGGTCGAGCCCGTCGAACGCCGGCCAGGTCAGCACATCCAGGTCCGCCCGCCGACGAAGCTCCGACGTGACTTCGGCCGGTGCCGCCATCAGCTCCGCCTCCCCAGGCTGCTCAGCGCTCGTGCCGTCACGCCGCAAGAGTACCGGACCTGGCGGCGGCAGGTGATGAGCGCGAGGCTACGCCGGGGCCAGGGTAAGCCGCAGGGTGTTGGTGGTTTCGCTGGTCATGCCGCCCTCGACGCCCACCGAGATGCTGCCGTCCCTGGTGACGCCGAACGAGATGTCGACGGTCGCGGTCGACAGCGCCCAGGGGTCCTCGCCCCCTGCCGCACTGACCACCGTTTGCCGGACCCGGCCGATGGCCGCGACCAGCACGCGGGGGAAGTCGCCGCTAGAGCGAGCGGCCCTGGACGTGAGCTGGCTCGGCGGTACCAGGGTGATGTCGATCGTGTGCGTGTCGTGCTGCGTGTGCGTGCTGCCTATGCCGACGTCGGCTCCGATGAACGGCACGCGGAAGTTCACCTTGACACCATCGGTTGTCGTCGCGACCACGTTGAGGATCAACTGGACTGAGCTCACCCGCAGGTCCGCGGCCGGGTTCGCGTTTGTCACTCCCGCCAGCACGAGCGCGTTCTTGACCTCGGCTATCAGCGCGTCAACCGGCATACCCCAGTCAGATTCTGCCATCGGGTCTCCCCTGCAGCTCGATTGGACCCGGCCAGCTCACCCGGCTGAAGGTCTCCGCCAGTGCCTCGCGCGTTACGTCCATCACGTTCTCGACGCCGGAGGAGGGCCGCGAACTACCGGCGAACAGCATCGCGATAGCCACCTTCAGCATGAACTGGCCTGACTTTTGGACATCGCCATTGGTCAGCACGGCCGGGCTGTCGGGGCCGCCAGCGACTATCTGCCGCTGCCGCATCGCCTCCGCGGTGAGCTCGAATGAGTCGATCAGCGCGCCGTGCTCGCCAAGCAGGATGGCGCGGTAGTAGGTCACGTACGCCTCGCCCTGCACGCAGGCGGCGAGGTGCGGATGCGGCTGGCCTCGGTACCGTATCTCCCGGAGCCGCCGTACGTGCTGGTAGACAGTACGCGAGTTGACCAGATCGTCGCTCGCCAGCGTCAGTAGCTCCCGGCGCCGCTCCGAGCCGGGCGGCTCGACCTCCGCTAGCTCGTGGTGGACCTTGGCGAGTTCGAGGTAGGTGCCTGACAGGTTGTAGTACGCACGTTCGGCGCTCAGGTCATCGCTGGGCGCCGGCGGCGCGCCGCGTTCGATGGCGGCATCCGCGCCGCGAATCAGACGCAACCGCGCCTCATAAGACAGCCAGAGCTGCTCTATCACCTCGGCCAGCTCGCCCGCCCGCTTTCGCGGGTTCCGCTCACGTCCGGCGATCCGCCGCGCGATGAGCCAGGACAGCGCGTTTCCCTGCTCCCGGAGTTCCCTGGCGCTCGAGTCAGCTAGCGGAGCGAGGAGGTCCCGGGCCGCTGCGACCTGCGCACGAGCCTGGGTCAGTTGGTCAGCAGACGACTGGGCGTTCTGGTAGACGACCCGGGCGCGCCCGATCATGCTCTCCGCCACCTCGCACGGGTACTGTTCGGGGTCCAGCAGCTGCAGGGCTTTGTCGAAGTGCGGGTCAGAGCCGGCGACGGGACCGCGCCGCTCCCGGATGTGTCCAAGGTTGTACCACAGCAGCCCCGCCGTGGACGGATCCGCGCTGGCGGCCGCTCGCGGCACATCACCGGGCTCGCCTGCTTCATCCCCGTGTTCCAGCCGCCCAAGGGCCTTGCTGTCCGCGGCGGCGATAAAGGTAGCTCGACCCTGTTCGGCCGAGAGCAGGCGGCTGATCACGCCGATGGCCATCTCCGGGTTGTCATGCCACGTCTGGCGTCGCACAGCCGCAGCGAACAGCCTGTGCATCTGGACCGTCAGCCGTCCGGCATTGAACGACGGCGACACGAAGGACAGCTCCGCGAGACGCCGGCCGACTGCCTCGCCATCGCCGCGCTCGCCGATCTCGCCGAGCAAGTCCGCGTCGATGGGCTCGGGCGGGCACCAGGCGAGCAGCCGCGCCAGTTCGCCGATGGCCGGCCAACGATGCTGCGACATGCGCAGCAAATGCCAGACCAGCCCGGGGCCGTCGGTGCCCGGCTGCGCGGGGAGCGTTACCGCGGCCCGCTCGCGAAGCGCCACGACGGCCTGCGTGATCAGCGGGGTGCCATACACCGCGCTGCCCGTTTGGCTGGCAAGGCCGAGCTTTTCAAGGTCTGGCTGTCCGAGCGGTGGCAGCTCGCGCACCTTCCACCCTGAGCTCTCGCCCAGGCGCGCCCAGTCCGGGTCTTTCGTCGTGATGATCACGACCTGACCGTTCGTCCGCGGCCGGGGAATCAGGCCGCGCAGGCCCGCTAGGCCGGGCGGACTGTCGCAGTTGTCGAGCACGACCACCCACGGCTGGCCGGTCTCGCTGAGCCGCCTGAGGGCGGCGGACGCTAGCCCCCGGTCCTCGATCGCGTCTACGCCCTCGCCGTGCATCGCGGGGCCGGCGAGGCCCGCTCGCTTGCCCAGTTCCTGGTTTTCGGCCTGGGCCAGCGACCTGGTGAGGATCTTGTCGTCTGTGGCGTTGAGGAACCATCCGCAGCCGTGGTCGGCGGCGACCGCGAGCCGGGCGGCGAGCATGCTCTTCCCGCGTCCCGGTTCTCCGTGCAGGACGATCGTCGCGGGGGGCAGCGCCGCGCCCACTACATCGTGCAGGTCCGCCAGCAGCTCCTGTCGCGTCGGGTAGTCGATGAACGACGGGAACGTCGGAAGGTATCCGTATATCGCGGGCACGGCCGACCCGACAGGCGGGACATAAGGCTCAAGGGGCGTCCGCCGGACACGGTCGACATCAACAAGGGTCGAATTCCGGGAAGCCCCCTCCATGCCCGGCAAGTCCAGTTCCTCGCGCTTCGCCGCGCTGAACGGCGCGCCAATTTCCGGCAGGGGCATGCCCGACAACGGAGGGTTACGGGCGGCGAGGGAGACGTCGATCACTAGCCAATTGCCGTCGCCGGCGAACGACGAACCGTCCGGCGCCGGATCCCAGACACCCGGTTCACCCGGGCGTTCGGTAAAGCCGGGCGGATCGGGAACTTTGTCACCCTGCACGGAACGAGCCCGTTGAATGGGCAAGACGACAAGCGCGTGCAGCACAGGTGCCGACTGCAGGGCGATGAACGGCCGCATGTCGGCGCACATCGCCATTCCCGCGAACACCAAGGCGAGGTCCAGGCAGGTCGCAGGTCCCTGAATGGTCTCGTTTGGGCCGCGCACGCGCTGCAGCGTGCCGGCGCCGCCATAACGGGCTTGCTCCTCCGGCCCGAACGGGACCGGATTCCACGGTTCATGAGAGTAGGGGATCCGCCTGGACCGCAGCTCTTCGTACAAGAGCTCTGCCCGCTCGCTGCCCGCCTGCGGCCCGTACCACGGGGAAAAGCAATTCACCGGAACCAGGCGCCAGGTTTGCGTGGTGTCGACGTAGCGTGCCAGTTCCCTCGCGTGCTCGCCTGGGTTGTCCCAGAAAACGGGCCAGTCAGGCCATGTCTCAGGCATCGAATCCATCCCCGTTTCGAAACGGCCCTGGCCCGCGTCGGCCATACTGGGGCGTTCAGTGCAGAGTCTTCCCTACCTTGAAAAGGCCCGCACTGTCCCCACAGATATTGTTTTGTCACGCGAAACAAGTAAACCATTGACGCGTGGTGCGCTCGGTGCGTTCGCGTGGGCTGTCGCGGCACGCGCAGACTCCGGCATGGCGCGTAGCATCGGCACGTGACCGAGGGAATCCGCTTCGAGCGGGTGCCGCTGCCGTCGCTCCCGCCGGGCGAGCTCACGGCAGCGCGCCTGGATCCATCACTACGGGAGTGGGCGAGTTCGGCACCGATGCGAGCCCTGGCCAGGGCGTCCGGCTGGGAGTGGCCAGCCGGCCGGGACACGGGAGAACTGCTCGACCGCCTGGCGGCGCTATCGGATGAGTGGGACTTCCGCGGACGCGGAGGCGGCGTTGAGCGAAACCTCATCGGCGCGGACGCCGCCGAGGTGAACGGTCACCTCGTCGCCGAGGAACTGGTACTCGCCGCGGCGGACGCGCTTGGCCTCGTCCGGGCGACCCCGGTACCAGACGTGACGTTCACCACGCTGCTGGTCCTGTCCGGCCTGGTGCGCGCGTGCGTGAACCGTACCAGGCACGCGGCCGCCTTGGTCAGGGACGGCCTGCACGCTGATTCCGTGACTGTCCTGGGCGGGCACAGGGAACTCGGCGGCGCCGAACCCGAACAGGCCGCGACGCTCGGATTCGGGGAACAGCTCGACGAGGCCGACGTCGTGCTGGCAGCGACGAGGCAGGCCTTCGGGCTCGGGGAACCGCGCAAGTCGGAAGAGTCGGGACCGCGACCCGGTGCGTGGGACGACCGACTGTGGTCCGCGTGGGCACGGTACGCGTGGCCGGGCATCCAGGTGCTCATCGCGCCGTCCAGCGATCCGGGCAGGCGCGTGAACACCGTGGACCAGCTGCGCTTCTGGGCCAGCGAAAACGGCATCGGCCACGGGGACCGGGTACTGCTGCTGACCACCCAGATCTACGTGCCGTACCAGCAGTTCGGCGCCCTCCAGGTGCTGGGCATCGAGCGGGGCTGCGGCGTCTATTGCTGCGGGGTGGACGCGGCCAGCTCCTTCCTGCCTGGCACGGTCTTCAGCGGGCGCAGTTATCTGCAGGAAATCCGGTCGGCACTGCGGGCGGCCTCCCAGTTGCTGTCGGCGGTGCGGAAGGCGGGCGGCTAGCGACGGCTAGCGCGCGGGCTAGCGCGCCCCCCGGGGCGCGGCTCACTCGTCCGCGGCGGCGAATGACTCCGCCGCGCGCAGGACCCGCAGGATGTTGCCGCCGGCGAGGGCCTCGCAGTCGGCTTCGGACCAGCGGCGGCGGAGCAGTTCGGCGAACAGGGCGGGGTAGCGGGAGACGTCGTGCAGGCCGGCCGGGAGGTTCGGGGTGCCGTCGAAGTCGCCGCCCAGGCCGACGTGCTCGATTCCGGCGACCGACCGCACGTGCTCCACGTGGTCGGCTACCTGGGCCAGGGTCGCGGCGGGCTCCGGGTGCGCCGCCGCCCAGTCGCCCTTGACCGCGTAGACGGCCGACAGGTCTCTCGGGTCGAGCCCCCGTGCGGCCACCTCGGCGCGCAGGCCGCCAAACCAGTCGTTGCACTCCTGCGAGACGAAGAACGGCACGAACGTGACCATGCACACGCCGCCGTTGACCGCCAGTCGCAGCAGGACCTCGTCGGGCACGTTGCGCGGATTGTCACAGAGCGCGAGCGCCGAGGAGTGCGAGAAGATCACCGGCGCCCGGGCCACGTCCAGGGCGGCGTGCATCGTGACGGGCGCGACGTGCGACAGGTCGACAAGCATTCCCAGCCGCTGCATCTGTCTGACGACCTCGCGGCCGAAGTCGGTCAGGCCGCCAGGGACGACGTCGTCGGTGGCCGAGGACGCCCAGCCGACGCTCGAGTTGTGCGTCAGCGTCAGGTACCGCACGCCGAGCGCGTACAGCGAGCGGAGCACGCCAAGCGACCCGCCGATCGAGTGCCCGCCCTCGGCTCCGAGCAGCGAGGCGATCCGCCCCGCGGCGAACGCCCTCGCCACGTCGTCCGCGGTCGTGGCCAGCTCGAAGCGGGACGGGTAACGCCGCACGAGGCGGTGCACCAGGTCGACCTGCTCAAGCACGGCGATCACCGCCGCCTCGCCGGCTAGCCGGGCCGGCACGAAGACCGACCAGAACTGGCCGCCCACCCCGCCGGCGACCAGCCTCGGGATGTCGGTGTGCGTTCCGGCGACCACCGCCGTCAGGTCGACGGCCCCAACGTCGCCGCCAAACTTCTCCCGCAGCTCCCACGGCAGGTCGTTGTGCCCGTCGATGAGCGGGAACCGGCTGAGCATGGCGCGCGCGAGCGCGAGGGAAAGAGCGGAACCGTCGGCTGTAGTCACGGCGTCAGGGTAGCCGCAGCCACGGTCAGGCCGCCTCGGGGACCGGCTGGCCGCCGAGGTCCCCCGGACCGTCCGCCATCGTCGGCGCGGCGTCGGCGTCATGGACCAGGGCAGAGAACAGCACGCCGAAAGCCATCAGGCACGCCGCGGCGGCGAACGCCATCCGGTAGCCGGCCAGGTCGACAGGTCCCGGCCGGGTGGCGCCGAGCACGGTGGCCAGCAGCGCGACCCCGGCCGCTCCCCCGGCCTGCCGCAGGGTGTTCAGGAGCGTCGACGCCTGCCCGGTCTGCGCCGCCGACACGGTGGCCATGCCCGCCGCCTGCGACGGCGACATCGCGAACCCGAACGAGCACCCCGTGCAGAACATCAGCACGGGGATCAGCCACGCCGCGTCGCCCGGGCCCGCGAACCCCATCCCGGCGATGGTCACCACGGTGCCGCACATCCCGGCGACCATCAGCCGCCGCGGCCCCACCCGCTTGTACAGCCGGGTGGTCACCTGCACGCCCGCCATCCCGCCGAGCGCCTCGGGGAACGTCGACAGGCCCGAGTGCAGGGCGCTGAACCCCAGGCCGTTCTGCAAGAACAGCGGCACGAGGAACAGCGTGCCGACGAACCCCGCGCCGGCGAACGTCAGCTGCAGGTTCGTGACCCGGAACAGGCGATCGGAGTAAATCCGCAGCCGCAGCATCGGCTCGCCGACCCGCAGCTCGACGAGCACGAACAGCACGAGCAGCAGCGCCCCGGCTACGCCCGTGCCGAGCACCGACGGCGATCCCCAGCCGGACGACGCGCCCGTCGACAGGCCGAACATGAACAGCGGGAAGCCGAACCCGGCCAGCAGGAAGCCCGGCAGGTCGAACCGGCCAGGCCGGTGCTCGGAGCCGCCCGGCATGAACAGGGCGCCGAATACCAGCGCCGCGACTCCGACCGGCAGGTTGATGTAGAAGATCCACCGCCAGGACAGACCGTCCACAAGCAGCCCGCCGATCACCGGTCCCAGCGCCGGCGCCATCAGTGTGGGCACTATCAGCAGCCGGTTCGCCCGGATCCGCTCGGCCGGCGGGAACGTGCGGAACAGCATCGCCATCCCCACCGGGATGAGCAGCCCGCCGCCGAACCCCTGGACCGCGCGGAACGCGATGAGCTCAGGCAGCGACGTCGCCACCCCGCACAGGGCGGACGCGGCGGTGAACAGGCCGATCGCGACGAGCATCACGCGCCTGGCGCCGAATCGGTCCCCGATCCAGCCGGACGCGGGCATCGCCACGGCCAGGGTCACCAGGTACGCGCTCACCACCCCGCTCACCGACGCCACCGGCACGGCGAAGTGCCGGCTCAGCGTGGGCAGTGCCACGTTCACCACGGTGGCGTCCATGATGTTCATGAACATCGACGCGACGAACACGGCGCTGACGACCAGCCTGGGCGGGACCGATACGCTCACGGACTAGTACAAGACCCGGCCGGGCGGGCGTGTTCCCAGCCTGGGCAAGGCGCGCCGGACTGGCAGGGGGGCAGCCCAGCCTACTTACGGCGCCCCGGGCCGGTCTTGGCCAGCCGCCACTGGGCCACGCCCAGGGAGATCACGCCGATGGCGAGCAGACAGACCATGTCGGTCAGCCACTGGCTGGCGGAGTGGGTCCACAGCGCGTCGAAGGGATGGCTGCCCGGCGGGTTGATCCTGTTCAGGTCGACCGTTGAGGCGAGCGCGGCCAGGCCCCAGCGGGCGGGGGCGATGTCGGAGAAGTAGCCCGCGATGCCGCCTAGCGCGATCACGCCTCCGGAGAGCACCACCTGGACCATGGTGACCACCACCAGCGCCGGCATCGTCTGCTCGGACTTGGTGACCAGCGCGGACACAGCGAGGCCGACGAGCATCGAGACCAGGCAGAGCACGGCGACCGCGACCAGTATCTCAAGGAACGCCGGCCCGATCGCCGCGCCGTGCGGCGGCATGCCCTTGCCGGCGAGCCCGATGACGACGATGAGCACCGTCTGGATCACGCTGACCAGGCCCAGGACGAGCACCTTCGAGGCCAGGTACGCGCCGGCGGAGAGCCCCGTCATGCGTTCCCGCTCGAATATCTCGCGTTCCTTGACGATCTCGCGGACCGAGTTCGCCATGCCGGACAGGCAGGCGGCCATCACCATGATCAGCAGCGCCAGCTGCGCGCTGGCGTTACCGTGCGGTCCGCCGGCGCCGAGACCGCCGCCGGACGTCGCCCGGACAAGCACTCCGAGGATCAGCGGCAGCAGGGCCGTGAACATCAGGTAGCCGCGGTCGACCGACATCACCCGGGCGTAGCGCCGCGCCAGCGTGGACGCCTGCTTCACGCGACCGCGCTGGTGCGACGGCGCCGCCTCCCCTCGCTGCTGCGCCCCAGGCGGCAGCGCCTGCGGCGGGCGGACGCTCAGCGGCGCTTCCACGTACCCGGCGTAGTCCTTGGAACTCCTGAACTCCCCCATCCAGTCGCGCCGCGGATCGTCAGAGAAGTCCTTGAAGACGTCCGCCCAGTCGGACTTCCCGAAGTACTTCAGGCCCTCCTGCGGCGGCCCGAAGTACGCCATCGTCCCGCCTGGGGCCAGCACGAGGAGCCGGTCGCACAGGTCGAGCAGCTTCGCCTCTACGTCGTGCGTGATCACGACGACCGTCTGGCCCTTTTCCGCCGTCCTTTCCGCCATCTTGCGCATCCGCTCCATGAGCTCGCGCTTCAGGTGCGGATCAAGCGGCGAGGTCGGCTCGTCGAGGAAGAGCAGGCTCGGCCTGGTCAGCAGCTCAAGGCCGATGTTGACCCGCTTGTTCTGGCCGCCGGAAAGACGGTCGACCCGGGTGTCCCCATGCTGGGTCATCTCAAGCTCGGCGAGCACCTCCTCGACGCGCTGGCGCCGTTCGCCTGCCCCCGTATCGGATGGGAAGCGGAGCTCGGCGGCGTAGCCAAACGCCGCCCTCGCGCTGAGCTGGTCGTGCGTGACGCTCTGCTGCGGCACCAGCCCGATCCGGTGCCGCAGCTCGTCGTAGCTCTTGTACAGGTCACGGTTGTCGTAGAGCACGACGCCCTCGCTCGCCGACTTCTTCCCGGTCAGCGCGTTGAGCAGCGTGGTCTTGCCGGCTCCCGCGGGGCCGATGACCGCGAGGAAGGAACGCTCGGGCAGCGGGAACGTGACGCCCTGCAGCAGGATCTTCGCCTTCCCGCCGTCGGTCACACGGACGAGGAGGTCGCGTGCCTCGAAGGTGACGTTGCCGTCGTCGACATACTCCCGCAGCTCGCCGCCGGCCAGCCGGAACGTGGCGTGGCCGATGCTGATGATGTCTTGCTCGCTGACTTCGGCCGCGTCGACGCGGGCGCCGTTGACGTACGTGCCGTTGTGGCTGCCCAGGTCGACGATCTGGTACCGGCCGGTTGGGGACTTCCTGAGCTCGGCGTGCTTTCTCGACACGCCAAGGTCGGAGACGACCAGGTCGTTGTCCGGGGTGCGGCCGATGCTCATGACCTTGGCGGGCAGCGGGAGGCGGGCGGTGGGCCGCCGGTCCACGCTCGGCAGGTGGTCGAGGTTCGCCGGTACCGCCGCCGGCCGCGGCGGCGGGGGCTCCGGGGGCAGTTGCGGCTCGAACCTCAGCACCGGCCCGTCGTCGGGGTTGCCGAGCCTTACCACGCAGTTGGACCGGATGTCGACTCGGTCGGTGCGCTCGGCGCCGACGAAGGTTCCGTTGGTGCTGCCGAGGTCCTCGAGCACCCAGGACTGGCCATCCGTTCGCAAGACCGCATGCCGCCAGGACACCCGCGAGTCGGTCAGCACGATGTCAGCCGCGGGATCACGCCCAATCCGGTATTCTGTCCCGCTGTCAAGCCGGTGATCAGAGCGCCTTGTCCGTACCAGCAGCGGTGCCACCTGATTACCCACCGCCGGATTCCCCTCCCGCTCGTTACGCCCCGTTGTTTGGTTGCGTTTGCTTCGTATTCTTGGTGTGCTGGCTGTGCGCCAGCTCGCCGTCGTGTTAGTCCGGCACCGTCGCCGACCGCGTCGAGGGCGGCCGGCTTCGTCATCCGGTTGCGGTCACCTTGCGCCGTTTACAGCCGTGTTGCGATCGCTCGGGGGGCATGGGGTTGCCGTATCCCCTTGAGTCTAGGGCTCGGGCGTGAAATCCGGAATCTGGTGAACTATAACTGCGAGGGAGACGTTTAAATCGGGACGTCGATATCAATCGATACGCGAATGCGGCGGCAGTTGACAAGATCTGGGGGCTGAAAATGAGCGTAGACCCGAGCCAGTCGGCGACTCCGCCGGCGTCGGCCGGTTCCGACTCCGCTGAAGAGCCGGAACTTCCCCCTGGGTCGGCGCCGCCGACCCGGCCGATACAGCCGCGGCAGGATGACTGGCCCCCGCCACCGCCGCCGCGGCCGTCTTTCACTCCGGCTGCGCCGACGTTCACCCCGGCTGAGCCGGCCGCCCAGGCCGCCGAGGCGGAGCAGCCAGGCCAGCAGCCAGGATGGGGCGACCAGCCAGCCCAGCAGCCAGGATGGGGCGACCAGCCAGCCCAGCAGGCACCGCAGGGGTTCCAGCCGGGGGGCTGGCCGGACCAGCCCGGGCAGCCCGGGCAGCCCGCCGGGGTGGGACAGGCTCCCCCGCCGGGCGACTGGCCGCCGCAGCAGTACCCGCCGCAGCAGTACCCGTCGCAACCTGGCTGGCCGCCGCAGCCGGGACCCGGCGCGATGCCCGGCGGGCAGCTGCCGCAAGGGCGCCGCGGGCAGGCGGGCTATCCGGACGGCCGGCCACGGCGCCGGCACCGCGGCCGGCGCTGGGTGATGGCCCTGTTCACCCTGATCGTGGTGCTGATCCTGCTGGTGATCGGCGACCGGGTGGCCAACGCGGTCGCCGAGAACGAGATGGCCGATCAGTTCGTGAAGAACGGCTTCCCCGTCAAGCCGTCGGTCGACATCACGGGCTTCCCGTTCCTCACCCAGCTGATCGCGCACGACCTGCGCCAGGTCGACATCTCGGCGAGCGAGGTCCCGGCCGGGCCGGTGAACATCACCAGCATCAAGGCCACGGTGACCGGCCTGCACATCAACTCGTCGTTCAACGGCGGGACGGCCAGCCACGTCAGCGGCACGGCGTTCGTGTCGTTCGCGGACCTGGCCGACGGCTTCGGCGCCGGGACGGGGACCGGGATCACCCTGTCCCAGGACGGGCCGGACCAGGTGAAGATCACCGCCGGCATCGGGCCGCTCAGCGACACCGAGGTGGCGACCGTCACCCAGACGGGGCCGAGCACGATCAGCGTTCAGGTGGTAAACAGCGGAAGCCTGCTCGGCGGACTGCTCAGCTCGCTTGGCCCGTTCTCGTTCAGCATTCCCAAGCTCCCTGAGGGCTTGCAGATCACCCACCTCGCCGTGACGCCGCAAGGGCTGACGGTGTCGGTGGCGGCCAACAACGTCCCGCTGACCCAGCCGAGCTCATCCTGATCATCGGGGCCGTGATGCTGGCACGGCCCCGGGTAGTCCCTGTCCGCCGGTATAAACGATGGTGGAGCGCAGCGGCGAGAGGGGCTTAGGTGAGCGAGTACCCGAAGCAGCAGCAGGCCGGGTGGCCGACGCAGCCGCCCCGGTACACCGCCCGCCCGCAAGAGCAGCCAGGCTACGCCGGCGCCGCGGGGCGCGCCCCGCGGCGCCGGCGGCGGGGGCGGCGGTGGATCGCGCTCATCGTCACGCTCGCCGTGCTGGCGGTGGCGTTCGTGGTCGCCGACCAGGTCGCGCGCGCGTACGCGCAGAACATAATCGCGGAAAAGCTCCAGGCGTCGTCGGGGTTGTCGGCCAGGCCCTCGGTGACGATCAAGGGGTTCCCCTTCCTCACCCAGGTCGCCGAGCACGACATCGCGACGATCGACATCAGCGCGAGTAACGTCCAGGCGGACAAGCTGGACATCTCGAGCATCACCGCGACGGCGACCGGCGTCCACCTCAACTCCGGCTTCAGCAGCGTCACGATCGACCACATCTCCGGCACCGCGTTGATCACGTTCGCCTCGCTGGAGAACGCGGCGGGCGCGCAGGGCATCACGATCACCGCGGACCCCGCCGCCGGGCCGAACGCCGCGAACGTCAGCCTTGGCCCGCTCACCGCCACCGCGGACATCGTGCAGACCGGGGCGAACCAGCTCACCGTCCGGATGGCGGGCCTGAGCGGCATCGCCGCCTCGCTCATCGGCTCGCTCCCCGGTTACGTGATCAACGTCCCGAAGCTGCCCGCGGGGCTGCAGATCACGGGCGTGGCTGTGGACAGCCAGGGCGTTGTCGTCAAGGTCGCGGCGCAGGACACGACGCTGTCGCAGTAGCGGCAGGAAACGTCCCAAGGCCGCACGCCGGCGACCTCGCCGGCCATCTCCCCGGCAGCCTGTGGTGTGACCGGACCGGCCCGGGGGAACAGCGGCAGTAAGGGGGAGCGCCCGGGACCTTCGCCCGCGGGGGCACGGCCGCCTGACGATAGTCACGGACCGTTGCCTCAGGACTACAACATGCTAAGTATCACGCGCGGCCACAAGGAGAGCGAACATGCCCACGATGAAGGCAGCGGTCGTCCCTGAGCTCGGTGCCAGCCTGGTAATCCGCGAGCTCCAGGTCCCCGACCCAGGACCGGGCCAGGTGCTCGTCAAGATGGAGGCCTCCGGCCTGTGTCACACCGACATCCACGCGGCGCACGGCGACTGGCCGGTCAAGCCGCACCCGCCGTTCGTCCCCGGCCACGAGGGTGTCGGCGTGGTGGTCGCGACCGGCCCAGGCGTCACCCTGCACAAGGCCGGCGACCGGGTGGCGATCGCCTGGCTCGGGTACGCGTGCGGGCACTGCGATTACTGCATCGGCGGCTGGGAGACGCTGTGCGAGGAGCAGCGCAACACCGGCTACTCGGTCGACGGCGCCTACGCCGAGTACGCGGTCGCCGACGACCGCTACGTCGTCAGCGTCCCCGACTCGATCTCGTCCTTCGAGGCGGCGCCGCTCACCTGCGCCGGCGTCACCACGTTCAAGGCCATCAAGGTGGCCGGGCTGCAGCCAGGCGAGACCGCGGCGGTCTTCGGCATCGGCGGGCTCGGCCACCTGGCGCTGCAGTACGCGCGAGTGCTCGGCGCCCGCGTGATCGCGGTCGATGTCGAGGACGCCAAGCTCGACCTGGCCAGGGAGCTCGGCGCGGACTACGCGATCAACGCCAGGACCGATGACCCGGTCAAGGCGATCGCCGAACTCGGCGGCGCCGACGTCGCGGTCGCCACCGCGGCCGCCGAGCGGTCGTTCGAGCAGGCCTACGCGTCGCTGCGGCGGGGCGGCAGGCTCGCCTGCGTGGCGCTGCCCGCCGACGACACGATGACGTTCTCGATCTTCGACACCGTGCTCAGCGGGAAGTCGATCATCGGCTCGATCGTCGGCACCCGCAACGACCTCGCCGACGTGTTCGCGCTGCACGCGGCGGGCCGGACGCGGGTCATCGCCGAGCCCAGGCAGCTCGCGGACGTCAACGCCTGCTTCGGCGAGGTGCTGGCCGGCCGGGTCCCCGCGCGACTGGTGTTCACGTTCTGACCGGCCGGCGCCGGCTGGCATGACGGCCGCTAGACTGCGGGCTCATGCCGGGTTCCGCCGCAGACACGTGCGCCTTCTGCGCGATCATCCGCGGCGAGGCGGACGCGGTGCGGATCCTGGAAACCGAGCGGCTGCTCGCGTTCCTCGACCACCGGCCGCTGTTCCGCGGTCACACGCTGCTCGTCCCCAGGGCGCACCTGCGGCTGCTGTCCGACCTGCCCGCGCAGGACGCAGGCGAATTCCTGATCACCGCGCAGCGCCTGGAGCGGGCGATCGAAGACGGGCTGGGCGCGGCGGGCACGATGATCCTGGTCAACAACGTGGTCAGCCAGTCGGTGCCGCACCTGCACATGCACGTGATCCCGCGCAACCCCAAGGACGGCCTGCGGTTCTGGCTCGGCCCGCGGCACCCGTACGACGCCGCGCACCCGGCGGAAGAATACGCGGCCAAAATCCGTGCCGCGCTCCCCGCGGGGTAGACATACGGGGGAAACCCGACCTTACGGGAGCCGCCATGACGGAAGCCAGCCGATTCGCGCGGAGCCTGTTCTCGCCGCTGCCCGCTCGTTACGACCGGCTCGCTGAAATTCTTTCCTTTCATCAGAACGGACAGTGGCGACTCGCCACGGTCGCCGCGATCGCGCGGGGGGTGGGGAACGGAGCGGCGGGCGGTGTGCGCGGGCCGCTCATCCTCGATGTCGCGTCAGGGACCGCGGGGGTGGCCATCGAGCTGGCCAAGCGGACGGGGGGGACCGTGGTCGGTGTCGACCTGACCGAGCAGATGCTGCGGCGGGGGGCGGCGAACGTGGCGGCGTCCCCGGCCGCCGGGCGGATCGTGCTCGTTGGCGGGCAGGCGGAACGGCTGCCGTTCGCCGACGCGACCTTCGACGCGCTCGCGTTCAGCTACCTGCTGCGCTACGTCACCGACCCGCAGGCCACGCTGGCCGAGCTCGGCCGCGTGGTCAAGCCGGGCGGGGTGATGGCCAGCCTGGAGTTCTGCGTCCCGGCCGGGCCGGTCTGGCACCCGTCGTGGGTCGCCTACACCCGGCTGGTGCTGCCCGTGGCCGGGCTGCTGGCCGGCGGGCCGGCCTGGTGGCGCGTCGGGCGGTTCCTCGGGCCGAACATCGCCGGGCACTACCGGCGCTACCCGGTCGACTGGACCGTCCGGGCGTGGGAGCAGGCCGGGTTCGCTGACGTGGGCACCCGGCGGATGAGCCTGGGGGGCGGGCTGATCATGTGGGGAACCCGGGCCGGTGGATGACAGGGGCGACGATGCCACCCGGCCGGCGTTCTACGCCGCGCGGCCCGGGGCGTGGCGGGACTGGTGGACGCTGCTGCACCCGCCGTACACGGCGTGGCACCTGTCCTACGTGGTGATCGGCGCGTGCCTGGCGCCGCACGTGTACCTGAGCAGGCTGCTCGCGTCGGTGGCGGCGTTCTTCCTCGCGGTCGGCGTCGCCGCGCACGCGCTCGACGAACTGCAGGGGCGGCCGCTGCGCACGTCGATACCCGGCTCGCTGCTTGTGGCGGCGACGGTGTTCGGGCTGGCGGGCGCGCTCGGGCTCGGCGCCGCGGGCATCGCCGTCATCGGCTGGCCGCGCGGGTGGATCCTGCTGCCGTTCATGGTGGCCGGGCCGGTGCTCGTCGTGGCGTACAACGCGGAGCTGTTCGGCGGGCTCGTGCACACCGACCTCGGCTTCGCCGCCGCCTGGGGCGCGTTCCCCGCGCTGACCGGGTACGCGGCGCAGGCCGGGGACCTGTCCGTGGCGGCGCTGCTGGCGGGCGCCGGCGCGCTCGCGCTGTCCGCCGCGCAGCGCCGGCTGTCCGCCCCGGCACGGGCGATCCGCCGCCGGGTCGCCAGCGCCGAGGGCACGATCACGTTCGCCGACGGCCGCGTGGTCCCGGTCAGCACGCGGCTGCTGCTCGAGCCGCTCGAGCGCGCGCTGCGCGCGGCGTCCTGGGCCGTCGTGCTGCTCGCGGCGGCGCTGGCCACGGCCAGGCTGAGCGGGACGATCCCCTGAGCGGGCGGGTTTTCGCCGTCCCACCAGGGCTGTTTCGCGCCGCGCTAGCGGTCGCTTGCCCCAGGCAGCACAGGAGAAGCCCACAAGCCATGACATACTGGACGATAATTGATAAAGGGGAAGAATCGGAACTCCTCTTTGCACCCGCGCGCGGTAGCCCATAATTGGCAAGAGCGCACCGTGCACGAAACTTCAGGAGCAGCCCGTGGCAACCGGCAGAAGGGTGAGCCGAAAGGCACCGCCGGTGAACGTGACCGTGAGCTCGTCGGTGCGGACCCTGATCCTCGGAATCGACCGTTCCGGCCGGATCGTCCAGCATGACCGCACGGCTCCCAAGATTCTGGCACGCACTTGCGACGACCTGCTCGGAGTTCACCTAAACGACATCACCGCGCAGGCACATGGCGGGGCCGCGGGAGCCGGCCCGGCTCGTTCGGGAGATAAGGAAAGGGACGCGGTCGGGACGCTGCTTGAGGCCGTCAAGAGCGAGCGGGAAGGGAACGCCGTCCTGACAGTCGCCCTCGCCAACGGCGGAACCGCCGAGGCCGTCGTGACCGCCAAGCCGATGCAGGCCGGGGACAGCAGCGTCGCGGCGTTCGTCATCTTGCAGATCCCCGTGCCGAGCGCCGAGCGGTTCGTCGACCCCGCGCTGATGCGCGACATGCTGCTGCGCGACACGTTCACCGGCATCGATGACACGCTCGACTTCAGCGACCTGGCCGAGAAGCTCATGAACCGGCTGGTGCCCGCGTTCTGCACCGCCGGTGACCTGCTCGTGCTCGAGAGCCTGGTCGGGGACAACGAGTTCCCCGCGCACGGGCCGGACATCAGCCACCCGCTGCGGCGGCTCGCCGTCGCCCACGACCAGAAGGACCCGGCCTGGCAGGCCGCGTTCCCGACCGGCGAGATCCTGCGCTACCCGCCCGGCTCGCCCTACGTGCGCTGCATCGAGTCGGGCAAGGCCGTCCTCGAGCAGTCGTTCAGCGCGGACGCGGCGCGCAAGCTCGCGCGGGCCTGGCGGCGCAAGCCGGTCTCCGACTTGCTGTCCGACGTCTCGATACTCATGCTGCCGCTGGTCGCGAAGGGCACCACGCTCGGGTTCTTCTGCTGCGTGCGGCAGCCGGGCACCCGCCGCTTCGACGCCTACGACATGGAGATGGGCATGGAGTTCGCCTCCCGTGCCGCGATCTTCTTCGACAACGCGCGGCGGTACAACCGCGAGCACGCCACGGCCCTCACGCTGCAGCGGTCCATGCTGCCGACCGGGCTGTCCGCGCCGTCCTCCGTCGAGGTGCGGCACAGGTACCTGCCAGGCAGCAAGCTCGTCGAGGTCGGCGGCGACTGGTATGAGTCGATCAGGCTGCCCGGCGCGCGGGTGGCCCTGGTCGTGGGCGACGTCGCGGGGCACGGCGTGCGGGCCGCGGTCACGATGGGACGGCTGCGCACCGCCATCCAGACGCTGGCGATGCTCGAGCTGCCGCCCGCCGAGTCGCTGCAGCAGCTCGACGAGCTGATGCACGCGATCGGCCAGCGGGAACCGCACTTCGCGACCTGCGCGTACGCGGTCTACGACGCGGTGACCGGCGAGTGCGAGCTCGCCGTGGCCGGGCACCTGCCGCCGCTGCTCGTCCACCCGGACGGCCGCAGTGAGCTGCTGTCGGTCACGCCGTCGCCGCCGCTCGGCGTCGGCGACGGGATCGTCGAGACGACGCGGTTCGCCATCGAGGACGGCAGCCTGTTCGTCCTGTACACCGACGGGCTCGTGGAGAGCAAGGACAGGGACATCAGCGACGGGCTCGACCGGCTGCAGAAGACGTTCGGGCCCGGGTCGCCGCAGGCGCCGCTCGAAGACCTGTGCAAGGCCTCGCTCGACGGCGTGTACTCCGACGCCCAGCGGGACGACATCGCGGTGCTCATCGCCAAGCTGCGGCGGATCCCCGAAGACCAGCGGGTCTGCTGGACGCTCGCGCCCGAGTTCCCGTCCGTCGGCCAGGCGCGCTGCCTGATCCGCGACCCGCTGAAGCGGTGGGGCCTCGAAGACCTCATACCGGTTACCGAGCTGCTGGTCTCCGAGCTGGTCACCAACGCGATCAAGTACACCAACGGCGAGGTTCTCCTGCGGCTCGTGCTCGAGTCCGACAGCCTTGCCTGTGAGGTGCACGACTCCTCGCCCGCGCTGCCGCGCGTGCTGCAGGTGGACAGGGAGGCGGAGAACGGCCGCGGGCTGCACGTGGTGTCGCAGCTCGCCGCCCGCTGGGGCGCGCGGCGCACGCACACGGGCAAGGTCGTGTGGTGCGAGCAGACCCTGCCCGAGTCGGTCATCGAGGCGATGGCCGCCGCGGCGGCCATCGAGCTGACCGCCGAGGAAGCGGTGCTGGCGCTGCCCAGCTTAAGAACCTTGAGCCCGGCCTAGCGGCGCTGACCATTCCCCGGCAGCGGTCGTGGCGCTGCCAGGCAAGGCCACGGTCCGTTCGGGATGACTAAAGGGCCTATGCAGGGGCGGACCCGCACCTTTTTGATGACGCGGGCGGCGCGGCTATTCGACCGTGACGCTCTTGGCCAGGTTGCGCGGCTTGTCGATGTCGCGGCCGAGCTTCGCCGCGGTGTGGTAGGCGAGGATCTGCAGCGGGACGTTCAGCAGGATCGGCTCGAGCTCCGGTTCGGCCCGCGGGATCCTGATGACCGCGTCGGCCAGCCCTTCGGGGATGTCGGTGCTCGTGAGGGCGATGACCGGGCCGCCGCGCGCCTTGATCTGCTCGATCGTGGAGATGTTCTTCGCCACCAGGCCGTCGCTCGGGATGATCACCACGCTCGGCATGTCCCGCTGGATCAGCGCCAGCGGGCCGTGCTTGAGCTCGCCCGCCTGGTAGGCCTCCGCGTGCACGTAGGAGATCTCCTTGAGCTTCTGGGCGCCCTCGCGGGCGACCGGCCAGCCGCGGACCCGGCCGATGAAGAACATGTGGTCGGCCTCGGCGAATCTGTGCGCGATCGTCGCGATGTCCTCCTCGCTCGCCAGGATGCGCGCGACCTGCTCGGGGAGGGTGCGCAGGCCGGTGACGACGCGGTGGCCGCTGGCGGCGGACAAGTCGCGGACCCGCCCGAGCAGCAGCCCGAGCAGCGCGAAGTTCACCGCCATGTTGGTCAGCGCCTTGGTGGAGGCGACCGCCACCTCCGGCCCGGCGTGCAGGAAGATGCCGCGGCCGCACTCGCGGCCGATCGCGCTGCCCACCACGTTGACCGCGCCGATCACCTGGCCGCCCTTGCGCTTGAGCTCCTGCACCGCCATCAGCGTGTCGATCGTCTCGCCGGACTGGCTCACCGCGACGTAGAGCGTGTCCGGGTCCACCACCGGGGAGCGGTAGCGGAACTCGCTGGCCGGCTCGGCGTCGGCGGGGATGCGGGCGAGCTCCTCGACGACCATGGCGCCCATCTGGCCCGCGTAGTACGCCGAGCCGCAGCCGAGGAACTTGACCTGCCTGATGCTTCTCAGGTCACGGGCATCGAGGTTGATGCCGCCGAGTCGCGCCGTGGCGAAGCGATCGTCAAGGCGCCCGAGCAGCGCGCGGCGCAGGGCGTCGGGCTGCTCGTGGATCTCCTTGCGCATGTAGTCCGGGTACGGGCCGAGGTCGTAGTCGCCTTCGTCGGCGTCGACCGTCGTGGGCGTCTTGGTCTTGTTCGCGGCCTGCCCGCCGTTGAGCGTGGTGGTGCTGTAGTCGGCCGCGCGGATCGTCGCGACCTCGCCGTCCTCCAGGTAGATCACCTGGCGGGTGTAGCGCACCAGGGCGGCCACGTCCGAGGCGACGAACATCTCGTTCTCGCCAAGGCCGAGCACGATCGGGCTGCCGTTGCGGGCGACGACCAGCTGGTCGGGGTGCTTGATGTCGAGCACGACCAGGCCGTAGGCGCCCTCGACGCGGCGCAGCGTGCGCATGACGGCGTCCTGGAGCGTGCACTCGCCGGCCGCGGCGAGCTCGGCGGCGATCATGTGGGCGAGCGCCTCGGTGTCGGTGTCGGTGACGAGCCTGACGCCGCTGTCCTGGAGCTGGGCACGGAGCTGTTCGGCGTTCTCGATGATGCCGTTGTGGACCACGGCGATCCGGCCCGCGGTGTCGGTGTGCGGGTGGGCGTTGATCTCGTTCGGCTCGCCGTGCGTGGCCCAGCGGGTATGGCCGATGCCCAGCGTCGCCCTGGTATTGCTCTTCAGCTTTTCCCGCAGGTCCTGCACCCGGCCCGCCGTCTTGGTCACCTGCAGCCTGCCGCGGTGCACCACGGCCAGGCCCGCCGAGTCATACCCGCGGTACTCCAGCCTGTGCAGGCCCTCGATCAGCACCGGTACCGCGTCCCGCTCACCTACGTAGCCAACGATCCCGCACACGCGCGCTCCCCTTCCTGGTTTCCTGCTGGTTTCCGGTCCGCCGTGGCCGTGCCGGGCCGGCTTGCCGCATCAGCTGTAGACGATGCGCCGCAGCTGCCGGCCGGACAGCTCCGGCGACCTGAACCTGCGGGTGGCGAGCTCGGCCGCGATCTGCGGCCAGATCTCGTCGTTCTTGCGCTGCTTGCGCTTGAGCTCCTCGTGCCGCCGGCAGACGAAAACCTCGACGGTCTCGCCGTAGTACGCCGCGATGTCTGCCACCACTCGCGTCGCGATCGCCTCGGGCAGCCCGGTGGACGCCGCGATGTGGCGGACCAGGTCCTGCGGGTACCGCGGTTCCTGCCGGTCCTGCGGGTGTGTGTCGTTCATGGCGATGATCAGTGTGGCAGCGCCTGGCGTCTTGCGGCAAGATTCCTGCCCGATATCGGGCAGGAACGACGTGGCTTTGGCGCGTTCGAGTGAGCTTACCGAGGCTGGCTGGCCGTCGGCGGCGGTTTCCCCCAAACCGGTCCGCGCGCTGTGCGTGCGCTGTTGAGTACGGAGAGTAATATCGCCGGGCATAAGGAAGGGCCCGCAGGGTCCACCCGGGCAAACTCCGCCTGCCCGCCGAGGCCGACGCCCAGCTCGGCGCCGGCCTCGGCGGGCGCGGCCACGGCGACCTTGTTCCGGCCGGTCTGCTTGGCGTGGTAGAGCGCCGAGTCCGCGGCCGCGAGCAGGTCACTGAGCTCCCGGCTGGCCCCGCTGGGTATCGCCGTCACCCCGACGGAGATCGTCAGCCGGACGAGGGGCGCGTCAGGCCGGTCGTCAATCGGAACCGCCATCGCGGCCACGTATTTGCGCAGTCTTTCCGCCACGCGACGGGCGTCGCCCTCATTGGTCTGCGCGAGCAGGAGCACGAACTCTTCTCCGCCGAACCTGCCCGCCCGGTCGTAGTCGCGCAGCTGGCTCCTGAGCGCGGTGGCAACGGCTCGCAGTACCCTGTCGCCGACCAGGTGGCCGTGCGTGTCATTGACCGACTTGAAGTGGTCAATATCGACCAGGCCAATCGCGAGCGGACTGCGGGTCCTGATCGCGCGGGACAGCTCTCCCTCGGCTTCCTTTTCCCATGTGGAGACGTTGAGCAGGCCGGTCTTTGCGTCAATCCGGGATTGGGCAAGGAGCTGCGCGTGCATCATGAAGCGCCTGACCAGCAGGACCGTGGGCACCGCGAACACCGCGAGGACCGGGCTAATGGCAAGGACCAGGGTAATCAGGACCGCCAGGTCGAATTCGGCGAAGTCACCCTGCAGCGCCTCGCGATTCCATTCCAGGTTCCTCATCTTCGCGCTTGGATCCGATAGCTTGACCGCGCCGACGATCAGGAAATGGTGCCCCCTGCCGCCCACGATTTCGCACAGCGCGACGACCGCGGCCCATGTCAGGGCGTGCAGACCGGAGCCCACCGAACCGCCCGCGATCGAGGCAGGGAACGCACGGAACAGCAGTGCCGCGCAGAAGTAGCCCACGCTGATCGTCGCGGCCGTGAAGACCCGCCGGTACACGATTCCCCTGTGCACCCACCACTGGATCAGCGCGAGCAAGGGTATCGGCATCAGCACCGCGTATACGGGCGGCAGCAAGATCGCGGCCGGAAGGACCCACACCGTGACGAAATCCCTGGTCATGCCCCCGCCGCTATAAGCGATACGCGGGGTGCAGGCCACGGAGATCATGCCGCAGCAGACAAGCAGCAGGAATTTAACCAGGTCGGCCAAACGCCAGTCGGTCCTGGAAACGGTGAGCCCGACAGCGATCAGCGCCAGCACGGGCGGAGTCGCGACGTACCAGCGAAGCATTGGCGGAAGCCGCCACCAGGGCCAATCCCGCACGCTCGTGCCCGCTTTGAGGCGGCTGGTGAGGGACGAGGCTTGCATCTTCCACCGTTCCGTGCGTGACACCAGGGTCTGCCTTGTAGTAGCAGCTCACCGTAAATGACTAGCTGCGTATAGCTACCATAACCCATCTATGCCGGTCGAGGTAACTATTGCAGCCAGATTCACCGACATCTCAGGACAAGAAGGTGCTAAATGGTGCGTAGTAATGATGGCTCGGAGACGCATTCAAGCCAAAGACAACGGGGTGAATGCAGGTGTCAACACGCACAGAAGGTACGCGTGAGGAGGAGTCGCCGTGCGCACTGTCTGGATCTGACGCTGCCAAACTCCCCCAGTCGACGAAACTTCTTACGCTGAAGGGATGACGCACCATGCGCGACACGTGGACCTGAGCGCGGATATTCGGCTAGCCCTTTGACCTGGCCCTTAGCTCCTTGACCTGGCCCTTAGCTCCTGACTTACCGTTAGCCCCGGATTTTTCACCGCTATCCCGTGGCGCGGAGCCCGGGAATCAGCCCCGCGGACGGGTGCCTTTGCGATGCCGCCGGGGTGGGAGGCATGATCGCGCAGATGCCGCGCGGAGTGGCGGCCGACGGCGGGCGACATCCGCCGCCAGCGAAGCGCCAGGCCCCCTGCCGCCAGCGCACCAAGTCCCCCGCCGAGGGCGACCACCGTCGAGGGAGGAATCACCTCGGCGGCCGCTCCTGCGGCCATGAAAGCCACCCCCTGACCGACGACCAGCCCGGCGTTGGCGAGGCCGAACGCCTGCGCCCGGCGCTCGTTCGGCAGCCTGGCGACAAACGCCGTGTTGGCCGCGACCTGGTAAATCGCGAACGTCCCCGACAGCGCGAAGATCGCCATCGAGACGCCAAGGCCCGGGCGCGCCGCGGTAAGCACGAGAACCGAGCACGCCGTGACCGCCATCGGGCCCATCCAGCGCAGCCGCGTCAGCGGTCCGATCTTGCTGGTGAAGACCGGTGTGACGAGCACCGCGCCCACCTGGGTCGACGCGATGAGCAGGCCCGCGGCGACCGGTCCGCCGCCGAGCCGTGCGGCATACGGGGCCGCGATCCCTTCCGGGACTTCGTAGAGCGCGACCAGCCAGCCGAGCAGCAGCAAAGTCCGCAGCGCCCTGTCGCCGAACACGAGCCTGGCCCCCGCACCCAGGCGGGCCAGCTGTCCCTGACGCGGCCTGCCGGCCGGGACCGGCCTGGCCCTGGTGCCGAGGCCGACGATGAGGGCCGAGGCGACGAACGTGGCGGCATCCGCGCCCAGCGCGGACCGCGCCCCGATGACCGCGACCATGACTCCCCCGACAGCCGCCCCGACCACGAGGGCCACCCGGTACGTCGTCTGCATGGCCGCGGCCGCCAGCGCGTACCGCTGTCCGTCGAGCATGTCGGGGAGAATGGCCGACCGCGCCGCGTCGAATGGCGGCTGGACCAGCGTGACCGCGTACAACATCGCGACAAGGACGTCGAGCGGCATGTGCGGCACCAGCATCACCCCGACGATGGCGGCCCTGATCACGTCGCAGCCGACCATCACCTCCCGGCGCGGCAGCCGGTCGGCGAGGCCGGAAAGGAACAGCCCGCCTACGATGTACGGGACGTAGCCCGCGGCGTAGGCGACGGCGGCGAGCAGCGCGGAGTGGGTCCGGTCGTAGACCAGGAGTGTCAGCGCGACCAGGGCCAGGCGGTCGCCGCCGACCGAGAGGACCTGGGAAACCCAGAGCGCGCGGAACTCGCGCACAGCGAACACGTCGCGAAAGGTTTCCCGCCGCGGGGAACTGCTCACGGTGACCCTCTCGTCCTGGCGGACGCGTGACAGCCACGCAAAAGGCCCGCCAGCTACCGCTCGCCATACTGACAGAAACAACCACTTCTCGTGGCTAAACCCTCACATGTGGTACACGGTGGGCAGAATAGATCAATTACGACTATCGAGGCATTAGTCACCGGTTGCCGGAGGCGTCGGTGACGCCGCCGCACGCGACTTCGTGCTGGGGTCGCCGGCCGCCGGGCCGGCGGCGGGCCGGCCCGGCGATTTAACCCCTGGTATCGAATGCCTTTACCGATAGGTCATCAAATGATTGGCCAAAGCAGAACAACCGCTGCCCGGGCACGACAGAATTCCGGTAGGACCTGACAACTCAACGGGGAGGAGTCCCATGCCGCAACTAGTGCCGCTGGCGGGCAGCGAGCGATCGGAGCTGCCCGGCGCCCAGCCCGCCGGAGACCTCAATGCCAACGCGGCGATCACGGTGACACTGATCCTGCGGCGGCGCGCCGCCGTGCCGGAGCAGCTCATCATCGGGCCGGAGACGCTGACTTCCGACCAGCTCGGCGCGCGGTACGGCGCCGGCCCAGCCGACGTCGCACTCGCCACGCAGGTGCTCGGCGGGTACGGGCTGACCGTGACGGAGTCGCGCCCTGAGTCCCGCCGCCTGAAGGTGACCGGCACGATCGCCGCGCTTTCCGCGGCGTTCGGAACGACGCTGACGCAGGTCGCCAGCCCGCACCCGGACGGCAGCGGGCTGGTCGTTCACCGGTACCGGTCCGGCGGCCTGTCGGTGCCCGCCCAACTGGCCGGTATCGTCACCGCCGTGCTCGGCCTGGACACCCGGCCGCAGGCCCGGCCGCACTTCCGCAAGCGGGGCCACAGGCACACGGGAGCGGCCCCCGGGGCGGCGCCGGCCCCGGGGCCGCTCACGGCGCTGCAGGTCGCCGGGTTCTACGACTTCCCGGCCGGCACCGACGGCACCGGGCAGACCATCGCGATCATCGAGCTAGGCGGCGGCTACAACGCCAGCGACCTAAGCACCTACTTCAGCGGCCTCGGCCTGCCGACCCCTTCGGTCACGGCGGTCGGCGTGGACGGCGGGTCGAACTCCCCCGGCCAGGCAGCCGACGGGGAGGTCGAGCTTGACATCGAGGTCGCGGGCGCGGTCGCTCCCGGGGCGGCGCAGGTCGTCTACTTCGCGCCCAACACCGACCAGGGCTTCGTCGACGCGATCTCCGACGCGGTGCACGCCACCCCGGCGCCCATCGTGGTGTCGATCAGCTGGGGCGGACCGGAGAACTCGTGGGCGGCGCAGAGCATGACGGCGATGGACGACGCGATCGCGGACGCGGCGGTGCTCGGCACCACGGTCACCGTCGCGGCCGGCGACAACGGCAGCAGCGACGACCCGAACAACCCCAATGGCCCGGTGCAGGTCGACTTCCCCGCGTCAAGCCCGCACGCGCTCGCCTGCGGCGGCACCGAGCTGACCGGCAACACCAGCACGTACACGATCACCTCAGAGGTCGTCTGGAACGAGATCGCCAACAACGAGGGCGCCACGGGCGGCGGCGTCAGCGCCGTCTACCCGCTGCCATCCTGGCAGGCGAACGCGGGCGTGCCCCTGTCCGCGTCCGGCACCGCGACCTCGCCCGGCCGCGGCGTCCCCGACGTCGCAGGCAACGCCGACCCGGTGACCGGCTACCAGGTCATCGTGGACGGCAATCCGGAGCCGGTGGGCGGCACCAGCGCGGTCGCGCCGCTGTGGGCGGGGCTGATCGCCCGGCTCGCGCAGGCCACCGGCGAGAAGTTCGGCCTGCTCCAGCCGCTGATCTACGCGGGCGCGCTGCCGGGTACCGACGTGCCTGGCTTCAATGACATCGTGTCGGGCAACAACGGCGCCTACAGCGCGGGACCCGGCTGGGACCCGTGCACCGGCCTGGGCAGCCCCAACGGCGAGGCGCTGCTGTCCCGCCTCAGTTCCTGAAGCGAGCTGGCACCTGGGCAAACCGTGACCACCAGCGTCGAACGCGAGTGGCACGGCTAGAGAACGTCGTGACCGGGGTGCGGCTCCTGCGGGACGATCGCGCTCGCCGGCTGGGCGGGGATCGTGCCCAGGCGGCCCGCCTGGTAGTCCTCGAACGCCTGCACCAGCTCGGCGCGGGTGTTCATCACGAACGGGCCGTACGCCGCCACCGGCTCGCGGATCGGCTCGCCGCCGAGCAGCAGGACGTCAAGTGACGGGCTGGGACCGTCCATCTTCGTGTCCGCGGCGACCGTGATCGACTCGCCGGGCCCGAACACCGCGAGCTGGCCGGTCCGCACCGGCCGGTGCTCCGCGCCGGCCGAGCCCGCGCCGGCCAGCACGTAGCCGAGCGCGTTGAAGTCCGCGCGCCAGGGGATCCGGACCCGGGCGCCGGGCGAGACCGTGGCGTGCACCAGCGTGATCGGCGTGTGCGTGATGCCAGGGCCGGCGTGCCCGCCGATCTGGCCGGCGATGACCCGCAGCAGCGCGCCCCCGTCGGGCGAGGTCAGCAGCGCGACCTGGCCGGCCCGGATGTCCTGGTAGCGCGGCTGAGTCAGCTTCAGCCTGGCGGGCAGGTTGACCCACAGCTGGAAGCCGTGGAAGAGGCCGCCGCTCGCGACCAGGTCCTCGGGCGGCTCCTCGATGTGCAAGATGCCGCCGCCGGCGGTCATCCACTGCGTGTCGCCGTTCGTTATCAGGCCGCCGCCGCCGTTGGAGTCCTGGTGCCTGAACACGCCGTCGATCATGTACGTGACGGTCTCGAAGCCACGGTGCGGATGCCACGGGGTGCCCTTGGGCTCACCCGGGGCGTACTCGACCTCGCCCATCTGGTCCATGTGCACGAAGGGGTCGAGCTGCTTCAGGTCGACCCCGGCGAAGGCGCGGCGCACCGGGAAGCCCTCCCCCTCGACCCCCGACGGCGCCGTGGTGACCTTGACCACCGGGCGTTCGGCCTGCGGGCCAGGTTCGGTGACCCGCGGCAGGACCAGCAGATTTTCGACCGTGACGGCTGGCATGATGGCGCTCCTCGTTCGTTGGCCCGAATTGTCATACCCGGTAACCGGGCAGTCATAAGCGGCAACGATAGATGAATATTCAACATTCCCGGCGGCGCGGCACGGCACGATGACGGGCGGCGCGTGAGAGCCGCGGGACACATGGTATCCGCGGGATATATGGGATCCGCGGGTGCTGGTAGCAGCAAGAGCCTCCGCGCAGCGATGTCACACCAGCACCACCTGCCCACTTCGCACACTCCTTGCATGGACAAATCGCCCAAAACGGACCCACAAAAGGTCACAGAGTGTGCAAAGTTGCACGCCAGGGGCTGGTGTGACGAGGGAGGGAGGGCTCGCGGGGAGGCGGCCGGGGGGAGGCGGGGAGGCGGCCGGGACGCGGGCCTACAGGGGCAGGCCGGATTCTAGGAGGGCTAGGGCCTCGTCCATCCGCTGGAACGTCTGCTCGCCCACGTCGGCGCCCCAGGCGGCCGGGGACAGGACCGAGAGCATCACGCCGAACACGGCGCCGACGTATGTGCGGACGGTCAGGTCATCGGCCGTCCGGCCGATGCGCTTGGCCAGCGCGCCGGCCATCACGTCGATCGTCCTGCTCAGCTCGTCGAGCGTGCGCGCCCGGATCTCCGGCACCGTCAGGCCGAGCACCGACGCCTCGCGGAACTCCTCCCATTCGGCGGGGGTGAGCGTCGCGATCGCCTCGCGCAGCGCCGCGCGGATCGCGGCGATCGGGGTCAGCGACGCCGGCTGCCGGCCGAACGCCTCCAGTATCCGGTCGTCGAAGTCGTCCCGCAGGACCACGTCCTCTTTGGTCGGGAAGTAGCGGAAGAACGTGGACGGCGACACTTCGGCGGCCGCGGCGATCTGCTCCACCGTGGTGGACTCATAGCCCTGCTCGCGGAACAGCCGCAGCGCGTGCTCCCTGATCGCGGCCCGGGTCCGCGCCTTCTTCCGTTCCCGCAGGCCGCCGAAGTTCGCCTGATGCACTGTCGTCACGCTCCCAATTGTGCCTCGTCGCGCTCCGGCGGGGCAGTCGCCGCCGGTGGCCGCGGCGCGGACCGCCCGGGCAGGAAGGCCAGGGCAAGCAGCGCGCTGGCGATCGCGATCCCGCCGCAGGTCCAGAGCATGATGTCCATCCCGTGGATGAACGCCGAGCGCACCTCGTCGAGCAGCGGAACCGACCCCAGTTTGGTGGCCACCTCGACGCCGCCGGCGACGCTGCCGCGCACCGCGGACGCGGTGGCCGACGGCAGCCCGGTCAGCGACAGCCGGCTCGTGTACCCGTTGCTGATGACGGTGCCGAGCACCGCGACCCCGATCGTCGCGCCCACCTGGCGCACCGCGGTCATCAGCGCGCCGCCCGACGCGCTGCGCTCCTGCGTCAGCGGGCCCACCGCGGCGTTCATCGCGGCCGGCATCGCGACGCCGAGGCCGAGGCCGGTCACCGCGACCCACAGCGCCGCGAAGCCCGTCGAGGACCCCAGGCCGGTGCACGCGCCGACCGCCAGGCCGGCGGCCATGATGAGGAAGCCGGCCGCGACCGCGAGCTTCGCGTTGAGCCGCGGGTTGCCGAGCGTGCCGTCGGGCAGCTTAGCCGCGGCGGTCAGCCTGCTGGCCGCCGCCATCCCGGCGAGCATCCCGCCGATCAGCGGCAGCAGCCGCAGCCCGCTGCCGAGCGGCGTCGCCCCCCGCACGTCCTGGAAGTACTGCGGCGCGGCGAAGAACAGGCCGAACATCGCGAACGAGACGAACGTCATCAGCAGCGTCCCCCAGCGGAAGCCGGCCACCCGGAACAGCGTCATGTCGACGAGCGGCTGGCTCCCGCTCCGCCGGGCGGCGAAACGCTCCCACCAGACGAAGCCGGCCAGGATGGCCGCTCCCGCCACCATCGTGGCCAGCGCCAGGGCGTCGGTCCAGCCGCTCTGGCCTGCCCTGATGAACCCGTACGTGAGAACGGCCAGCCCGGCGCTCGAGATCACGACGCCCTGGGGGTCCAGGCCGGGCCGGCTGGCGGCCCGCGACTCCGGCAGCAGGAACGTCACGGCGACGAGCGCGATCGCCACGATCGGCACGTTGATCAGGAAGACCGAGCCCCACCAGAAGTGGTCGAGCAGGAAGCCGCCGAGGATCGGCCCGATGGGGTAACTGACGAAGATGGCCCCCGCCATCACGGCGATCGCCTTCTGCCGCTCCTCCTCGCCGAACATCACGGGCAGCACCGAGATCGCCATCGGGAGCACCGCGGCGGCGCCGATGCCGAGCACCGCGCGGGCCGCGATCAGCTCGCCGACGCTGGGCGAGTAAGCGCACCACACTGAGCTCGCGACGAACAGCACGAGGGCGATGAGCAGCACTCTCTTCCGACCGTAGCGGTCGCCGAGCAGCCCGGCGGGCAGGATCATCGCGGCGATCACCAGGGCGTAGGAGTCGGCGATCCACTGCAGGTCGCCCGTTGTCGCGTGCATCGTCGCGGCGATCGTCGGCAGCGCCAGGCTGAGCACGGTCAGGTCAAGCCCGACAACCAGCACGCTCACCGAGATCGCGGCCATCGCCCACCAGCGACGCGAGGAGTCCGTCATGGGAGTCACCGCCTTTCGGCTGTAACACTTAAATGGAAGCTACTCTCATAATATAGGTACGTTCAGTTGGGAGCGTCAAGCACGACGAACGGCCCGGGCGTGCGGGTGGGCAGACGCCACGGACCGTTCGGGATCATGACTGGTCTTTACGAGCGCAGCAGCCGCAGCGCGAGCGTCGGGCAGGCGCTGACCGCGGCGCGCGCGTCCTTGTCGAGAGCCGGCGGGACCGGGCGGCCGTCGATGATCGGGTACCCCCACTCGTCCAGCGTGATCATCTCGGGCAGCAGCTCGGCGCACGCCCCGTGGCCCGCGCAGTCGATCGGGTTGACCACCAGCCGCTCGCTCACGTCCAGTCCTCTTCCGTGCGTGCCTGACCGGGCGGGACCGGCAGGAACGGCTGCCGGCTGGTCCCGCTGCAGCGGCCTCGCTCGTGCCGGTCGAGCTCGGCCGCGAACGTGATCAGCGCGCTGCGCACGAACCGCGCCGTGCCGTCCGGGTGGTGGCACGCGCCGCGGCCGGTGACAAGTCCGGCCCAGCGCTCCACGTCCGCGCGCGCCTGCCGCCGCGGGCGGGCCCCCGCGAGCTCGACGAGGGCGGCCGCGATCCGCGGCAGCCCGTTCAGGCAGGGGCCGCACTGACCGGCCGATTCAAGAGCCAGATACCGAACGGTCCTGGCCGTCTCGGCCAGCCCGCAGCTAGCCTGCGGAAGGGTGATCACGATCCCGGCGCCGACGCGGGCGCCGACCGCGCCGAGCGACTGGTTGTCCAGCGTCAGCCGCACGGCTTGCCCGGCAGGCACCCAGCTGCCGTGGTAGCCGCCGATGAGCACCGCGCCGTCTTGCGGGAGCGGGCCGAGCAGGTCGCGCAGCGGCATGCCGAGCGGGACCTCGGTGACGTGCGGCGTCCGGTCGGCGCGGCGGATCGTGCACAGCGTCGAGCCCGGCTCGGCCGCGGTGCCCAGCTGGCGGAACCAGCGCGGCCCGCGCCGGGCGATCAGCGCCAGGTGGGCAAGCGTCTCGACGTTCTGGACCAGGGTCGGGGCGCCCTCAAGGCCGCGTTCGGTGACCCGGGGCGGCATGAAGGTCGGGATGGCGGGGCCGCCGCCGATGTGGTTGATCACCGCGGTCTCCTGACCGGACAGGAACCGCGGCGGCGCCTCGGCCAGCTCGACGGGGACGCGCTCGACGCCGGCCGCGCGGCGCTGCATGAGGGCCTGCCGCAGCCGCCTGCCGACATCCTCCCGGCGTTCGGCGTGGGTGTAGAGGATCGCCTGGTCGGCGCCGGCCGCCTCGGCGGCCAGCTGCAGGCCGTCGAGCACCAGGTGCGGGGCCAGCCACAGCAGCGTGGCGTCCTTGTCGCTGGCAGGCTCGCTCTCCGCGCCGTTGGCGATCACGACGGGGGTCTTCCGCCGCGATGTCGCCGCGTCGAGGACGGCGGCGAGCTTGCGGTGCACGGGGAACGCGGCGCCGCCCCGCCCGGTCAGGCCGGCGTCCCGCAGGTCGGGGATCAGGCGGGCCGGTGCGCCGCGGTACGGGATCGGGCCGAACCGCGCGTGGTGCGCGGACCAGTCCTGCGGCTGCTGGCTCGCCGGCAGCAGCCGGGGCAGGTCGGTGGCCGTGCCTTCTGCGCTCGCACCCTGGGTGGCCGCGGTCATCGGCGGGTGGTCCGTTCCCGTCCGCGGGTGGCTTCGTGCACCGCGGACATCAGCAGGCCGACCCGCTCGGCGCGCGGCACGTCGCGCGCGGCGGCGGCCAGCCGCCAGCTGAGCGCGATGACGACGGCCAGCGCGGACCCGACGGAGACCGCGAGCATCCAGCTGTGCAGCATGTCGGCGCTCGCGGTGATGCTGTGCAGCCAGGCGACCGGCCAGCTGGCATAGGCGAGCAGGTGCACGCCGCGCCACACCCGGCGGCTGAGGTGGCGGCGCAGCAGGCTGGTCACGATCACCGCGATCGTGATGTCCAGGCTGACCGCGCCGAGCCCGAGCTCGAGCCGCTCATAGGGAGAGGCTAGCGGGATGATCGCGGCGGTGAGCGGGATGTCCACGTAGCCGTCCACGACCGCGGTCAGCACGTGCACCGCGACGAACGCGACGGCGAGCAGCGACAGGTTGCGGTGCAGGCCGGTGACCGCGAACCGGGGCAGGCCGGGCAGCCGGCCCTGCCTGGTCACCAGCAGGCCGAGCAGCATCACCGCCGTCAGCAGCAGCAGCGCGACCACGCCGGTGGCGCGGCTGGCGTACCACAGCGCGGTGGTGGAGTCGATTCTGCCCACGCTTGCAAGCATCGGGCATCAAGCACAGCGGAGGATAGATAGACCCTATGAGGTGGTTCTGAAGCCGCTGTCCAGGTACTGCGGTCCCGCTGAGGCCCGGCCTTCAGTGCAAAAGGCCGGTTCGCGGTGGTCTGCACTAGAATCGAGCGACCGCCGGCCGTCGGCGGCTGCGCGCGCGCGCCGCAATCGAGGATTCGTCCGGGATGAGCCAAATATCTGAGCTGGCCGAGACGCTTGTTGAGCGCCACGCGCACAACCAGCGTGCCCCGATAGTAGTGCTTGCGAACGATCCGTGGATCCCCCAGGCCGGCCAGAGCGACGTCGATATCATCGCGAAGAACAAGGCGATCTGGGATCGCGATCCCACGCCGGGCGACAATTATCTCGGCGAGCTCATCGGGCAGGGCTTCATCACCGCCGTCCTTGAGCTCGGCGCGGGTAATTCCCTGGAGCGCGCTGTTGCCAACCGGGTCCCGGCCGGCAAGTACCTGCGGCTGGTGCGGGGCGAGCACAATGATTCTTACCTGGAGCAGGCGCTGCAATTCGACGAGCCGAAGGTGAGGCTGGTCAAGCTCAGGGGAGACATCATAGGACGCAGCGCCGGGCACTGCAGAATCGACGCGCCCCTGGCCTCGGGGCTGCGTAATTCACTGAAGGCTGTCATCAGGAGCTCTGACCTTATCTGGATCGGCCCGGTTGGCAAGGGCGCTGACGTCGATTCCATAATGCGATCCGATGCCTCGGTCATCTGGTGGGCCGCGGCGAACCCACCGGACACCGATACGGTAAGGCAGCTGCAATCCCGCCATCACGTGCGGATAATCGACGGTGCCGACGCCTCGTATGACGCGTTCTTCCGCGAGCTCGCGCTGGAAACGGCGCGCCTGGCACTGAAGCCCATCGCGCACGACAGCATCCGGCGCATCAATGAACAGGTGCGCTCGAAGCTGCCCGCCGACATAACGTACTCCGACCAGCTCATCCAGCGGCTCGCCCAGCAGATAAGGGTGGTTTGCGACGAATGGCGGCAGCGCACGCTGCTCGTCTATATCCACGATCCTGCCGCGCCGGGTGGCAGCGAGGTGGAGAAGAGGATCCACCGCTACCTGCGGTCGCCAGACAACCGCGAGCCCGACAGCATCCAGATCACCGTGCGCGGCGCCAACATCAGGTGGATAGACAGGCACGCCGAGCGGCCGGCCCTCACCGATCCCAAGGTCAACTACGAGAAGATCATCGTGGTAGACAGCATCAGCTTCACCGGCCGGACGCTGCAGCTCGCGGAGGAGCACGTGCGGGCCGAGTGGCCGAGCGCCGACATTTACTGGGCGGTCCTCGTCGCCTTCCAGGACCTGGCCACCGGCGCGATTCCGTCGGGAATCGCGCCGAACCACCTGATAGCCGCCGCCAGGACAGACCGGCATGACATTTTCTTCCCCTGGGGGTGGACCCAGGCCACTTCCTCGATCGTCCGCCACCTGCCCATGTACGACCGCACCCAGGACATCACGGTCGAGCAGCGCCCGTGGGGAACCGTCGAGGTCCTGGCCGACCAGGCGTGGTGCTCGGCCCGCCTGCTGTCGATTCGCGCCGGGCACCGCCTCAGCTACCAAAGTCATTCGGTCCGCGATGAGCTCTTCGTCGTGGTGGACGGCGACGTCGGCTTTGAGTTCGACAGCGACGAAGGCGACGTGATCGATGCCGTGCTGCTGGCCGAGGGCGAATACATCGCCGTGCCGAGGGGCGTACGGCACAGGTTCGCCGCCTATCGCAATACCGTGCGGCTGCTCGAGATCGGCTTCGGATTCTACGACAAGGTATTCGACGTCGAGCGCTCCTCAGATGACTATGGACGGGTGGGCAAGCTTGGCGATGTCTGAGTGCGGCCGGTACCCGGCGGCCGCGGGGCAGCGGGCTGGCTGATGGCTGCGGCACGGGTTTACTTCCTCGGCGTCAGGACGCGCGGCTCGGCTTCGCACAGGGCGTTTCCCGCGTGGATGAAAGCGATCGGGTGGTCCGCGTCCCTCATCGGGGTCGATATGCCGCTGCACAGCGACTGCCCCAGGTACGCGGACTTCCTGGCCCGCATGAAAGACGACGAGCGCTGCGCGGGGGCGCAGGTCACCTCGCACAAGGTCCGGGTCTTCGAGTGCCTCGCGGACGGACTCGATTTCCTCGATCCCGACGCGTGCTCGCTCGGCGAGGTCGGCGCCGTAGCCATCGCGGCGGGCACGCTGACCGGGTTCTCGCCGGACATGATGGCGCTGGCGGGCGAGCTGTCGCGGATGCTGCTGGCCGGCGGTCAACCGCCCCGTGCCAGGGAAGTGGTCATTCTCGGCGGCGGCGGCGCCGGGCGCGCGGTGGCACTGGCGAGTGCCAGGTTCGGCGGCGCCATCGTTCCGAAAATAACCATCACCGAACGCGACGGCCAGGTGAAGGCCGATCTGGAGGCCAGGCTCGAGGCGCTGCTGAACACGGCCGGCCGGGTCCACGCCGAGGTCCGCGACGGCGCCGAAAACGACGACGTGGTCCGCCACGCGCCGGCCGGAAGCCTGCTCGTCAACGCCACGGGGCTGGGCAAGGACATCGCGGGCTCGCCGATATCCGGCGACGTCACCCTGCCCGCGGACTCGATTGCCTGGGACTTGAACTACCGGGGCGACCTGCGTTTCCTGCAGCACGCCCGCGCGCAGAGCGGGCGCGGTGTCCAGGTATTCGACGGCTGGGACTACTTCCTGCGGAACTGGTTCGCGTGCCTATCCCGGCTGGCCGGGATGGCACCGGCGGAGGACCGGTTCGAGCGGTTCTGCGCGGCTTCTGAGTTTCTCCGGCCGACGATCAGCTACTGAGCGACGTGGAGGGGGACGGGATCGCGTGATACTCAAGGGTCACCGCGGGCGGGCGGACAGCGCCGGCCGCCCAGCCGCGCGGGGCATCGGGATCAGGCGCACGGAGCACGTGGTGATGCTGCTGCTCAGCGCCCTCGCGGTCGTGTGGCTCGGCGTGGGCGCCCTCACCAAGCCGCCGGATCAGGGCTGGCGGGAATGGTTTTCCGGATTTTCCGTCGGCATCGGAACGGCGATGGCTGCCGCGGTCCTGACGTTTCTGCTCATCGACATGATGCTCGCCAGGCAGCGGGAGACCGAGAGCCGCGAGAACGACCAGCGGGAGCGGCTGGGGAACCTGCTGGCGAGACTGCGGGTGGGCGGGGTTGAGGAGAACCGGAGCGTGCTTGAGCAGATGAGAAGCGCGGGCTGGCTGAAGAACGGCCAGCTGCGGGATGCGGATTTTTCCGGCGCGAACCTCGAGGGATTGGACCTCAGCTCGGCGGACCTGCGCATGGCCGTGTTCGTGGGAACCCGCCTGCGCCGTGCCAGCTTCCGCAACGCCGACGTGTCCAGCGCCCGGTTTACCCGGGCCGACCTGCGCGGGGCGAGGTTTGACGGCGCCGTCACGCAGGGAGCCGACTTCACCATGATCACCAAAGACGAGGACACGTTCCTGCCATGACGCGGCCCGCGGGGCAGCTCGACGCCGGCCACTACCCCTTCCCCTGGCTGCTCGTGGAAGGCGGCGGCAGCCGGACCTGGGTTGCCGTGGTGGGCGATCGCGACGCGCAGCTGTCCGGGCTGAGCACGAACGTGACCACCGGTTCCCAGTCGTCGGCGAGGCAGCGGCTGCGCAAGCTGCTTGGCTCGGTCCTCGCCGCGGCGGGCACTCGGGCAGCCGACGTCAGGCTCGCGTTCGCCGCGCACGGCGCGGCCGCCACGCAGCGGGCGGCTGAGCGGTTCGCCGACGTCTGCGCCGAGGTCCTGGCCGGACTGGGCGTGCGCGCGGACCTGATTGTGACCAGCGACATGGTGCCCGTGGTCACCTCG
Organism: Trebonia sp.; assembly: GCF_030042015.1. Lineage (GTDB taxonomy): Bacteria > Actinomycetota > Actinomycetes > Streptosporangiales > Streptosporangiaceae > Trebonia. The sequence goes on along the minus strand of NZ_JASIAL010000203.1, from coordinate 8,463 downwards.
GGCGACGCCGACCGCGTGGTCGCCGCGATCGCCGGGACCGGCACCGTGTTCGTCGCACACCGTGAGTTGAGCCACTGGGCCCGGGCCAGCGGGGCGGACTACCTGCTCTCCGACGAGGGCGGCGGCTTCGATCTGGCGATGCACGGCCTGCGGGCCGCGATCCGCGCCTCGGACGGCCGCGGCCGGGCAACCGGCCTCGTCGCTCGTGCCCGCCAGTGGTCCGCGGCCCCCGACGGCGTGCGGCTCAGCGATGCGCTGTACAACCATGTCTACGTGGCACGGCCGCGCTCGGTGGTGGCCGGGTTCGCCCCGTCGGTGCTCGACGCCGCCAGGGACGGTGACGACGTAGCGGTCGCGCTGGTCGAGGCCGCGGCGGAGGAGTTCCTCGTGGGCGTGCGTGCGGTCGCCGAACAGGTGGACATCGCCAGGGACTCACCCGCGGTCATCTTGTCGGGAAGCCTGGCCACCGTCGAGTCGCCGCTGCGCAGCGCGATCCGCACGCGGGTACGCGAGTATCTCTCGCCCGCGGCCATCACCGATTACCAGCCGGAGAACCTTGCCGCGAAAGTCGCCGGCGTGGTCAGGCTGCTGCACGACGGTGGCGCGCACATGGAAGGGCTGAAGGCGGTGCTGCCGGTGACGATCCGGCGGGTGACCTGACCGACGGGCGGCGGCCTTGACAATTGCCTCTTAGTGTGACTGATTTGAATATGTCCGCTGAGGAGGAGCGCGCATGACGGGACGGGGCCGGGTGCGGAAAGTCAATGATTTGCTGACGTCAAGCCGGCGCTGCCTGAATCAGGAGCTCCAGCAGTTTTCTTACAACCTGCAGACGATCCGGCCCGTCGGTCGGCCCGTTGTGTTCCAGGTCGAGCTGACCAACAACTGCCCGATGACCTGCACAATGTGCCCCAGAACGCATTCGATGGAGCGCTCCATCGGCAACATGTCGCGTGAGCTGTATCACAAGATACTTGACGAGGCGGCGGGGTCCACGTCTCGTTTTTACATGCATCATTTCGGCGATTCCCTGGTGCACCCGGATCTCGGGCACTTCGTGGGCGAGGCCACGCGGCGGGGAATTAACGGCTATCTCTCCGCCAATCCCGTGCTGCTCACCAGGCAGCGCATTCGCGCGATCGTCGATAACGGCCTGCACGAGCTCAACCTGTCCCTGGACGGGGTGACCGCGGAAACTTCTGAAGCGGTGCGCGGTAAGGCCGCCCGTAATGTCGCGCTCGCGGAAAAGCGCATCCACGAGCTGCTCGACTACCGCGCCTCGGCCCGTTCCCCGTACCCGAGGATCGTGCTGCAGATCGTCCGCCAGAAACAGAACGCGCACGAGGTGAAGGACTGGCTCGCCAAATGGAGCCCGGTTTCCGAGATCGACCGCATCAAGGTGAAGTCGTATGTCACCTGGAGCGGCGGAGAGGAACCGATAAACGAGTTGCGGATCTCCCCCGCCGCGGCGCGGCCCGGCGTGGTGTGCGAGAAGCCGTGGACGTCCGTCACGATCTTGTGGGACGGAACGGTCGTCCCCTGCAACTTCGATCACGACGGGCTCTATCCGCTCGGAAACGTGGCGGAGCAGACCCTGCGGGAGATCTGGGCGGGCGAGCCGCTGACCACCCTGCGCTGCCGTCACCGGGACCGTGACCTGAGCGACATCCCCCTGTGCCGCGACTGCGTCGACATGGAAGGATTCCCGGTCAGGAAGTGGTATTACCCGGTCAACCGGCTGCGCCAGGCTGTCACTCCGGCCAGTTATGAATTCAAGCCCGCGCGGCCATCCTCGAACGGCCGCGCGGAGCAGGCGCAGCGTGTTTCCCGCGCGTTCGCGACCCCGTACCGGGACAAGCCGCTTGGGCACCATGTCACCCGCGCGCAGAGCAGAGCCCGCAAGGAGGCACTGGGCGAGGACGTGCCGTAACGCCGCGCGGCCCGGCCGGCAGGCCGCACCCGGCAACCGCCCGGGCGCTGTCTTCGTCATAGGGGCGGGCAGAAGATTGGGGCGCCATGGCGATCTGGGCGCGTTCGGTACTTGCGGTCGGGGCGGCGCTGCTCGCGGCGGCTTGCGGCACCGCGCCCGCTGGCGGCGCGGGCCATGCGAAGGCGGTGCCGCGGCAGGCGGCCGCCGCGGCCGTGACCGTCACCCCGGACACCGGCCTGGTCGGCGGGCAGCCGCTGCGGGTGAGGCTGACGGGGTTCCCGCCGGATTCCTTCGTCGAGCTTTACGAGTGCGCGGCCCCGGGGGCCTGCTCCGCCGTCTGGGGTGTCGGCACCGGGAGCACGGGCAGCGCCTCGGCCACGTTCATCGCGCAGCCCTCGGTGCCATCGGGCGCTGGCGCCGCCTGGGTGCCATGCGGCCGGCGGTGCGTCCTGGACGCGGTGGCTGTCAAGGAACCCGTCGGCGTCCCGGCGGAGCCGGCCCCGGCCGCCACCGCCCGGCTTGCCTTCGCGGCCGGGTCCCCCGCCGCGGCGACCGACCTGGCGTACTCCTCGCTGCTGTCCGTCAGCTGGGTCAGCGCGACGCAGGGCTGGGCGCTGGCCGCCCAGCCCTGCTCCACGGGCACATGCGCCCGGCTCGCGCGCACCACCGACGCCGGGCGGCACTGGCAGCTGCTGCCAGACCCGCCGGCCACGATCCAGGACGGCACGGCGGACTGCCAGGTCCAGTCCTGCGTGAGCCAGGTCAGCTTCGCCAGCCCCGCGGTCGGCTACCTCTACGGCCCGGCGCTGCTGATGACCACCGACGGCGGCCTGACCTGGCACGCCAGGCCAGGCCTGCAGACCGAGACGCTGACCGCCGACGGCGGGCGGGCATACCGCATCACCTACACCAGCGACGGCTGCCCCGGCCCCTGCCAGCCATCCTTGCAGGAGGCCCCGGCCGGCACGGGGAGCTGGCGGACGCTGATCGGCCAGCTCGCCGAGCCGGGCCGCAGCGACTCGGCGCAGATCGCCGTCTCCGGCCCGGACGTGGTCATCGCCATGTACGGCAGCCTCTCCGGGCCGGTCCCGGCGCAGGCGGTCCTGTACCGCTCCGCCGACGGCGGGGGCACCTGGCAGCGGGCAGCCGACCCCTGCGACGGGCTCGGCCCCGGCGCCCCGCGCAGCCCTGGCGCCCCGGGCGCCCCGGGCCAGGAGGAGGACCTGATCGGGCTGGCCGCAGCACCCGGCGGCTTCTTCGCCGGCCTGTGCGTCACGCGCGCCACCATGAGCGCCTTCGTCATCACCTCGGCCGGCGCGGCCGCCTGGAAGGCAGCCGCGGCGCCGCCGCCCGGGCAGAACCTCGGCGTCATAGCCGCCGCCGGCCCCGCCGTGATCGCCGTCGCCAGCGCCGCCCTGGGCGGGGACGGCAGCTACACCGCCCGGCTGCTCGTGACGACCGACGCGGGCCTGCGCTGGGTCACCGCCGCCACGGACACCCAGGACCTGGCAGCCGGCGGCGTCCCGGCCTGGGCCGGCTTCGAGACCGCGCTGGATGGCCAGTGGCTCGCCGACCCGCACAGCGTCTGGACCACCACCGACGGCGGGCTGCAGTGGACCAGGACGGTGTTCCGCTGACCCGGCCGGTGACCGGGTCAGGACGGGTCGGGGGGCCAGCCGGCGATCGCGAGCACGGTGCCGTCGGGCTCGACCAGACGGGCGGGCAGGTGCAGGCCCGCCAGCCACGCCGGAGCCTGGCGGCCCCTGATGACCGCCGCGGTCGCCGCGGTATTGGCGTCGGCGCAGCTGGCGGCGGCCACCGAGACCGTGCGCCAGACCGGCGCCGCCGGCAGGCCGGTACGCGGGTCCAGGATATGGTGCAGCACGTCGCCGCCGCGCTGCCAGCGGCGGGCGGCGGTGGACGAGGTGGCCAGCCCGCCGTCCCTGATCGCGACCACGGTGCTTGGTCCCGGCGGCGGCTCGTCGGGCATCGTGGTCAGGTCCTGTACCCGGATCCGCCAGCCGCCCTCGGGCGGCTGGCCCGCCACCGCCGTGTCACCGCCCAGGCTGACCAGCACCCCGCAGCCGAGCCGGTCCGCGATCCGCGCGGCGGACCGGTCCGCCGCCCAGCCCTTGACCGTGGCGCCGAGGTCGAGCTGGACGCCCGGCGGGACGGTCAGCTCGCGGGCGGCGGGATCGAGCCGGATGGAGCGCCACCCGGGGATCACCCGGACGCTGACGAGCGCGGGCAGGGCCGGGCCCGCGGGCGCCACCTGGCCGAAGTCCCTGTCGTAGCCAAGCGCGGACAGCGCGCCGCCTACCGTCGGGTCCACGTCCCCGTCGGTGAGGCTAGCCGCGCGGAGCGCGACGGCGACGGCCTCGGCCAGCAGCGTGCTGACCGTGATCGTGACCGGGCCGTCCGCCGCGCGCGCGGCGTCGGCGAGGGCGGCAAGCTCGGAGTCCGGGCGGAACCTGCTGCAGGCCAGGTCGAGCTCGGCGAGGTCAGCCGCGAGCAGCCGGCGGGCGGCGGCGAGCTGTCCTGGGGCGGTGACCACGAGCTGGACGAGCATGCCGAGCGCGTGCCAGGCGGCGAACGCCGTCGGCTCGGCCTGCGGCACTGTCCCGGTTTCGGCCTGTGTCATGTATTCGCTGGCCCCGGTGTCAGTGCGTCCCGCCGGAGGTGACCTGGCCGCCGCCGTTCGACTGGACCGGGACGTACGTGGGCGCCTGCAGGTTAGCCGGGCCGCTCGAGGAGCTGGAGCTGGAGTTGGAGTTGGCCGAGGAGCTGCCCGATGAGCCCGCCGGGCTTGAACCGCCCGAGGTGCCTGTGCTCGATGAGCCAGAGCTGCCGGTGTGGGAGCTTGCCGGCGAGCTGCCCGAATCGGTCACGGTCGTGTGCGTGGAGCCGGGCAGCCCCGCGGCCACCGCGCCGGCCGCGGCCACGCTCGCCAAGCTCACGGTGACAGTGGTGGCGTTCAGCCGACGGCGGCCGCGCTCGCGCTCCGCGACGGCATGCGAGACGCTAGACGTGCCGCCGCGGTCGGCCCAGGTCGCGCGCGGCGCACCCGCGCCGCGCTCTGAGCTACCCATGCCGCCAGTGTGGCATACCCGGCTGGATGGGCTGTCGGGGAAGCTTCTCAGCACGCTCTGATCGCGCCCCCTGCGGTGGGGCTTTGCCGTGCGGGTGCGGGCTGGGATTATTGACCGATGAGCGATGCTGCTTCGACCGCCGCCTTCCGCGCGGCGCGGGACCTGCTGCTGCGTCACCGCGAGGATTACGAGACCGCGCGCAGCCTGTTTTCCTGGCCCGAACTGGACGAGTTCAACTGGGCACTCGACTGGTTCGACGTGATCGCCGCCGAACATCGCGACTGGACCGCGCTGCGGGTGGTCAGCGACGGCGGCGGAGACGAGTCGGTGAGCTACGGGCAGCTGTCGGCCCGTTCTGGCCAGGTGGCGAACTGGCTGCGCGGGCTCGGGGTCAGCCGCGGCGACCGGGTCCTGGTGATGCTCGGCAACGTGGTGCCGCTGTGGGAGGTCATGCTCGCGGCGATGAAGCTCGGTGCCGTGGTGATCCCGGGGTCGACGCTGCTGCAGCCCGCCGACCTGGTCGACCGGATCCAGCGGGGCGCGGTCAGGCACGTCGTGACCGACACGGCGCAGGTGCCGAAGTTCGCCGACGTTCCCGGCGCGTGGACGCGGGTGGTCGTCGCGGGAACGGCCGATGGCTGGCACGCCTACTCCGACTCACGCAACGCTCCGGCGGAGGTGACGCCGGACGGGGTGACCAAGGCGAGCGATCCGCTGCTGCTCTACTTCACCTCGGGGACGACCTCCAAGCCCAAGCTCGTCGGGCACACCCAGGCCAGCTACCCGGTCGGCCACCTGTCGACGATGTACTGGATCGGCATCAAGCCGGGCGACGTGCACCTGAACATCTCCTCGCCCGGCTGGGCCAAGCACGCCTGGTCCAACCTGTTCGCGCCGTGGAACGCCGAGGCCACCGTGCTGATCCTCAACCAGTCCCGGTTCAGCGCGGCCGGCCTGCTCGCCGCCCTCGGCGACTGCGCGGTCAGCACGTTCTGCGCGCCGCCGACGGTCTGGCGGATGCTGATCCAGGCCGACCTGGCGGCGGCGAACAGCAGCGCGCTGCGTGAGTGCGTGGCGGCGGGTGAGCCGCTCAACCCGGAGGTAATCGAGCAGGTCCGCAAGGCCTGGGGGATCACCGTGCGGGACGGGTTCGGGCAGACGGAGACGACCGCGCAGGTCGGCAACACCCCCGGCCAGCCGGTCAAGCCCGGCACGATGGGCCGGCCCCTGCCTGGCTACCCGGTCGTGCTCGTCGACCCAGTGAGCGGTGAGCCGGGCAAAGACGGCGAGATCTGCCTCGACCTGAGCCGCCGGCCGCTCGGCCTGATGACCGGATACCTCGGCGACGCCGGACGGGACGCGCAGGCCTTGAGCGGCGGGTACTACCACACCGGCGACGTCGCGACCTGCGACGAGGACGGGTACATCACGTACGTCGGGCGGACCGACGACGTGTTCAAGGCGTCGGACTACCGGATCTCGCCGTTTGAGCTTGAGAGCGTGCTGATCGAGCACGAATCGGTCGCCGAGGCCGCCGTCGTGCCCTCCCCTGACCCGATCCGGCTGGCGGTGCCGAAGGCCTACGTGCTGCTCGCCGCCGGCGCGTCGCCAAGCCCGGAACTGGCGCGGGACATCATGGCGTTCTGCCGGGAGCGGGTGGCGCCGTACAAGCGGATCCGGCGGATCGAGTTCGCCGACCTGCCCAAGACGATCTCCGGCAAGATCCGCCGCGTCGACCTCCGCGGCCAGGAAACCGGGCCGCGCGAGGGCCGCGGAGTCACCGAGTTCTGGGAGGAAGATTTCAGCTCTTGACAATGCCGCTGGCCAGCTGTGATGGCGCGCGGGAAATGCGAGGATGGCGGCATGGACACGCATTCTCTGGCGCTGTAATTGCCCGTGGCGTTCACGGTGCTGCGGGTGTGCGGGGCGGCGTACCTGCTGTACCTGGGCGTGCGGGCGCTGTGCAGCGCGCGGCGGGACCGCCGGAAGGCTCGCAGCCGGGCGCGCCGGTCAGCGGGCGGTACGCCTACCTGCGCGGCGCGGTCACGAACCTGGCTAACCCCAAGTCGGTCACGTTCGTGGTCGCGCTGCTGCCGCAGTTCGTTGACCGCGGCGTTGGGCACGTTCCGCTGCAGTTCGCGGTCCTGGGGGCGATCTTCGTGGCTTTCGAGGTGCTGGGCCTGGCCTCCGGCCGGATCGGCGGCTGGCTGTCCCGGCGGCGCCGTGCCCGTCAGGCCCTGGACGCGGGATCGGGGACGATCATGGTCGCCCTGGCGGGGCGGCTGGCTCTTGAGCGGTGAGGCAGGGCCCGTCGGGCGCGCCTCAGCTGGTGACGTCGCCTGAGGTGAACCTGGCCCAGGCGATCAGGCAGCACAGCACCCCGTACACCGCGAACGAGGTCAGCCCGTGCCACATCGTGACGGTGTCCACGGGCGTGCGCAGCAGCGAGTCGAACATGTCCCACCAGTGCGTCGGCAGGTACGGCGCGACGGTGCCGAACTGCGGTATCTGGTCGACGACCTCGCTGACCACGACGAGGATCATGATGGCCGCGATCGCGCCGATCGCGTGCTCGGTGAACGTGGAGACCGCCAGCCCGATCGCGCCGACCGCGGCCATCGCGGCGCAGATGTACAGCGTCACGAACAGCACCCGCACCAGGCCGGCGGCCAGCGACACGGTGGTGCCCGACAGCAGCGTCACCGGGCCGACCGGGAACAGCGACACCCCGGTCAGCAGCGCGACCACCGACACGGTGAACGTGACGGCCACCGCCCACGCCACGATCGCCAGGTACTTGACGATCAGCAGCCGGGTCCGGCCGGCCGGCACGGCGAGCAGGTAGCGCAGCGTCCCGTACCCGGCCTCGCCCGCGACCGAGTCGCCGGAGACGATCGCGACCGCCACCGGCAGCACGAGGATCAGCAGCAGCGTCAGCGCGATGAACGTGAGGAACACGCCGTTGCCGGCGAGCTGGTTGAAGAACGTCGCGCCCGGGCCTGTCGCGCCGCCCTGCGGCGCCGCGACCTTCAGCCCGATGCCGATGAGCAGCGGGAACAGCGCGACGGCCAGGAGCAGGAGCTGGTTGCGCCGCCTGAAGAAGATCAGCCTCAGCTCATTGCGCAAAAATCTGAGGTCTTGCCAGCCAGGGGGGCCAGGGGGGCCAGGGGGGCCAGGGGGGTGAAAGGGGGGACGGGAAGTCCCCCCTTTGCGGGGGGTCACCGGGGGGTCGTCCCCCGGGAGCAAATCAGTGCTCGACATCGAAGCCTTCTCCGGTCAGGCCGACGAACAGGTCCTCCAGGCTCGGCGACTCGACCGACAGGCCGCGGACGGCGACGCCGGCGTGCACCAGCTCGGCGCAGACGTGCTCGGGCGCGGCGTCACCGAGTTCCGCGGTGATCTCGTCCTCTCGCTGCGACGCTGGCTCGGCCAGGCCGAGCTTGG
>NZ_JASIAL010000202.1:0-7848 GCF_030042015.1 Trebonia sp. | reverse complement strand
GCCGCGGATCAGCACGATCGTGGGCCGCCGCCCGAGCGCCCGCTCCGGCGGCCGGATGACCTCCTCGTCCGCCACCGTGACGCCGTCCAGGTTCTGCGCGACGGTCTTGCCGGTGACGGTGCGGGCGCCTGTGTCCAGCAGGCTTTCCTCTCCTGGTGGCGCGGACCGGCCGGCGAGCTGCTTCATGACCGCGCGGGTGCCGCCGGCGTCCTCGAACTCCTCGATCGAGGTCTCGCCGTTGGGCCGGATGGCGGTCAGCAGCGGCACGTGGTCGGCGAGCTGCTCGAACAGCCGGTACACGTCCACGTCGCATTCGGCCTCGGCCGCGATCGCCTGCAGGTGCTTGACCGAGTTGATCGACCCGCTCACCGACAAGATCGCGGTGACCGCGTTGCGGAACGCGGCGGGCGTCAGGATGTCGCGCGGCTTCAGGTCCTCGGCGATCATCTCGACGATCCGCTCGGCGGCCTGGTCGACCGCCCGCCACATCGGCTCGCTGTTGGCCCGCACCGGCGTGCTGCCGGGCAGCGCCATGCCCAGGGCCTCGCAGGCCAGGTGCATCGTGTTGGCGGTGCCGATGCCGGCGCACACGCCCGGGCCGAGCACCGCGTTCTCGCTCATCCCGGTGAGCTCGTCCACGGACAGCCGCCCGTTGGCGACGTGGCCCGCGGCCAGGAACACGTCCTCGATGTCGCAGTGCCTGCCCTTGTAGGTGCCGCTCGGCTGGTAGCCGCAGGCGACGATGATCGTGGGGATGTTCAGCCGGGCGGCGGCCATCAGCTGGCCGGGGCCGGTCTTATCGCAGGAGGCCAGGCAGATCATGCCGTCGAGCAGCGCGCCTTCCACCTGGACCTCGATGTCGTTGGTGATCAGGTCGCGGGCCGACAGGATGTACCCGCCGCGATGCCCGGCGCTGGTGATGAAGTCGCTCGGCGCGGCCGTGCGCACCTCGAACCCGACGCCGCCGGCCAGCTCGATCGCGCGCTTGGCGCGGCGGGCGATCTCGTCCAGGTGGCTGAAGCAGATCGCCAGCTGCGACGAGGAGTTCACGATCGCGATCTTCGGCTTGACCATGTCCTCGTCCGACAGGCCGAGCGCGAGCCACATGGCCCGGCGGGTCGCCCACCGGGACGTGCCCGGCTCGTAGTTGCTACGCAGGTTCATGTTCTCCTCGCCTCTTTTCCACCGCCACAGTGCCGTTGCCCGCGTCGACGCGGACCCAGTCACCGGTCGCGATGGCCTCGCACGGGTCGGCGTCGAGATCGGTGACGGTCGGCACCCGGGTGACCACGGCACCCAGCGCCGACTTGGTGGAGATGCGGCCGATCACCATGCCGATCGGCGCGGTGCCGCTCAGCCGCGTCGTCTGGAAGAACCCCGACCAGCCGGACGACCCCTTGGCGCTGGGGAAGACGAGGATCTTGCCGCTGAAGCACACGCCGAAGAGCTCGTGCCTGGGCTCGATGATCACGCCGCGCATGGGGTCGATCCCGCCCCAGCCGGAGATGGGCTCGTGCGAGACCAGGGCCTCGCCCTCGACAACGCCGGGGACGACGGTTCTCCCGTGGAGGATGACGCCGCTCATCCCCTGCTCCCGTCATCGATAGCGTAATCGAATGCGATTCCGAATGTCAAGCGGTCGGCGAACATCAGGTCAGCCCTCCGTTCCAGCGGCCGGTGACCGCGGCGTCCACGCACTCCTCGAGCGTGCCGAACCAGGCCTCGATGCCGAGGATCGCGGGCAGGTAGTGCGCCTGCTTGGCGGAGTCGGTGGCGAACACCTTCGTGCCCTTCGGCGCGGCCCGTGACATCGCCGGGCAGGAGTCGGCCAGCAGCCGGGCGCCGGCCCGCTCGATCGTCTCGGTGTAGCCGCTGCGGTCCGCGATGTCCTTGAGCGCGCGCGGTGCCATCAGCCACAGTTCGGTGCTCGCGGACAGGCGCTTGCCATCGAGCAGGGCCGCCGTCTTGCGGATCTGGTCCACCGAGGCGTGCGGGCAGCCGAGCAGCACGAAGTCCACGTCGCCGGACGTGCCGATCTCGTTGAGCGTCTCGTAGACGGCGCGGCGCTCGGCCGGGCCGTAGCCGACTGGTTGCGGCGGCCTGCGGCCGCCGAACGCGGCCCCGAGCGCCGGCGCTTCCGGGGTGATGCCGGGGATGTGGTAGAGCTCGACGCCGCCCGAGGTGGCCGCCGCCGCGCCGAAGTGCTTGAGCTCGGTCAGGTCCGGCCTGCTGATGTCGCCGGTGATCACTGGGTGGTCCTCGCCGGCCACGCCGCCTGCGAAGTAGCCGAGCATGCCCCAGTCCTGGAAGTTGTCGACCCGGACGTTGACCTCGATGTGGTGCGTGCCGTGGCGGTTCTCGTCCCTGTGGTTGCCCCAGCACGGGATCTTGCCGGTCAGCGAGGCGGCGCCGGTGGAGGCGATGCCCTCGCAGTTCGTCCGCGCCCCGAGGACGGAGTTGGCGTAGATGACCGCTGAGGACTCCATCCACGCGCAGTGCTCGCCGCGCATCGGCAGGTTGCCGACCTGGTAGGGCGTGCAGGTGGCCAGGATGTTCACCCCGTGCCGCCCGTAGAAGGACTCGGCGCTGGCCTGCAGCTCGATGTTCTGCTTGGGGTAGGGGACGATGTCCAGCGCGTCCTGCCCGAAGCCGTGCTGCAGCTGGCAGGTCGGCACCCGCATGCTCGGGATTTCCAGGTCCTCGTCGCTGTCCAGGTTGATGACCGCGAACGCCTTGTCCCAGCCGCCTTCCCTGACGAGCCGCGCCTTGACCGGCGACGGCTGGGTCATCGTGCCCGCGACGTTGCGGACGTCGCACAGCCGCTCGGCGTCGAGCGCCTGGCCGTACCTGATCAGCAGGTCCATGGCAGCCGCGACCGCGGCGCCCTCGGCACCGTCGCGCATCGCCTTCTCGTCGTCGTTGAGGAACATCATCGGCTCCGTCCGTCGTCACCGAGGTTGGCCGCCAGCCGCTCGCGCAGCCGGCCGATGTCGATCTCGTGCACGCTGCCGGTCCCGTCGCCCGGGCGCCCCTTGCCGTCCGCCGCCAGGTCGAGCGCGTGCGCCGCGGCCGCGCCCATCGCCGAGCACGGCCCCATCACCCGCACGCTCGACAGCGCCGCCGCGTCGCCGTCCACGCACCGGCCGGCCGCCACGAGGTTGTGCGCGCCCGCCGGGGTCATCGACCGCAGCGGCACGTAGTGCACGTGGCCTGCGTCGAACATCTCCCAGACGTACCCGTCCGCCCGGTCGTGCAGCTCGATCGGCCAGGCGGTCCTTGCCACGGCATCGTCGAACCGGGTGCCGTCACGGACTTCGTCCACGGACAGCTGGTGGATGCCCTTGACCCAGCGGGTCTGCCGGCGGCCGGGGAAGCCGTAGGCGCGCACCCGGACCTCGCCGAACGCCTTCGGGAACTCGGCGCGCAGCAGCGCTATCGCGCGGTCTGCCTGGTCGCGGCCCTCGAACATCGCGCGCGCCGCGTCCACCGGGTCGAGCGGCGCGTCGATGTGCGTCACGTTCAGCACCGCGGTGCCGCGGCCGGGAAAGAAGAACGCCAGCCCGCCCCGCCGCAGCAGCCCGAATTCCTCGCCGCGCGCGGCGAAAACCGCGTCGATCTCGCCCATCTCAGGCTTGTGGTTCTCATCGAGGTTCTCCACGATGACCTGCTGGCTCCCGTAGATGGGACGTTCGGGCACCCAGCACGGCAGGCCGGCCTCCCACGTGAGCGCGGCGTCGCCGCTCGCGTCCACGTACCCCGCCGCCCGGACGCGGACGTTCCCGTACCGGGTGGCCAGCTCGATGCTCTCGACCCAGCCGTCGGCGATGGCGACCTCTCGCAGCACCGCGCCGGTCACCACCTGGATGCCGAGGTCGCGAACCGTTCGCTCCAGCCAGCGGCCCAGCGCCACCTCGTTGTAGAAGACGGTCGTCGTGTGCCCGTGGGAGAAGTGCAGGTCACCGGACGGGCCGAGCTCACGGAAAATGTCGTCGAAAACCCCGTGCGTCAGCTGGATGTAATCCGGCGCGTTGCCGAATACGCCGCAGAAAAGCCCGATCAGCGAATGGACCATCTGGCCGCCGATAAGCGGCAGCGAGTCCACGAGCACCACGCTGCGGCCCAGCCGCGCCGACTCGATCGCCGCCGTCGAGCCGGCGATCCCCGCGCCGACGACGCACACATCGGCGCCGACCTCATGGACTGTGCCGGCCGGCGGCCTGGTCACCACGTCCAGCTTCAGTTCGGTCAGCGCATGCGGCATGGGGCTCCTGTCCGGGCGCCGAATGCACGCATATGCATGGCGCGTAACGTCAGCGAAAAGCGGGGGTAACAGCAGTGCCTTTCCATGACGGTAAAATTCGGGACAGGATGGCCGCAAACAAAAGATGCTGCTGTCCCGCATAAACGCGGCTTATGCGGACCCGGCCGGGGGGCCGGGATCACGGGCGGCGGGCGGTTTCCACGATGAGACGGCGCAGCCAGGCATGCGCGGTGTCCTCCTCGTATTGCCTGTGCCACCACAGCGCCTCCACGATCGGCTCGGGGTCGCCGGGGCATTCGAGCACCCTCAGGTTCATCTGTGCGGCGAGCCTGGTGGCCAGGCGCTCCTGCATGAGCGCCACCCGGTCGGTGCCGGTGACAAAGTACGGCACCGACAGGTAGCTCTCCACCCGGACCGCGATCCGGGGCTGGATGTCGAGCAGCGCCAGCTGGCGCATGACGGGCACCGAGGGCGGGTTCGGGTTGCTGCGGTAGTAGGGAGCCACCCAGGGCAGCCGCGCCATGTCCCGCAGCCGCAGCTGTCCGGCGTCCAGCGCCGGATTGTCGGCGTCCACCAGGCACACCCACCGGTCACGGAAAAGCTCAGCAGACCTCGTCTCGGGCAGCGTGAACCCGTGCGTGGGCGGGGCGACCATCCCGTCGACGAACCTGATGCCCTCCGCGTACTCGGTGCTCAGCGACTCCCGGACCAGCCGGACGTGCAGCCGGGCGCGCGGTGCCGCCTTGCTGATGGCCCGGGAAAGCGCCTCGCCCATCACCATGATCGTGTAGTCCGCCATGACGAGGGTGAACTCGCGTTCCGACGTGGCCGGGTCGAAGTCCGTGCTGGCGGCGAACAGCCGCTCCGCGGCGGCGCACACGCCTTCCACCTGCTCGGCGAGTTGCGCGCCGAGCGCGGTGAGCACGTACTCCCCGTGCTCGCGCACTAGCAGTTCGTCGCCAAAATGCCGCCGCAGCCTGGCCAGCGCCGCGCTCGCCGCCGGCTGGGTGACGCCCAGCCGCTGCGCCGCGCGCGTGACGCTACGCTCCCGGACCAGTTCCCGCAGCGCAACGAGCAGGTTCAGGTCGAGATTGGCCAGATGGGCGACAGGTCGCGGCATGGTGTCCCTATCCAACGTCGTGTCAGGCCCGCTGACAAGATCTCGCGGTCGCATCTTGACGCTGCTGTTACGACAGCCCCGCCGGGCGTTCCAACAGGCCCCGGGTTCCACCGCCCGAGCGCCCCGCGGCCGCCTCGCCCTTCCGCTCCATCCCCGGCACCCGACTTGCCCGGATTGCGTGGTCGGTCCCCATTGCCGCGTTCCCGAGGGACCGGGACGCGGTCGCCGTTGCCTGAGGGGTCCGGGACGTGGTCGCCGGCCCCGGATTAGCGGCGGGGCCCACAACGCCAGCCCTAGTGTCGGTGGGGCCCCCATCACCAAGAACGGCGCCAACCCTAGTGTCGGTGTCGGTGTGGGCCCCCACCACCAACGGGGCGAACCCGCCGGCGCGCAGGCCCCAACGCCAGCCACTGCCCCAGCCACGTCGGGAGTTTGCGTTCTTGCGCTGTAATGATGTAATCAATGTATGGAGGAGAAGGAATCTCTCGACGCCTACTCGCAGCTCGTGGCGGGCGTGGCCGAGCAGCTCACGCCGAAGGTCGCGAGCCTGCGAGTGCCCCGGCGCGGGTCGGCGGAAAGCCTCGGCTCAGGGGTCGTGTTTACGACGGACGGGTTCCTGCTCACGAATGCGCACGTCGTCGGCCAGGCGACCGGCGGGACGGCGGCGTTCTGGGACGGGACCTCCGTGCCGTTCCTGGTGGTGGGCGCGGACCCGTTGTCCGACCTGGCGGTGCTGCGCGCGAGCGGCGATACGCCCGCGCCTGCTGTCCTCGGCGAAGCCGATCACCTGGTCGTGGGGCAACTGGTCGTCGCCGTCGGCAACCCGCTCGGGCTGGCGGGATCGGTAACCGCGGGCGTGGTCAGCGCCCTCGGCCGGTCGCTGCCGGCGGGCCAGCACGGGCTGATCGAAGACGTCATCCAGACCGACGCCGCGCTCAACCCGGGCAACTCAGGCGGCGCGCTCGCCGACGCCCGCGCCCGCGTGGTCGGGATCAACACCGCCGTGGCCGGGGTGGGGCTCGGGCTCGCGGTCCCGGTCAACGACACGACCCGCCGGATCGTGTCAGCGCTGATGCGCGAGGGGCGAGTGCGGCGGGCTTACCTCGGGCTCGTCGTGGCGCCTGCGCCGGTCGCCCCCGCGTGGCGGCCCCGCCTCGGCGGCCGCGCCACCGGGCTGCGGGTCGCGTCGGTCGTGGCCGGCGGACCGGCCGAACGGGCAGGGCTGCGCGCCGGGGACCTGCTCCTGACCGCCGGCGGGCACGCGGTCGCGACCGCCCAGGACCTGCAGCGGCTTATGTTCGCCGAGTCCATCGGGCGTCCGCTGGCGATCACCGTGATGCGGAATGGCGCGCTCGTGGACGTCATCGCAGAGCCTTCCGAACTGGTAGCCGCTTAGCCGGGGCCGGGGGTCAGGGGCCGGGGGTCAGGGGTCGGCGGGCGTTGCGGCCTAGCCGCACTGCCGGGGAGTTGAGGTCCGGGGGCAGTGGTCAAGGACCGTCGGCGGCGTGTCCTGGTGATTGGGCCAGCTGCGCCAACGGCCCGGCTGTATCGGGCCAGCTGCGCCAACGGCCCGGCTGCCTTAGCTCCCCGGCATCGGGGCCAGCCCACGGCTCTGGTAGGGGTGATGACGGTGGTCACTTCGGTAATCGGCGTGCAGCTGGCCGGGCCGGCGCGGCGATCTGGCCGGCCGGGTCCGGGGTGCCGGGGAGGATGTCGCGGGGGCCGGTGACCGTGAGCTGGGCGGTTTGACGGCGATCTGGCAGCCGGCAGCGCCCGCATCTGCTGCCTGACTCTGGGGGTCCGTTGAGCGCAGCAGACTCCGGTCCCGGCCGGCCGCCCGGACGCGGACAGCGCCTTCACCGGCCTGGCGGCGGCCCGCCGCCGCAGGTCCCGCAGCGCTTAGAGGCCCGGGAGCACCGCAGCCAGCGCATCAGTCAGCTTTGCCCAGACCCCGCGATACCCCCCTGGGGGAACAACGCCAGCGCCAGCACGAAGCAACCGAAGTCCCCAAAGGCACGGTCATCTTGGCCCGCACCCGTCTCACCGGACCCCCGCCGCCATATCCGGCAAATACCCCTCCGCTAAGCCGCCTGACAACAGGCCGCAACCCCTAACTCCCCGGCATTGCGCCTAGGCGGCGCTGGCGGGCCTGCGGCAAGCCTGGTCGAGGAAGCTGCCGATGTCGCGCCGGCTGGCCAGCCGGACAAACCGCAGGTGGGCGTTGGCCGGGTCGTTCGCGGCGGCGGAATACCTGGCGCGGTACTCGGCGTGCTTGTGCCAGGCCCAGGAGATGACCGACTCTTCTGGGTTCCAGCTGAGGAGATTCGCCCAGCGCTCGCGGTTGCCGTTCCACAGCTCCTGACGTCCGGCCACCCGCCGCAGCGTCCGCCAGGTGACCTGCCGCATCACGACGGCCTTCGGCAGGTCGAGCCACACCACGGTGTCCGCGCGCGCCCAGACGAGCGGC
>NZ_JASIAL010000201.1:0-13234 GCF_030042015.1 Trebonia sp. | reverse complement strand
TGGGGCTTGGCCGCCGCGACCTGCCGCAGCAGTTCCTCGGTCGGCGGCCGCCCGGGCAACCGTTCCCCGCCGGGGCGCAGCCCGGCGAGGATGAGGCCGATGTAACGGTGCGGCAGGCCGGGGACGCCGGTGCCGGTGATGGCGCTGAGCATCTCCAGGGTGGGCGCGAAGTCGGTCGCGGCGACGTCCGCGCGGATCACCCCGGCCTCCCGGCCCCGGGCCAGCAGCCGCTCGAGCGCCGCCGTGGTCCGGTGCACCAGGTCGGCGAACTGCTCCACGCCGTAGGCCCGCTTCAGCACGTCAACCAGCGCGCGGTTGGACGAGATCAGCTCGAGCGTCTGCTCAAGGAACACAGTCAGCCCGACCCAGGGATCGGGCTGGTCGGCGGCTGAGTCGGCGATCGCTACGGCACGGTCCACGCACTGGCGCAGGAACTCGCGGGCGAGCTCGTGCTTGTTGGCGAAATGCCGGTACGCGGTGGCGACGTTGACCCCGGCGTGCCGCGCGATGTCGTCGAGCGTCGCGTCCAGGCCGCGCGCGGCGAACACCTCCGCGGCGGCGTCGATCAGCTTCTGCCGGTTGCGGGCGGCGTCCGCCCGAAGCCGCCGAGGCTCACCGACGGACGCCGCGGAGGCGCTCATCAGGCGTGCACCGCCGCAACCTCGGAATCCGCGCCGGAAGGCAGCGCCACCCCGGGCCGCAGCAGCAGGGCGGTCAGCACCGCCGCGCCGACGTAGATCCCCGCCGCCACCCAGAACACGACGTGGTAGCTGTGGATCAGCGAGTTCGCCACGACGAGCTGCCGGCCGGCGGCCGAGGCCGCCGAGGCGACCGACGCGGCGTGCGCCGCCACGTAGCCGGCGGCGGCGGTGGCCGCGATCGTGTTCAGCAGCGAGGTGCCGATCGACCCGCCGATCTGCTGCGCGACGTTGATCGTCGCGGACGCCACGCCCGCGTCGTCACGGTCGACGCCCAGCGTGCCGAGGGTGAACGCCGGCGCGAACACCAGGCCGAGCCCGAAGCCGACCACGAGCAGCGTAGGCAGCACGTCCGCAGCATAGTTGGCGTGCAGGCCGATCCGGCTCAGCAACGCCATGCCGACCGCGGCAAGCGCCAGCCCGGACGGGACAAGCGCCCGCGCGCTGACCCGGGACAGCAGGATCGTGTTGCCGCCCGCCGCGACCACGACCAGGATCAGCGTCAGCGGCAGGAACGCGGCGCCGGTCTTCACCGCGCTGTAAGCCAGGGTGTCCTCCAGGTAGTACGTCAGGAACAGGAACACCCCGAACATGCCGATCGCGGCCAGGAACATCGCCAGGTACGCGCCGGCCCGGTTGCGGTCACCGATGACGCGAAGCGGCAGCAGCGGATGCGCCACCCGGCGCTCGGCGACGACGAACAGAGCGAGCAGGACGGCCCCGCCGATCAGCGTGACCAGCGTGACCGGCTGCGTCCAGCCCGTGCTGCCGGGCGCCATCGACACGTGCGAGAACCCGTAGACCAGGCTGAACAGGCCGAGGCCCGCCAGCACCGTGCCCACTAGGTCGAGCCGAGGGCGCTGCGCCGAGGTGACGTGGCGCAGCAGCGTGACGCCGCCGGCGAACGCGATCACGGCGATCACCACGTTGACGTACATGACCCAGCGCCAGTCCAGGTACTCGGTCAGGACGCCGCCGAGCAGCAGCCCGACGGACGCGCCGGCGCCGGCGATGCCGCCGTAGATGCCGGTCGCCTTGCCGCGCTCGGCCGGGCTCGTGAACGTGGTGGTGAGCAGCGACAACGTGGCGGGCGCGAGCAGCGCGCCGAACGCTCCCTGGATGACCCGGCCGGTCAGCAGCATGCCGAAGTTCTGCGCGGCGCCGCCGAACGCCGACGCGGCGGCGAACCCGACGACCCCGATCAGGAAGACCCGCTTGCGGCCGAACAGGTCGGCGATCCGCCCGCCGAGCAGCAGCAGGCTGCCGAACGCGAGCGAGTAACCGGTGACGATCCACTGCCTGTCGCCGTTGGAGAAGCCAAGCGCGGCCTGGGCGTGCGGCAGCGCGATGTTCACGATCGTCGCGTCGAGCACGACCATGAGCTGCGCGGTCGCGATCACGGCCAGCGCGAGCCCGAGCCGTCTGGGCGGCGGCGCCTGCGTCGCTGCCGCGATGCCGGCCGACGTGCCGGGCGCGCTCCCCGTCTGGCGTGAGGTTGCGGACACGGTGATTCCCCTTTACCGGATTTTGGGCATGACTCACCCGCGTGCGGACTGCGGTCTTTATGACAAAATTCCTGTTTATCCCGAACGAACCGGGCCGTCTCTCCCGGCCAGCCCGCTCTCGCTCTCGCTCGCGGCGTCGTCGCCCGGCGGGCTGCTCAGCATCTTCCTGAGCAGGCTCAGGAAGCAGTGCCGTTCGGTGTCGTCGAGCCCGTAGCACCAGGGCATCCTGGTGGCGAGCTCATGCATCAGCCGCTCCTTCGCGGCGATGCCCGCGGGGGTGAGCACGAGGTTCTTGACCCGGCGGTCGCGCTGGCCGGGCTCGCGCCTGACGAGCCCCTGCCGTTCCAGCGTGTCCGCGATCACCGTGATGAAGGACGCGTCGCACGCCATCCGCTGCGCGAGCTCCTTCATCGTCAGCACCCCGTCGAGCTTGAACAGGGCCAGCAGGTCGCTGGGGGCGACGCCGAAGCCGGCCGCGATCGAGTGGCTGATCGCGCCGGCCTGCTTGACCAGGTCGGTGAGCGCGTCGAGGATGTCCCGGTCCAGCGCCGACGCGTCCGCCTGCGCCCTGTCCGGTTCGCCTGCCCCGATGCTCACGATCTGCCTCACCTCTGCGGATAGTTCCTGACAAGCTCAACAGTTGAGTTACTCAAGCTATTCCCGGCCGGCGCAACCTTTTTCCGCCGCGCGGCGTCCTTCAGAGCGTGAGCACTCCTGCACAGCCTGTCCTGAAGCGTCGCGCGTTCCTCGGCATGGCCGCGGGAGGTGCCGCCGCGATCGCCGCGCCCGCGTTCATCAGGGCCGACTTCGCGCCGTACGGCGACCCCACGGCGGCCGACTGGGCCGCGCTGGCCAAGGACCTCGCCGGCACGCTGGTGCGGCCAGGCGAGGCCTCGTACACGGTCGCCCGCCGGCTGTTCGACCCGCGCTTCGACAGCATCAGCCCGGCCGGGATCGCGTACTGCATCATCCCGCGGGACGTCGCGACGTGCCTGGCGTTCGTGCGCAAGTTCAAGATCCCGGTGGCGGCGCGCTGCGGCGGGCACAGCTACGCCGGCTACTCGACGACCACCGGCCTGATCATCGACGTCTCGAAGATCGCGGGCGTCGCCGTGTCCGGGTACAACGTCACGGTCGGCGCCGGCGCCAGGCTGATCGACATGTACCACGCCCTGGCGGCCGCCAACCGGGCGATCCCCGGCGGGTCCTGCCCGACCGTCGGCATCTCCGGCCTGACGCTCGGCGGCGGCATCGGCGTGGTCTCCCGCGCGTACGGGCTGACCAGCGACCACCTGGAGTCGCTGCAGATCGTTCTCGCGAACGGCGCCATCCTCAACATCGACGGAAAGACCTACCCGGACCTGTTCTGGGCCTGTCGCGGCGGTGGCGGCGGCAACTTCGGCGTGGTCACGAAGTTCACGTTCAGCGCCACGGTGGCGCCGACCCCGGTGCTGTTCTTCCTGTCCTGGCCGTGGTCGCAGGCCGCCAAGGTGATCGCCGCCTGGCAGTCCTGGGCGCCGTACGCGCCCGACGCGATGTGGTCGAATCTGCACCTGGCCGCGGCGCCAGGCGGCAAGACCCCGACGATCCAGGTCGGCGGCTGCTACCTGGGCACGATCAGCGGCGCGGCGAGCCTGCTCAACCAGCTCTACGCCAAGGCAGGCTCGCACCCGTCCGGCTACTTCCTGAACCAGTTCTCCTACCTCAACGCGATGCTGCTTGAGGCGGGCTGCTCCTCGATCGGCTACACGGCCTGCCACCTGCCGTGGCAGGTCCCCGGCGGGCGGCTGACCCGCCAGCCGCAGTACTCCAAGTCCGACTTCTTCACCGCTCCGCTGAGCAGCGCCGGGATCGCCACCCTGCTGCACGGCATCCAAAGCCTGCAGGGCGTCTCCGGCGCGGCGGGCGGCGTCGGCGGCATCGCGTTCGACGCGCTCGGCGGCGCGGTCAACCGCGTCTCGCCGTCGGCGACCGCGTTCGTGCACCGCAACTGCCTGTTCGGCGCCCAGTACACCACCGACTGGACCTACGGCGCGAACGCGGCGGCCGTCCAGCGCCAGTACAACTGGCTCCAGTCGTTCTGGACCTCGATGCGCCCGTACGCCAGCGGCCAGGCCTACCAGAACTACATCGACCCGGCCCTGACCACCTGGCGCCAGGCCTACTACGGCGCCAACTACGCCACCCTCGTTAAGATCAAGAAGACCTACGACCCCACGAACCTCTTCACGTTCCGCCAGGCGATCGGCACCTGAGCCCGCCGGCAACTGCCCCTAAGGCCGAATGCGCATCTGGCCCGGCTAGATTGGGCCGAATGCGCATTCGGCCTGGAGGGCTGGGCGGCCCATGACGCGCCAGCGGTCAGCCGGCGCTCGAGGCGGCCCAGATGTTGATGCCCGCCTCCACCGCGTCCTGGTCGATCGCCGCGAGCTCCCCGGCGGTGAACGTCGTCTTGCCCGCCGCGGCGAGGTTCTCCTCCAGCTGCGCCACGCTGCTCGCGCCGATCAGCGCCGAGGTCACCCGCTGGTCCCGCAGCACCCAGGAGACCGCCAGCTGGGCCAGGCTCTGGCCGCGCGCGGCGGCGATCTGCGCCAGCGCCCGGACGTGCGCCAGCGTCTTTTCCGACAGCTGCGTCCGCGACAGCGAGCCGTCCAGGCTGGCCCGCGAGCCCTCGGGTATCCCGGTGAGGTACTTGCCGGTCAGCACGCCCTGGGCCAGCGCCGAGAACGCGATGCAGCCCACGCCCTCCCTGCCCAGGAGGTCGAGCAGCCCGCCCTCGATCCAGCGGTTCAGCATGGAGTACGACGGCTGGTGGATGAGCAGCGGCGTGCCGAGGGAGCGCAGGATCGAAAGAGCATCCAGGGTCCGTTCGGGAGAATAGGAACTTATCCCCGCGTACAGGGCCCTGCCCGACTTCACCGCGGTGTCGAGCGCCCCCATGGTCTCCTCAAGCGGGGTGTCCGGGTCGAACCGGTGGCTGTAAAAGATGTCCACGTACTCCAGGCCCATCCGGCGCAGCGAGGCGTCCAGGCTGGCCAGCAGGTACTTGCGGGAGCCCCATTCGCCGTACGGGCCGGGCCACATGTCGTAGCCCGCCTTGGTCGAGATCAGCAGCTCGTCCCGGTACGGGCGCAAGTCCTCCCGCATGATCCGGCCGAAGTTGATCTCGGCGCTGCCGTACGCAGGCCCGTAGTTATTCGCGAGGTCGAAGTGCGTGACGCCCAGGTCGAAGGCGCGCCGCAGGATCGCCCGCTGCACGTCAAGCGGGCTGTGGTCACCGAAGTTCTGCCACAGGCCTAGCGAGACCGCGGGCAGCTTGATGCCGCTGCGCCCGCAGCGGCGGTAGGGCATCTTCTCGTCGTACCGGCCAGCAGCGGCTACGTATGTCATGGGCAAGAGTCTGCCACTGCCAGTCGTCCGGCAGGCGGCCCGGCGTGCGGGGCCGGGGGTCGACCCCCCGAGGTTCTTTCGCGCCGCTAACAAGCCAGGTGGGATGATTCGGCTGAGCCTGCAGGGCAAGCATGCGAGAGGATTCCTGACATGTGCACGTACCTGACAGAAAAGGTCGCGATCAGCGGCAGCGCCAAGGGAGCGTCCGGCTGGTTCCGGGTGACGGAGGGCAGCGTCTACTTCGACCACCCGGTGCACGCGCCATACGGACACACCCTGAACATCGACTTCCTCGCACCGGAGCAGGGGCCGTCGGCGCGAGTCGCCGTCGAGCTGAGCGCCGAGGCGGCGCGTGCCCTGATGAAGGCGATCGGCGCGGTGCTCGAGTCGGCCCCCGCCGGCCTGGAGTAAGACCGGACACGAGACAGGAGATTCAGCAATGTCTGACGCGATAATCGCGGAAAGCATCACGATCACCGGGCACGGCGGCGACACCATCGAGGCCTACTCGGCGCGGCCGGTCGAGCCGGACGGGCAGATCGGCGGCGTCGTGGTGATCCACCACATGCCGGGGTACGACGAGCCGACCAAGGAGATCGCCAGGACGTTCGCCACCCGCGGCTACAACGCCGTCGTGCCCAACCTGTACTGGCGCGAGGCGCCGGGTGCCAGCCCGGATGACGCGGCGGCCACCGCGCGGGCCGCGGGCGGCGTGCCCGACGACCGGCTGGTCGGCGACGTGGCAGGCGCCGTGAACTACCTGAAGGAACTGCCGACCGCCAACGGCAAGGCCGCGACGATCGGCTACTGCTCGGGCGGGCGGCAGTCGTTCCTCGCCGCGGTCAGCCTGCCGCTCGACGCGGCCGTGGACTGCTACGGCGCGTTTGTCGTGGGCACCCCGCCGGAGGGGATGCCGCTGAAGGTCGGCCCGATCGTCGACAAGACGCCCGACCTGTCCTGCCCGCTGCTCGGGCTGTTCGGCGCGGACGACAAGTACCCGTCGCCGGAACATGTGGCCGAACTCGAGGCGGCGCTGAAGGCGGCAGGCAAGACGTATGAGTTCCACAGCTACGAGGGCGCCGGGCACGCGTTCTTCTCGGTGAACCGGCCGGCGTACCGGCCCGAGGCGGCGATGGACGGCTGGCAGAAGATCTTCGCGTTCTTCGGCACGTACCTGGCGGCGTAACAAGGGGGGCCGCGGCCTGCGTCGCGCCCTCGCCGAATGTCAGTGGGGCGTGCCACTATGTCCCCCTATGACGGGTCGGACAACGAGCGCGAGGTGCGGGTCATGAAGTTCACGGTGGAGCGCGACGCACTTGCCGAGGCCGTGACGTGGGCGGTCCGCACGCTGCCCGTCCGGCCGGTCATCCCGGTCCTTGGCGGGGTGCTGCTGCGCGCCGCCGGGGACGGGCTCACGCTGTCCTGCTTCGACTACGAGGTCTCGGCCAGGATGCGCGTCCCCGCCGCGGTCGCCGAGGCCGGCGCGGTCCTGGTGCCTGGCAGGCTCCTGGCGGAGATCACCAGGAGCCTGCCAGGGCTTCCCGTGGAGTTCGCCGACGACCCCGACGGGGTGAGCATGACCTGCGGCGAGGTGGCCTTCACGCTGGCCACCCTGCCCCCGGAGGAGTACCCGGAGCTGCCGGAGTTGCCGCTGCTGGCCGGGACCGCGGACGGCGGGGTGCTGGCGGCCGCGATCAGCCAGGTCACCCCGGCCGCCAGCCGTGACGACACGCTGCCGATGCTCACCGCGGTCAGCCTCGAGCTCGGCGGGCAGACGCTGACGCTCGCCGCCACGGACCGCTACCGGCTTGCCGTCAGGGACCTGGCCTGGAGCCCCGCCGACTGGATCGGCGAGCATGTCCGCGAGGCGGGCAAGGCCGCGGTGCTCGTGCCGGCCAGGACGCTGGCCGACGCGGCGAAGATGATGAGCCCTGGGGTGCCCGTGCGGATCATGCTGCGGGAAAGCGGGGGCGCCGGCGGGGGGGCGATGGGCGGCGCGGCCGACGGCGGCGGCGCCATGATCGGCTTCGAGGCCGGCGTGCGACGGCTGACCACCCGGCTGCTGGCCGGGGAGTTCATCAGGTACCGGTCCCGGTTCCCTGAGGAGTTCGGCTGCACCGCGGACCTGCCCGCGCAGGCGTTCGCGGAGGCGGTGCGCCGGGTGTCGCTGGTCGCCGAGCGGGGCACCCCGGTGCAGCTGTCGTTCGCGCCGGGACGGGTCACGGTCGGCGCGGGAACGCAGGGCCAGGCGCGGGCCAGGGAGAACGTTCCGGCGAACTTCACGGGGGACGAGCCGGTTATCGCGTTCAGCCCGCACTACCTGCTCGACGGCGTCCTCGCGGCGGCGCTGCCCCCGATGACCCCAGTGGCCCCGGCGGCTCCTGCGGCCCCGGCGGCTCCTGCGGACCCGGCCGACCCGGCGGGCAGGGCCCGGGCGCAGGCCGAGGCGCCCGCCGCCGACGGCACCACCCAGGTCAGGTTGCAGTTCACCAGCGCAAGCAAGCCCGCCGTGATCACCCAGCGGCCGCCAGGCGGCGCGGGCGGCAGGGAGGCCGGAACCGACTTCCGCTACCTAGTGGTGCCGCAACGCGTGCAGCAGTAACGGCAGTAACGGCGCCCGCCGCCTGTCACGGCCCGATGCCCGGTCCCAGCTTTCCCCCGGGGAAGCCGCCGCCGTAGGGACTCTGCGGGAAGCCGTGCCTGGCGAACAGCAGCGCGGTGAACAGCCAGATCAGCATGGCCATGATGATCAGCGATACGGCGGCGATCCGGGCTGCCCGGTCCGAAGGCGTATTGTTCCTGCGGTCGCCAAGCGCCGGCGGCAAGGTGGCCGGCGGCCAGGACGCGGCCGCCCACGCCGCGTGCGCGAGCCTGCGCGGTCCCGGCTCGCTCGACGGCCCGCGCGGACCGGGCAGGTCGGACATGATCCGGTTCAGCTGCCCGTACGTCTTGGCGGCGAACACCTCGCCGAGGCGCTCGTGCAGTTCGTCCAGGGTGAGCCTGCCCGCCACGTAGTGGTCACCGAGCTCGGACGCGGCGGCGTCCCGTTCCGCGTGCCCTATCCGTACGTGCGCTGTCGCCGCCCTGAACGGCTCCCTGTCCTGGCCGGTGAGGGGGCCGTAATAACGCATCGCCATCGGGCTTCCCGTGCTTGCTCGGAACGTTCGGTCCCTTCCACCATAAGTCGCAGGTGGGGGCCGAGGGAACCCGGTCGGGGCTCAGCGGGCTCCGATCAGCGGCGGCGGCGCGGACCGCGCGTGCGCACGCGGCGGCGGAAGATGAACCTGCGCAGCAGTGCCAGCGCGGCGAGGATCAGCACGATGCCGATCGGCCGGCCGGTCCCGATGCCTGCCACTCCCAGGCCGCCGATGACGAGCAGCGCGCACAGGACGACGAACGTGGAGACCATCGCGCCGACCGTGGCGCCTGCCCGGTGACCCGCGTTCGCTCCCCACCCGGCGCCCGGGCCTGACCAGCCGCTCCCGGGCCCGGACCAGCCGGGACCGTCCGGCCGGGCCGCCCCGTCCCCGCCTGGCCGCGCGGACGGCAGGTCGCGCATCAGCGCATCCAGGTCACCGCGGGTCTTGGCGGCGAAGGCCTTGTCGAGCCGCTCGTTGAGTTCCTCCAGGGTCAGCCGCCCGCTGGTGAAGTGCTCGCGCAGCTCGGCCGCGGTTGCCTCCCGCTCGGCGTCCCCAACCCGCATCTCGGATCCCGAAACCATCGCTGCGCCTCCGTGCCGGGGTAATGTGCAGTCCACGATATATCGCGACTGTCGGAAAGGGCAAGCGCCACGGCAAAGCCCGGACGGAGCGCCGCGGGCGTATTTCCGGGCGCCGGGATGGCTTACCTTCCGGGCAGGGGACGGGGTGGATTGGTTCGCGGAGGAGGTTGCCGTGCGTGACCCGCATGCCCCGCAGGCTGCCTCCGCGGGAGGGATGCAGATGATGACGTCCGATTCCTGCCGGACATAGGGCGGGCGGCAGCCGGATACTTCCAGTCATGGAACCGGGGAAACCGGCTGGCGTCCCGGCCGCACCGGCTGGTGGTGCCGCGCTTGGGGTGACCGCCGCGCCGTTCATCCGCTGCGGGCCTGCCGCCGTCCTGGACCTTGCCGGGCGCGCCGGCCGGCTCGGCTATGGCTCGCTGTGGGTCGCTGAGGTTACCGGCACCGAGGCGTTCAGCGTGCTTGGCGCGGTGTCGCGTGCCGCGCCAGGTATCGGGCTGGGTACCGGCGTTGTTCCCATGCAGGTCCGTACCCCGCCGTTGCTGGCCATGGCCGCGGCCTCGGTGCAGGCGCTGGCTCCCGGCAGTCAGGTGCTGCTCGGCGTGGGCGCCTCCTCGCCGGTGGTGGCCGGCGACTGGCACGGCGCCGACTACCAGCCTGAGCCGCTGTCCCGGATGCGGGAGTTCATCGCCTTGCTGCGCGAGTGCCTGTCCGGCGGCACGGTCACCTTCGCCGGTGACTACTACCAGGTCCGCGGCTTCCGCCTGGGCGTCGAGCTTGGCGGTCGCCGGCCCGAGATCATCCTGGGCGCCCTGGGCGAGGGGATGCTCCGCCTGGCGGGCGAGCAGGCCGACGGGGTCTTGCTGAACTACCTGCCGGCCAGCCACGTGCCGTGGTGCGTGGAACAGGTGCGCCGCGGCGGGAACGCGAGGATCTACGCCAACGTCCACGTGGGCGTCGGCGACCGGGCGGCCGCGGCGCCCCGGGCCCGCTACGACCTGTTCTCCTATGCCGTCGTCGACGCCTACGCCCGCAGCTTCACCCGGGCCGGCTTCGGCCAGGCCGTGCAGGCCATCCGGGCCGCTCACCGGGCGGGAGACCGGGCCGGGGCCCTTTCCGCGGTGCCCGACGAAATGGTCGACGCGATCAACGTGGTCGGCGATCAGGCACTGATCGCCAGCACGATCGGCGCCTACCGGCGAGCCGGAGTAGACGTCCCGGTGGTCTTTCCCCTTACCTGGGGCGCGGCAGGCCAGGACGCACTGGATCCAACGTTGCAGGCGGCGATAGCACCGGAGTGAACCAGGACAGGGGAGGCAGACCATGGCATGGTCGCCGGAGCCTCTGGGGCATAGGGAAGACCATCGCCGGGAACGGTTTTTCGACGACCTACCGGCGAAGCCAGGCACATGTAACCCAATGACGGCCGGATCACCGGGTGCGGAGAGCCAAACGGGGAGCCAGCGCAGACAGGCGTGACCGACGCAGGGCGACTGTGAGCGACAGTTGATGCAGCAATCGTTGGATTGCGCCTGAAAAGTGGCTGCGCGGGACCGTATGCTGCCGCTGCGACCCAGGCCAGGATCCCGAGGTGACCTGGGTTCTCCCCGGCGAGGACCCGGACGACCTGTGGAAGTTCGGGTCTCAATTGAGCGGCCCGCCGCGGGGTCCGGTGACCGGCGGGTCAGCTTGCGGACGGGTAGCGGTCCAGGATCGCGGTGCCCAGTGCCGGCCCGGATGTGCCGAGCCGGGACAGGATCGTGGGCACCAGTCCTTCGCCGGCGGCGAGGATGCCCAGTGCGAGGTGCCCGACGTCCGCCTGGGCGGCGTGCCGGGCCGCGGCCTCGCGGCGGGCAGCCACGAGTGCCTGGTTGACGCCGGGGCCGTGCGGCAGGAAAACCCCGTCCCCCCGCGTGGCGCCGGAGCATCGGCGCGGGCTGAACCGGCCCGGCCGCCGGTGAACGTCGCGGGCAGCCCGCGCGAGCAGGTAGTGCTCCCCGCCGAGGTAGGGATGCCCGAGCCGGACGGCGTGCTCAAACGCCCGGATCGAGACCGCGCCGGCGTCCCGGGTCATGATGCGCCCGGTCATCGTTGCCCTCCGGTCCGCTTGCCGTGCTTGCGGTGCACGGTCTGCTTGGTCACGCCGAGCCGCCCGGCGATCTGCTGCCAGGACCATCCGAGCCTGCGGGCGTTGTCGACCTGGAGGATCTCCAGCCGCTCGGTGAGCGCCCGCAGGGCGGCCACCGAGCGCAGGCCGGCATCGGGGTCGGTGCTGGCGGCATCCTCCGCGATGTCGCGGACAGGTTCCATGCCGTCAGCGTATGCTGACGGAAAAGAAGGCGTCAACATATGCTGACGAGGCGCACGGCGGGCAGCGGTGCTGGCGGCTCAGTCGAGGAAGTAGCTGCTGCCGCCGGACTCGGGGTTCGTGACCAGGGCGAGGATCGTGATCGTGCGGCCGTGGGCGAACTTCAGCCGCAGCGTGATGTCATGGCCGTCCGTCATCGGGCCGGGGTCGGTGATCAGCAGGTGATAGCTGTCCGGGATCAGCTGCACGGTCGAGTCCGCGGGGATCGGGATCTCCGACACCGTGTGCATGACCACCGGGGCGACCCCGGAACGAACAGGGGCGCGGAACACCACGGTGCCGCCCACGCTCGTGGTCACCGAGATCAGCCAGGTGGCGCTGCCGTTGTTGCGGATGTCAAAGTACCCGTCGGTGGTCTTGCCCGTCGGCTGCTGGATGTACGCGGCGGTCGCGGCGATGGACGGCCCGGCATCCGCGTGCGCCGTGCAGCCCGCTAGCGCGAGCGCCGACAACGCGACGGCGCTCGCGGTGGCGGCAGCCCGGGTAAACCGGGTGAGGCTTCGCACGCCCTTAGCGTACAGCGGCCCTCACGTGCGCCGCTCGCGGCGGCGTCCGGTATCCCCTAGCCGCGCTCGATCGCGGTGCCGAGCAGGCCGAGCGGCGGCGACCCGAGCTCCATCAGGGCGGCGTGGAAGCGCCGCAGGGTGTACCCGGCGCCCCATGCCGCCCGCGCCCGCTCCCGCAGCCGGATGATCTCCAGCTTGCCCCACGTGTAGCGGCCGTAGGTGGGATCGAACGTCGCGCGCCGCGCCTCCGACAGCGCGGCCGGCCCGGCCAGGTGGGTGTCCGCCTCGAACCGCCTGGCGGCCTCGGCGACCGTCATCCCGGCCGTGTGCACGCCTATCGCGCAGGCCAGCCTGGTCACCCGGACCAGCGCCTCCAGCCACACCCCGATGGCGAACCGGGGGTCGCCGGCACCGAAGCCCTCCTCCACGCACAGTTCCTCGGCGTAGTGCGCCCAGCCTTCGACGAACGCGCTCGAGCTCAGCGTCCGCCGCACCGGCCCGGGCGCGTGGCGCAGCGCCTGGCCGTGCGAGAAGTGCCCGGGCGCCACCTCGTGCACGGTGATGGCCGGCAGCGTGGTGGCGCTGAACACCTCAAGCCACTCCTCGGCCTCCGCGTCGGGCCAGGACTCCTCCGGCGGGGTGATGTAGTACCACGAGGGCGCGGCCGGCTCGGCGGGCGCGTTCGTCGAGATCATCGCCATCGCCCAGCGCCGCGACTGCGGCGCCTCGCCGACGAGGCACACCCCGTCGTGGTAGGGCACCAGGTCCCGCTCGCGCGTGAAGTCGATCGCGCGCTGCGTCCAGTACCTGGCCGCCTCGATAACCCCCGATCGGCCCGGATGGTCGCGCACGAGCTCGCGCGCGACGTCAAGCGGCGGCCGTCCCGGCGCCACCCGCCCGGCCGAGTCCGCGAGCCGCTCGTGCAGCCGGTCCCGCTCGGCGTCCGCGGCGACCGCGAGCGCCCCCAGGTCGACGCCTATCGCCTCGGCGGTGGACAGCAGCGCGGTCAGCGCGGCGGCCCCGAGCGCCGTGTCCGGGTCGCC
>NZ_JASIAL010000200.1:0-3067 GCF_030042015.1 Trebonia sp. | reverse complement strand
CGCCCGTCGCCCCGTTACGCCTGGCCCCGCGCCGCGGCCCAGGCTGCCGCCGGCCTGGCCGGCGGCAGCCCGAGGCGGTCGCGCAGCGTCGTCCCCTGCTCGTACGAGGAACGCAGCACGCCCCGCTCCTGCAGCAGCGGCACGACCTTGGCGGCGAACTCGTCAAGCCCGGCCGGGATCAGGTGCGGCACGAGGATGAACCCGTCGCAGGCGTCGTCCTGCACGCTGCGGTTGATCGCCTCCGCCACGGAAGCGGGCGTTCCCGTGAACGTCTGCCGCCCGGTCACCTCGATGATCAGGTCCCTGATGGACAGCTTCTTCTCCTCGGCGATCGCCCGCCACTTGCGCGCCACGGCCACCGGGTCGTCGTACATCCGGGTCCGCCCCTGGATGATCGAGGCGGCCTCCGGGTCGGGGTCGAACGGCGGCAGCGGCCCCTCGGCGTCGAACGCCGACAGGTCGGTGTTCCACACCTGCTCGAGCAGCAGGATCGCGGTCTGCGGGCTGACCTGCTGGCGGCGGATGTGCCTGGCGTGCTCGTCGGCCTCCGCCGCGGTGTCGCCGAGCACGAAGCTCGCCCCCGGCAGCACCTTCAGCTCGGCGGGCCCGCGCCCGTACCGCGCCAGCCGCGACTTCACGTCGGCGTAGAACGCGCGCCCGGCGTCGTATGAGCTGTGCCTGGTGAAGATCGCGTCGGCGCTGTGCGCGGCGAACTCCCGCCCGCCGTCGGAGTCGCCTGCCTGCAAGATCACGGGGTGCACCTGCGGGCTTCTCGGCGCTGTGAACGTGCCGGAAATGTCGAAATTCAAGCCCTTGTACTCGAAACGGGGCGGGCCGGCTGTCAGGAACTCACCCTTCTCCTTGTCGGCGGCGATCGCGTCCGCCGCCCAGGACTCCCACAGCTCACGCGCGGCCTGCACGAACTCGGCGGCGCGCACGTACCGGTCACCGCGGTCCAGGTAGCCGCCGCGGCGGAAGTTCTCGCCGGTGAACGCGTCGGGCGACGTCACCACGTTCCACCCGGCCCGGCCGCCGGACAGGTGGTCAAGCGTGGCGAACTGGCGGGCGATCTCGTACGGCTCGTTGTACGTCGCCTGGATGGTCCCGGCCAGGCCCAGGTAGTCGGTCACCGCGGCGATCGCCGCGAGCACGGTGATCGTGTTCGGGCGGCCGACCACGTCCAGGTCGTGGATCTTGCCGCGCTGCTCGCGCAGCCGCAGCCCTTCGGCGAGGAAGAAGAAGTCGAACGCGCCGGCCTCGGCGGTCCGCGCCAGGTGCGCGAACGAGCCGAACTCGATCTGGCTGCCCGCCGCGGGGTCGCTCCACACCGTGTGGTTGTTGACGCCGGGGAAGTGGGCCCCGAGGATCACCTGCTTGCTCATGCGGGACTCCGCTCGTAACGGCTGGCGGGGCGGGGCAAGCCCAGGCGGGCGCGCAGCGTGCTTTCCGCGTAACCGGCGCGGAACGCGCCGCGCCGCCGCAGCCGCGGCACCAGGCCGCGGGTGATCTGGGCCAGGTCGTACGGCAGCGCGCCGGGGCGGAGCCGGAAGCCGTCGAGGCCGCCCGCCCGCCGCCAGTCGGCGAGCAGGTCGGCGAGCTCGTCAGGGGTGCCAGTGAAGACCGCCGTGTCGGTGCCGAGCTCGGCGCCGTCGAGGTCGTCAAGGCGGCGCTTGCGTGCCGCCGCCGCGCCCGGCTGGTCGTCGATGAACACCGTCAGGTCGGCGTAGACCGAAAGAGGCGGCCCGGTTCGTTCGGTATCGATTTCCGCCTCCCTGACCTGTGCGACGATCTGCCGTGCGTGCGGCGCGCTGGCGGGCGTGATGAACACGATGTCGCTGGCGCGGGCGGCGAACGCGTACGGCACGGGGCCGTGGCCGAGGGAGGCGACGACCGGCTGGCCCTGCGGCGGGCGCGGCGTGATCGACGGGCCGCGGACGCTGAACCAGCGGCCGGCGAAGTCGATGTAGTGCAGCTTGTCGCGGTCGACGAAGCGACCGGTCGCCGTGTCGCGGATCACCGCGTCGTCCTCCCAGGAGTCCCACAGCAGCCGTACCACCTGTACCACGTCGGCGGCCTCGCCGAACAGGTCCGCCATGTGGCTGGCTGTCGCGGGGTCGGCGAGCAGCTCCCCGCGCAGCTGCGGGAACTCGCGGCGGCCGAAGTGGCCTGCCTCGTGCGGCGATGACGAGACCCGCGGCCGCCAGCCGGCCCGGCCCGCGCTGACGTAGTCGAGCGTGGCGATCGACGTGGACAGGTGGAACGGCTCGGTGTGCGTGGTGACCGCGGTGGGAATCAGGCCGATGCGGCGGGTGAGCGGGGCGATCCGCGCGGCGAGGAGCACCGCGTCCAGCCGCCCGCGCACCTGGTCGGTGCGGTCGTCAGGGCCGGCGAAGCGGTCCGCGGTCTGGATGCCGAGGGAGTCCTCGATCGTGAGGAAGTCGAGCGTGCCGCCTTCGGCCTCGCGGGCCAGGTCCGCCCAGTAGCCGGCGGTGAAGAGCTCGCCGGGCCGCGCGGTCGGCTCGCGCCAGGCGGCGGGATGCCAGCCTGCCCCGTCCAGGGCCACCGCCAGGTGCAGTTCGCTGGTTCCCGGCATCCCGCGGCTCCCTCCGTCCGGCGCTCCGGCCGTTATCGACGCTAACCTTCGCCCGCGAAAGCCGTCAAATTCGATAGGCAAAGTCGCATGTCGCCTGGCTGGCCGGACGTTGGCGGCGCCGGAGCCTGGCGCGACCGCGGCCACGCCTCAGTTAGCCGGGAAGGCGGCAGCGAGCGCGAGGGCGATCAGCCGCGCCCGCTGCTCGTACCCGTAGGAGGTGTAGTGAATGCCGTCGTTGATGAACCAGCTGTTCTGCACGACCGCCGGCCAGTCGTAGATGCGCATGTTCGGGTAATGCGGCAGCTCTTCCTTCAGGGCCTGGTTCCACAAGATCATGTTCTGCTCGGAGTACGGGCCGCTGGACAGCAGCGACTTCACCTCGATCCACAGCACCGGCATGTTGCCGATCACCGACATCATCTCCTGGATCCGCTGGATGCGGCCCACGTTCGAGCCCACCGCCACGTCGGCCGT
>NZ_JASIAL010000199.1:0-4787 GCF_030042015.1 Trebonia sp. | reverse complement strand
TCGAGGTGCGGGCGGCGCAGGCGCCGCCATGGCACCCGGGCCGGTGCGCGGGGCTTTACGTGCGCGCGGTCACGCCCGAGGAGGCCACGACCGCCGGCGCGGACGCCGGTCCTGACGCCGGTCCTGACCCCGGTCCTGACGCCGGTCCTGGCGCCGGTCCGGGCGGAGCGGACGGGGCGACCGATCCGGGCGGGGCGCGTGAGTGGCTGGCGGGGCACGCGGGCGAGCTGCATCCGCGGGTGGTGGCCGCGTACGGCCTGCCGCCGCGTACCTGCGCGCTCGAGCTCGACTTCGCCGTGCTCGCGGTCGCGGCCGAGGCCAGCACGGTCCACGGGCCGTCGCTGTCGGCCTTCCCGCTGGCGACCCAGGACGTGGCCCTCGTGGTGCCGGCCGGCGTGCCGTCGGCGGACGTGGCGGCGGCGCTGACCGCCGGGGCGGGTGACCTGCTTGAGGACGTCCGGCTGTTCGACGTCTACACCGGCGCCCAGCTCGGCGCGGACCGCAAGTCGCTGGCCTACACGCTGCGCTTCCGTGCCAAGGACCGGACGCTCACCGTGGCCGAGACAACGGCCGCGCGGGACGCGGCGGTGGCTGAGGCCGCACGTAGGGTCGGCGCCGTACCGCGCGCTTAGTCGGGGTAAAGTGCCCGGTTTTGTCCGTATCTGCTAACGTCTCGAAATACTTATCACGATCGTTTGCAATGTGCGGATTTGCGGTGCATCATGTGACGTCGAAGATCGTCGATCTGACGGCCACGGAGGGTCACATCACTGTTCGAGCACCGGCTGCGGGGCACGCGCCCGAGCACGCCGCGCACCCGACCTACCGAGACGTGTTCGGCATCGCCGAGTTCCGCGCGCTCTGGCTCGCCCAGCTCGTCTCGGTGGTCGGTGACCAGCTTGCCCGGGTCGCGCTGACCGTCCTCGTGTACGACAGGACAAGGTCGGCGCTGCTCGCGGCGGTGACGTTCATGCTCAGCGTGGTGCCGGTCTTCGTCGGCGGCGTGACGCTTGCCGGCCTGGCGGACAGGTTCTCGCGGCGCGGGGTGATGATCGCTTGCGACGCGTTCCGGTGCGCGCTCGTCGTGCTCATGGCGCTGCCCGGGGTGCCGCTCGCGGTGCTCGTGACGCTGCTGGCCGTGGTGACGCTGGCCAGCGCGCCGTTCACCGCGGCGCGAGCCGCCATCTACCCGGACGTCCTGGCGGGGGAGAAGTACGCGGCAGGCACGGCGATCACGCTGACCACCAACCAGTTCGCCCAGGTGGCCGGGTTCGCGGCCGGCGGGGCTGCCGTGGGGCTCCTCGGCGTCCGCAGCTCGCTGATCGTCGACGCGGCCACGTACGCGGCGTCAGCGGTCATCGTGCGCTGCTGGGTGCGGGCACGGCCCCATCCCCCGCAAGCGAAGCCGGCGGCGCGGCCCGCAGCGGCGGGACCTGAGGCGGCGGGACCTGAGGCGGGACCTGAGGCGGCGGGGCCAGCAGCGGCGGGGCCAGCAGCCGGGCAGGAGCCTGCCAGCCCCGCCGCCGACGGCTTCATCGGCGCGACGCTGATGGTGCTGCGCTCTCCCGCGACGCGGCTGCCGATGCTCTTCGGCTGGCTGGCCGCGTTCTACAACGCCGCCGAGGGCGTCGCGGCCCCGCTGGGCGCGAGCTTCGGCGGCGGCGCCCTCACGGTGGGCGCGATCCTGGCCGCCCAGGCCCTCGGCGAGACGGTGGGCATGCTCGCCTTCGGCCGCCTGGTTCGGCCCGCGACGCGGCTGCGCCTGATGGGCCCGCTCGCGGTCGCCACCTGCGGTGTCCTGATCCTGTTCGCCGCGGGCCCCGCGCTGGCCGCCGCGCTGGCGATCCTCTTCGCCTCGGGGGCCTTCGGTGCCTACCAGATCGCGGCCAACGCGGCGTTCGTCAGCGCGGTGCCCGGGGCACGACGTGCCCGGGCGTTCGGGCTCGCGCAAGGCGGCATGAGCCTGGGTCAGGGGACGATCATGGTGCTGGCGGGTGCCGCCGCGCTGCACTTTGCCCCGGCGACGGTCGTCGCGGTAGCAGGCGCGGCAGGCGCCCTGTGTGCCGCGGGTGTCGCGGCGAGTTGGATGCGGTCGCGGAAGGCAGCCGCGCCCGGCGATTGACTGTCACTCAGCCGTCACGCCCGGCCGCGTTCCGTCGGCCGATGGTAGCCGAATGTCACGCCCAGCCAGTGGTGGTCATGTCCTTACTCCTTCCGGGTCGGCGGGTCGCTGCGTCCTGCGTGTGTGCTCTTACGCCCAGCCGGTGGTGGTCATGTCCCTCTCCTTTCGCCGCGGGGGGTCCGTCTGCCGTGTCTGCTGCTACGCCCAGCCGGTGGTGGTCATGTCCTTCTCCTTCCGGGTCAGCGGGTCGCTGCGTCCTGCGTGTGTGCTCTTACGCCCAGCCGGTGGTGGTCATGTCCTTCTCCTTTCGCGTCGGCGGGTCGCTGCGTCCTGCGTGTGCTCTTACGCCCAGCCAGTGGTGGTCATGTCCTCCTCCTTCCGCTGCGGGGGGTCCGTCTGCCGTGTCTGCTGCTACGCCCAGCCAGTGGTCACTTCGTCCCCCTCTTGTCTGAAAAGTCCACCTTACGGAGTATTACACCTTATGCGGAGTAGTGGACCGTTTCCAAATGCTTGAATACGCAACATCCCCGTCAGTAGGGAATGGAAACGCACGCAGGTAACTATTCGGTTACAGTTAAGTGGCTGACAGGCGGCGCCCGGACGCTGCAAGCGCTTGCACCATCGGTGTTTCAGATGCTTGCGCGCCCCGTCCGGACGCGTCCGCGGGTGCGATCCGCTGGCAGCCAGTAGCCGTGTTTAGACATTTCGCACGTGAAATCTGTGACAATGTGGGGTTAGCACTGCACGTTGCGCAACCCGGCGTCTGGACCAGGATCCGCGACGGAATGCATCGCCAAAGCGAAGGAGGCCTGATGAATCACGCGCGCGGCACTGCGTCTTACCGTCGGTGCCCTCGCGTCGGTGATTGGGCCGTCTGGTCGCTGCCGAGGCCGCTTCGCGCGTTCGTCGTGCTCGTAGTCTGCGGATACCTGGCCTGGGTCTGCGTGGACGCGGCGCTGTTCCGGTTCTACCTGGAGGACCTGCTGCTGTTCGGCGCGCTGCTCGGGTGCGGCGCCGCCACGGTGGAACTGACCAGGCGCTCGAGCGAGCCAGCGGGCGTCGTGAAGGACGTCTACGCGGTGTGGGAACTCCCCGTCGTGATCCTGCTTCCCCCGCTGTACGCGCTGGTCGTCCCGGCGATCAGGCTCGCGCTGACGCAGTGGCGGGTGCGGCGGGCGCCGCTGTACCGACGCGTCTTCACCGCGTCGGCGATCGGCATCGCCTATGGCTCGGCATCGCTGGTGTACCACGGGATACTCCCCGTCGGGTGCCACCCGCGCGCCTACCTGTGGGCCCATGCCGACATGTGGCTCATGGCGGCCGCGCTGACCGGCCTCACCCAGTGGGTGGTGAACCAGGGCCTGGTGCTGACCGCGGTCAAGGCCGCGGACCCAGCCACCCGCATCAGGGACACGGTCCTGGGCGTGGAGCCGCTGCACAACGACGTGACCGAGCTGTGCGCCGCCCTGCTCGTCGCCCTGGGCATGACGGTCAGCTACGTCACGCTGATCATCGCGCTGCCGCTCGTCACCCTGCTGCAGCGGTCCTTCCGCCACACCCAGCTGCTCAACGAGGCCAGGGCGGACGCCAAGACCGGCCTGCTCAACGCGATGACATGGGATCGCGAGGCGGCGGCCGAAGTCGCCCGCGCGGTCCGCACCGGCTCCCCGCTCGCCGTGGCGCTCCTCGACCTGGACCGGTTCAAGCAGATCAACGACACCTACGGGCACCTGGTCGGCGACAATGTGCTCAGGCAGATCGCGACCACGATGACCCAGATACTTCGCGACTACGACCTCGCGGGCCGGTTCGGCGGCGAGGAGTTCGTGATGCTGCTCCCGCAAACGCGGGCGGTTGACGCGTTGCGTATCGCCGAACGGGTCCGCGCGCACATCTCGCAGCTGCCCATCTACTCAGGGGGCGCGGGCGGCGCGGCCGGGGCCGAGCGCGTGCCTGTGACCGTGTCCATCGGCGTGGCGGCCCTCGACGCAGGCTCGCGCCGCGAACTGACCGACCTGCTCGCCGCCGCCGACGCGGCGCTCTACCGGGCCAAGGCGTCCGGCCGGGACCAGGTGCAGATGATCAGCACGAGCCGCGGGCTCAGCGCGGTCCGTCCTCGCGCCGCCGACGACCTGCCACCGGACGGCGGCACGTTCACCCGCACCGCCGCGTTCACGGGCGGCGCGGGGATGCCGGAGATTGACGTGCGGCTCGACGCGGGGATGGCCGGGGGCGAGGCTCAGCTGCCTGCGGACGGCAGCGCGAGCACGGCGACCACCTCGGCGCTGGCCGTATGACACTGCGAGGCGTCGCCGGTCCGCAGCACCTGTGGCGTCGGGTACCCCTGGCAGGTCCAGCCGTTCACGGTGACCGGGGCGCCGCCGCCGTTGCCCGGCACCTCGCCCGCCCGCATCATCGCCGCGTAGGTGTCCTCGACGTGCAGTACCGCGGCGCAGTCCACGGTCCCCTTGGCCACCTTGATCACCACGGGCACGTTGGCGGCGGTGCGGGTCGTGCCGCAGGACGTACCCGGCGCGCCCGCAGCCGCGGCGGCGGACGAGCACGCCGCTAGGCCAGCGCCGGCCACGGCCACGACCGCGGCCATGACCGCCAGCCAGGCCGCGGCCTCTACCGCCGGCAAGCGGCGCGCCGGCCGGTTCGTCCT
>NZ_JASIAL010000028.1:0-2962 GCF_030042015.1 Trebonia sp. | reverse complement strand
CCAGGATCCGCACCTCACCCGGCGCCGCGTGCGGGAGCGGCAGGAGGCGGCGGTGGGGCGAGGTCGCGGCGCCGCCGCCGGGCGGAAGCCGGCGGGCGATCCGGCGGGACGCGGCGAGCAGCACCGGGCCGCCGCGGCGGCAGGTGCGCAGCGCCACCACGGGGGCCGGGGAGCCGTCAGGGGTGCGGAACCTGTCGGGGAAACTGGTCAGGGCGCGCACGTCCGCGCCGCGGAACGCGTAGATCGACTGGTCCGGGTCGCCGACCGCGACCAGGTCCCGGCCGTCGCCGGCCAGCGCGAGCAGCAGCGACTCCTGCGCCGGGTCGCTGTCCTGGTACTCGTCGACAAACACGGCGTCGTAGGCGTCGCGCTCGCGCTGGCGGGTCGACTGGCGGCTGAGCAGCGCCGCGGCGATCCGCACGATCTCGGCGTAGTCGTAGGCGGGCACAGGGGCGAGGTCGAAGCGGGCCGAATACCGGTCAAGGAACGCCCCCGCCGCCACCCAGTCGTCTCGCCTGCACTGCCGGCCGAGCTGGCGCAGCGCCTTGCCGTCCAGGCCGCGCTCGGCGGCGCGCATCAGCACGTCCCGCAGTTCCTCGGCGAACCCGCGGGTGGCCAGGGCGGGCCTGAGGCGGTCAGGCCAGCTCAGGCCGCCGTCGGCCACCTCCCCGCGCAGCATCCGGCGTATCTCCAGCAGCTGCTCGGGCGCGGAAAGCAGCCGGGGCGGCTGGTCGCCCGCCAGCACGAACTCCCTCCTGACCAGCGCGTACGCGTAGCTGTGGAAGGTCAGCGCGAGCGGCTCTGACGTGGTGCGCCGCAACCGCGCGGTGATCCGCTCGCGCAGCTCCCCCGCCGCCTTCCTGCTGAACGTCAGCACGAGGATGCGGTCCGGTGCGACGCCGCGCCGCTCGATGCGGTCCGCGACCGCCGCCACGATCGTGGTGGTCTTGCCGGTGCCGGGGCCCGCGAGCACGAGCAGCGGGCCGCCCTTGTGGTCGACCACGCTCTGCTGTGCCTCGTCCAGGCGCAGGCCGGCGACACCGGCCCCAGGGCCGGTGTCGGGGCCGGCCTCGGGGCCGGCCTCGGGGCCGGTGTCGGGGCGCCGGACAAGCCGGTAACCGTTCATCAGGATTGATTTCAGCACGGACCTCTGACATTCGACGGGCAAACCCGCCTTGCGACCGCGCGGCCGGCCGGCCGCCGTTAGCGGCGCCCCGGCTACTGCCCGGCCCAGCGGGCCCGGCGCATGTCGACGCGCACCGGCGGACGGGCCGAACGCAGCGGCGTCCCCTCGGCCAGGTAATGCGCCAGCGCGGCGGTCTCGTGACCCGGCGGTGGCGTTCCGTCGGCGTGGATCACCCGCCACCAGGCGACGCCGCCGCCGTACGCGGCGAGGACCCTGCCGACCTGGCGGGGGCCGCCGGCGCCGAGGTATTCGGCGATGTCGCCGTAGGACATGACCTGACCTGGCGGGATCGCGTCCACCACGTCGAGGACCCGGGCGGAGTACTCATCGACCGGATCCCCGGGTGCGCTCACCAGGGGTCATCCCGCGCGCCGGGCTCCGGGCCGGGCGCGCCGTAGCCCGTTCCCTGCTGGTAGGGCTGGTAGGGCGGGCCGTAACCTGGCGCGTAGCCGCCGGCGGCGTGCCCAGGGGCGCCCCCGGCCGGCCGGGGATGCGCCGCGTGCGCTCCCTCCGGCGACCGGCGCATGACGGTGAACCACGCGCTGGCCGCCGCCACGAGCGCCAGCGACAGGAGCGCCAGCATCGCGAAAAGGACAAGCTGCCCGACACCCCGCGGGGCCACCGGAGCGGCCGGAACGGCGGCCGGCCCGCCCCCGAAGCTCGCCGACCGGGCGACCTGCGAGCCCGCGGCGTGCACCTTGGCCAGCCGGCCCG
This sequence comes from Trebonia sp., assembly GCF_030042015.1. GTDB lineage: Bacteria > Actinomycetota > Actinomycetes > Streptosporangiales > Streptosporangiaceae > Trebonia. Next base: position 1,062 of record NZ_JASIAL010000028.1, on the reverse strand, counting down.
CGGCGGTCAGCGCCGCCGCGGCGTTCACCGTGCCGAAGCCCGTGCGCGGGTTGTAGCCCCCCCGCGCCACGTTGCCCGCCGTGGTGGTCAGCGCCTCGTCCACGAGGGCCGGGGGCAGGCCCGGGTATTCCGACTTGATCAGCGCGGCCACTCCCGCTACCAGCGCGCACGCCGGGCTGGTCCCGTCGACCATCCAGTACAGGTCGTCCCGCCCCTGGGCGGGAACATTCACCCCGGGCGCGGCGACCTGGACCGACAGGTTGTTGCTCGAGAAGCCGGCGGCGGCGCCTGAGCTGTTGACCGCCGCCACGCCGAGCACCCCCGGGTAGTTCGCCGGGAACGACACCGGGGCGTAGCCGGGGTCACTGCGCTCGTCGTCCTCGCCCGAGTTTCCCGCGGAGGCCACGAGCACCGCGCCGTGCAGGAAGGCGTACTGCAGCGCGGCGCGCACCACGGCGCTCGACGGGAAATCCCCGATCGACATGCTGATCACCTGCGCGCCGCGCTTTACGGCGTCCATGATGCCAGCGGCCAGCGACTGCTGGATGCGCGACTCGGGCTCGCTCTCGTACTTGGGGTAGCCGGGGTCGTTCTTGTCGGGTATCACGCGGACGGAAAAAATCTTCGCCTCGGGCGCGACCCCGATGATCCCGTCGTCGCCGTCCCCGGCGATGATCGACGCCATCCAGGTTCCGTGCTGGCCCCAGTTGGAGTTGCCCTCCGGGGTGCTCAGTCCGGTCAGGTCCGGACCGGTGATGACGTTCCCGGCGAGGTCGGTGACGTACGGGTCCACGCCGCTGTCGATCACGGCGACGATGACTCCCTTGCCCTGGGTCACGTTCCACGCGGCGGGCACGTCGAGCATGTCCAGCACCCACTGCTGGATGCCGGGGACGGCGTCGGAGGGCGCCGCCCGCGCGGCAGCCGGCATGAGCGTGACGGCGGCCGCCAGGCCCACGGCGAGCACGGCCTTGCACCCGCGTGCGGCCAGCGTCCCGGCCGGCGTCCCGGCCAGTGTCCCGGCTAGCATCCCGGCGTCCCCGGGCAGTGCGGTCGCGGCAG
>NZ_JASIAL010000198.1:0-8198 GCF_030042015.1 Trebonia sp. | reverse complement strand
CTACGGGGAACGCTGCGTTTCGGAGGAAGGTCGCTCAGGGAGCCAGTGACAAATCAAGCGACAACGGCTCCAGGCAATGACGGGCAGAGCACGACGTACCCAGACGCCGGTACCCGTCTGACGTGCGGCAATCGGACCCAGCGCGACCCCACCAGACGAAACCGGCAGGCATGGTAAGGAGAAGGTCTACGGTTCGATTCCGTAACGGGGCTTCAGTTCGATGGGACTTTTTCGAATTTCTTTTTGTCGGCAAATTCAAGATCAAGTGACTAACCAAGCGGTGCGGGTCCCGCTAACATCCCGCTGGCAGCCGGAATATCGCGACGTACCAAGGTGCCTTCATCCTGCTGACCTGCGGTTATCCGACTCGATGCCTCGGAGCAGCCGGATATGCCCGGAATTCGTCCGCTGCGCGTCTCCGTGTGGCGGAGAATGCATCCGTCCGGCCAGGTCGCATCATGTCGGATTAGCAGAGCGGAGATCGAGAGGCTAGGACCGTCTGAGGACGTCTGGCTATCGTTGCCGCCGGCTGGGGCCGTTGTCACTTGGCTTGTCACACCTCCTCGGCACTGAGCCGACCTATCGCTGTGGTACGGGAATTCAAGGTCGGATGAGCCGTACGCTGACCTGGGTGCGGCGTCCTTCTGCAATCCGCGGAAGCGTGGCTTGCGGCTTGGGATGGTTCACTAGGGTCGCGCTAGAGGAATTGAGACGGTTTCCCGGGATGCGGGAGGGGTCAGTGTTATGGTGACGGCGGCGCGTGACCGGCTGGCCAGGACGTTGCGGGCCGATGCGCAGACCGCGTTCAGCGTTGAGCTGACGGCGAAGATGGCCGACTTGAGCCTGCAGGTTGAGGGCTTCGGGCCAGTCAGGTTCCCGGTGACGTCGGCGAAGGCCCGCAAGCTTGCCCGCCTCGGTCAGCCGGCCAGGTTCGGCCGTGGCGAAAAGACGGTGACCGATCCGGATGTCCGCGACACGTGGGAGATCCCGAAACACCTCGTCCGCGCCGAGTGGGACGACGCCGTGCTGAACGACATTCTCGCCACAGTGAAGGAAGAGCTGGGACTGCCGAACGCCGCCGGGCTGACCGCCGATCTTCACTCCCTCCTGGTCTATGAGCCGAACCAGTTCTTCCTTGTCCACCAGGATTCCGAGAAGGACGACTCGATGGTCGGGACCTTGGTGGTGACCCTGCCCTCCAGCTACGCCGGCGGCGAGCTGATCGTGGGGCATAACGAGGAGTGGAAGGCCTATCGGGGGTCGAAGACAGCGCTGTCGCTCGTCGCCTTCTACGCCGACTGCAGGCACGAGGTGCTCAAGGTGACGTCGGGCTACCGGATCACCCTCACTTACAACCTGCTCCTGCACGGCGAGACCAGCCGTCCGGAGGGGGACGACGGGACGATCGCAGAGCTGGCCGACTTGCTCCACGAGCACTTCAGCATGCCGGTGCCTCGCTATTACGGCGGACCCGTGGCCGACCCGCCGAACCGGCTCGTCTACCTCCTCGACCACGAGTACACGTCCCGCGGGCTGAACTGGCGGCGGCTGAAGGGCGCGGACGCGAGCCGGGTGGCGCTGCTGCGCGCCGCGGCGGACAGGGCAGGCTGTGAGTCTGTCCTCGCGCTCGCTGATATCAAGACGACCCACAGCGCGTTCCCGGCCGATGAGGGCTACGGATACCGGGACTGGTACGACGAGTACGACGAAGACGAAGACGAGTACTCCGACAACGCGAGTGACAGCGAGCGCGAGTACGACATCCAGGATTTGGTCGACTCCGAGGTCACCCTCACGCACTGGACCGGCCCGGAGGGCACCCGCCTGGAAGAGACCTCGCTGTCGGTGGACGGCGATGAGGTGTGCGCGTCCACCCCGACAGGCGACCTCGCACCGTACTCCTCGGAGTACGAGGGCTACATGGGCAACTGGGGTAACACCCTGGACCGGTGGTATCACCGGGCGGCGGTTGCAGTATGGCCCCGTGATCAGGCGTTCGCGAACCGCGCCGAGACCTCCCCGGCCTGGGCTCTGGATGAGCTCGCCGCAATGGCGTCAGCAGGCGACGTGCCGGGCGCGCGAGCCGCCGCGACGACGCTCGCGCCCTTCTGGGACGCCGCGGTGCGCGGCCGGACTCCGGGTGAAGGTGGCAGGACCTCCGGTCTGCTCGGCAAGGCGCTGCGGGCGGCCGACGCCGTCGCAGACCCGGATACCGCGGCCCTGCTGCTGAGGCCGTTCCGGATTGAGAGCCTGACCGACGCGCAGGTGGAGTCGTTCGCGAAGATCGCCGGCGGCCACGGGCAGCAGTGGACGGCGGAACTGCTGGGGACGTGGTTCGGCGGAGACCAACCGGCCTGGGCATACGGCGGGGGACAGGAACGGCCACGGTGGGTGGCAGAATGGCTGCCCGCCCTGTGCGAGGGACTGCACGCCGCTGGCCGCGCCGGCGCGCTGGCCGCGCAGCGGCTCGTTGACCTGGCGTGGGAATGGCTCGGCAAGGACATCGGCGCAGGGATGGCGTCATCGTCGCCCAGCCGCCGCGACGAGAAACTCGGCGCCCTGGGCAAGCCGCTCGCCTCGGTACTGATGGGCGCGGCTGCGATCGGGGCGGTCGGCGCCCGGGACATAGTGACCGGCTATATCCGTGAGCAAGGAGACACGGTGACTGCGCTGGAGATGTCCGCGCTGCGTGCCGCGGCGGAGCCGGCCGGGGACGGCACGTGCGGCGGCGCAGGCTTCGGCGACCTGGCCGCCGACTGCGCTGCGCGGCTCCGCGCCCGGCTGGCCCGGCCGCTGCGCGCGTCCGGCGACTGGTCGATCGAACTGCGCGCGGGCGGCTGCACCTGCGACCTCTGCGATACCCTCCGCGCGTTCCTGCAAGATAAGGGCAGGCGCACCTTCGAGTGGCCGATTGCCAAGCAGCGCCGACAGCACATCCACTCCCGGATCGACGCCGCCGAACTGCCTGTCACCCATGTAACCAGGCGGCAAGGCAGCCCCTACACGCTCGTCCTGGCCAAGACCGACGCACTCTTCGCCCGCGAGCAGGAGGCGAGGACCAGGGACGAAACAGACCTGGCGTGGCTAGCGGCACGGCGGAATCCCAGCGCCTGACCGACGTAATCCCAGAGCGGCGCGGCCTGTGGGCGCCGGAACTGCGTCCACGTCTCCGACCTTCAGTTCCTGAGGCTTAGGACTTCGAGTGCTGGTCACTACTGAACAAATCTGGCATAATTTTGTTCAGTATATGGAGGTGTAACAGTGTCTGTCGCTAGCGAGTACGACCACGCTGAACAAGTTGTCGCCGACGTTGCCCTGCTGCAGGACATGGCGGCGGGCAGGCTAGACGAGCAGCGGGTCAAGCAGGCCGCCCAGGTCTTGCTCGAACACAGGCGCCGTGAGCTGCCGAGTGTGTCAGTAGCGGTGGCTGCTCGTCTGCTGGGCGTTTCGCGCACCACGGTGGAGTCATGGCGGCAGGCAGGTGTTCTCGCCTCAGCTGCCGTGAAACGGCGGCGGCATGAAGTCACCATCGACAGCCTCGTCCGGCTGCAAGTCTTGGTCGACGAACTACGGCGGCTCGGAAGAAATCGCGAGCTCCGGGACTACGTGTGGTGGTCTGCTCAAGACAGCGCCGACTACGCAGATGGCAAGCTTGCAGAGGCACTACGTCAGCTCCGCGCCGGAGAGCTCGGCGAAGAATATGTGCCCTCGGACGAAGACCTCGACTGGGCGCGCCATGAACTCGACGATCCTGCCCCGGAGGAGCGAAGCTGACGGTCGCGACCGTACCGACGCAGCTAGCCCGCCAGCAGATCGCAGGCTTGCGTGGGAAGGCGAAGGCATCCTTCATCGTGGCTGTGCAGGATATACGCCAACGTGGATGCCAGGCGGCAGGCGTCCGGCTGGCAGGAGAACAGCTTTCGGGCATCTGTCGGCTGGACCTTTACGGCGCATGGCGTCTCCTGACCGTCTTCGAGGCGTCTGACCGATGCGTCCTGCTGCTCGTGGCCGAGCACATCCGCTCAGCGAATCCCTACCAGCTGTTGTATACAGCACTCGGCATCGACGAGCCTGACCAGCCTCGCACCAAGCCGCCGTGCTGTGACTCCGAAGGGCAGCCACCTGTCGCCCCAGACCTTGTAGCGCGATTCGAGCGCGGACTGCGGGATCTCGATCGCGGTTTGCGTAGCCCGGCTAGACCTCGCCGACGTCACCGGGCTCAGTGACAAACCAAGTGACAACGCCCCCAGCCGACGACAGACACGGTGCGACGCAACCAGACACTCCCATCGCCTCGAACTGCGGTAATTCGCCCCAGAGCGACACCATCCGACAAAACGGGCATGCATGGTAAGGAGAAGGTCTACGGTTCGATTCCGTAACGGGGCTCCCCAGCTCAGAGGCCGATTCCATATGGAACCGGCCTCGTTGCATGATGGTGCAGCAGCAAAGTGCAGCAGCCGTCTCACAGTAGACCTCGCGATCGGCGGATTATGAGACGAGCGGTCCTGCTGCGTCTGTGATCGGGACCGTCGGGCCGGTTCGAGCTGGCTGCTAGGCGATGCCGCTCTCGAACGCGAGGACGACTGCCTGTATACGATCGCGTGCACCGAGTTTTGCCATGACGCGGGAGACGTGGGTTTTCACCGTGGCCTCGCCGAGGAAGAGCTCCCCGGCTATCTCGACGTTGGACATTCCCCGGGCCATGAGCTGCCAGACCTGGGTCTCGCGGCTGGTGAGACTGTCCGCGCCCGGTACCAGGCCGGCGGCAGGCGGTCGCCTGGTGTAGGACTCGATCAGCCGCCGGGTGACCGACGGGGCGAGCAGCGTGTCCCCGCGCATGGCCGCGCGGATGGCATCGGCCAGCTGGTCATCGGAGATGTCCTTGACCAGGAACCCCGCCGCGCCGGCGCGCAGCGCGCGGTAGACGTACTCATCGAGGTCGAACGTGGTCAAGATGATCACCCGCGGTGCCGTCCTGTCATCGGCCGTGCCGGTCCCGCTGTCGGCGGCGAGGATCTGCCGGGTGGCGGCGACGCCGTCCATGCCGGGCATGCGGATGTCGAGCAGCACCACGTCGGGGGACAGCTCGCCGGCGAGCCGGACGGCCTCGCTTCCGTCGGCTGCCTCGCCGACGACCTCGATGCCCGGCTCAGCCTGCAAGATAGTGCGCAACCCGGTTCGCACGAGCGACTGGTCGTCTGCGACCAGGACCCGGATGCTCACCGGGCCGCCTTGGCGGGAGGCTCTGGGGCAGCCGGCTGCGGGAGCCCGTACGGCAGGCGTGCCAGCACGGTGAATCCGCCGTCCGGCCGTGGCCCCGCCGCAACGGTCCCGCCGCATGCCCGGCACGCTCCCGCATGCCGGGTAGCCCGTGGCCTCCAGCACCGTCTGCCTGCAGCGCGGGCCATGCTGGGGGCCGGTTGGTGACCTCCACTATCAGCCCGGCCGCGGTGAAACACGCTGTCATCTCCACCCGCGCTCCGGGAGCGTGCCGGGCGGCGTTCGTGATCGCCTCTTGCGCGATGCGGTACGCTGCGCGGCTGACGGCCGGCGAGACCGGGACCCCGGTTCCCGCGATGGCGAACCGCACGGGCAGCCCTGTCCGCCGGGCCTGCTCGGCGAGCACCGCGAGGTCCTCCACTCCGGAAATGCCGGCCGGGAGGGCGTCCCCCCCGACGGCAACCGAGATGACCAGGACGTGCAGTTCCTGGACGGCCTGGCTGGCGGTTTCGCGCAGTGCGGCCACGTGCTCCGCGGCGCGCACCGGGTCGGTGTCCCAGACCCGCCGCGCTGCCGTAGCCTGCATGACGATGGCGGTCAGCGCATGTCCCACGGCATCGTGCAGGTCACGGGCGATCTGCAGCCGCTCCTCCGCGACGGCCCGCCGTGCCCCGGCCGCTTCTTCCTCCTGCTCCTGTGCGGCGGCGTCGGTGAGCGCCGCGAGCAGCTGGCTCCCGCCGCGGATGACGCGGCCGACCGCCCAGCTCGCGACGGCGAGCACCACCGACCCGGCCACCGACACCGGGCTGAAGCTCGCCACGGGATCAGCGACGACCGCGAACGCGATGACGGCGAGGCAGGCGATCAGCACCGCCACGGCACGGACCGTCGGGCACACCGCACCAGTCACAAGAGGGACCAGAACCATCATGGCGCCTGGCGTCAGCCCGGCCAGCGGATCTTCCGGGCGGGCGGCGGCGCTGTAGCCGATGGTCGCGGCCAGGCTCACCGCAGCGGCGGGGAGCGGGGCGCGGCGAAGGAAGGCGACCGGGATCATGATCGCCATGCCGGTGAGCGCGGCGGCCGGCCAGGCCCGGGATGCTGCGATCATGACGGCCAGCGCCAGCGCGAGCACTGCCAGGACCGCATCAACGTGCCGCCGCGCGGGCAGCGTCATCCGCACGACGGCAGATGCCGGCAGGGCAGGAGCTTGCGGCAACCGAGCCTGCTGATCATCCAGCGCGGCCAGCACGCGGGCGCGCAACTCTGGCAGCGGCGGGACAGTGACCAGCCCCTCCTCGTGGCCTCCGCTGGCACGATCCTCGGCGTGCTCAGCGCGGAACCGCACCAGTAGCCCGCGCATCTCGGCGAGCGTGCCCCGGGCGAGCCGCTCGAGTTCGGCGACCTCCGCGCGGTCCGTGGCGGCTGCGTGCCTGCGCATCCCATCCAGCGCGTGCAGCATAACGCGGTCAAGCTCAGCGGCGATCCGCTGCCGTTCCCCGCTGATCGCCGCGCTCATCCGGCTTTCCCTGGCCGCGCGGACCCGGGCCGCCGCCTGGCGGAGCCGTTCGGCCAGCCGGGCGCGTGCACGCGCTATCACGCCCGCCGTCGCGGGGGCGATCACGAGCACGACGGAGAAGAACGCGATCGCGGAGACGTGCGAGCTGCCCGGCGACGCGAGGATCTGGGCGGCGGCCCCGGTCGCCAGGGCGGCGGCCAGCCCGGCGATGGCCGCCCGGGCGCGGGCGTGCCGCCCCACCCAGTACGTCCCCGCGATCATCGCCAGGAACGACGGATCCTCCGCCACCCGCGTCGGTGCCGCCGTCGCCGCCAGCACAGCCGCGAGGACGACGGCAAGCACGCCCACCGGGTGACGGCGCGCCACCTCAAGAGCCTGCCGGCCGGGCATCGTCCGGCGCCCGGAGCCATCGGACATGCCATGACGATAAACCCGGCAGGCACAGCCTGGCGTCCGCCCGCAGCCGGATCCGGCCTCCGCCCCCAGGGGGAACCGGGCGGCGGACCAGAAATCGCCAGACGGCCTGACGACGAGCAGGGCACCCGATTCCTACCGTCGGAAACCAGACCGAAGGAGGAACCGATGACAACCGCACAAGCACCGTCCGTTCTGTACCCAACTCAACAGCGCAAGCAGACGCGGGGCATCCTGCTGGCGGCAGCCGCCGTGGCAGCCGCCGCGGCGCTGCTCGAACTGCTTTACCCGCCATCGAGCGCCAAGACGCTGACCACCGCTGCGGACTACACGTTCACCGCGATGCTGATCCCGTTCGTCCTGGCCGCACTGGCAGCCATAACGAGGCTGCACCAGCTGCACAACCGCACCGACGGCCGGCTCGGGACCGCCGGCTTCTGGCTCGCCTGCGCGGGCTTCGCCGGCTTCCTGCCATGCGCGATCGCGTCCCTGGTCACCGGCGAGAGCCAGGCACTCAGCCCGCTGTACATCCTGTCGATACTGGCCTCGCTGGCGGGCCTGGCGGCATTCGCGGTCGCCGTGTTCCGGGCACGGCTGCTGCCACGCTGGGCCGGGCCGGTGCTGCCGATCGCATGGCTGCTCGGCGGCCCCGTGACCGCCGGGCTCCGGGGCACGACGTTCATCCTGGCGATCACGTTCATCGCCATCGCCATAACCCTGCCAGCCGCTCCCGGGCCACAGGAGCAGCAATCTCGCTAGCGTGCCAGGGCGCGGCCCAGGAACTTACCGTGCCCCATAGGATCACCAGCCCGTCGGATGACGTCTGGACCGAGAGCATGGCCGCGTCTAGATGAGTGATTCCTTGAACGTGGCTCGGAGACGTGGGGAGGGTGCCCATGATCGACTGTGACGAACGACCTGGACACCCTCTTGATCGCACTGTATGTGGAGATCGATGATCACGTGGCCTTGCCTGCCAGGAGCGGCCGGGGCCAGCCCAAGCGCTTGTCGGATGCGGAGCTGATCTGCCTGGCCGTGGCGC